>JALYVZ010000033.1 GCA_030852965.1 Actinomycetota bacterium | reverse complement strand
GTTGACGCGCTCGTCGATCGCTTCGGCGATCTTGCGGGCATCATCTCGGAGCATGGGGACCTCCTCTGTGGGCGCGCGTTCCGAGCGCGCCACCACCATCCGTATATCTTCCCATCCCGGGAGATCGCCTTGCGTGCGAGGGCCCACGCACGCAAGGCCCTGGCTTCGGCCACGGCGACCGGGCCACGGGCGGTCGCACCGAACGAGCTGGCTTCCAGCGCTGGTGCTGCTGCGCGTCGCGGTGCTGGCCCTGCCGCGCGGCCTGCTCCACGGGTGGGTGTGTCGACCACTGGCCAGATGCCGGGCGCGGTGCGACGATGTGTGGCGTGGCTGTGTGTGTCTGCGCCGGTGTCCGCGCTCGGGTCCGCGTCCTGTGGTCTGGAGCAGGCGATGAAACCTGAGCAGCTGGGCATCGAGCTGCGCTCGGCGGACTTGCGCGCCGGTGAGATGGTGTACCTGGAGAGACGTGGGGAGGAGTACGGCTGGACCTGTGGGCAGGTGCAGCCGGGCGCGGTGCTGCCGGACTCCTGGATGTACTACACGGGAGAGTGGCCGGGCGGCGACGACGGGCGTTGGGAGGCTTTCTTCGCGGACCTGCTCGCAGAGCTGGACAGCATGACCACCACGGGGGACGATCGGTGCCGTTGGTCCCCGGACGATCCGTGGCCGCACGGCGGGCTGCACGGCTGACTGCGGCCTGGACCACCTCGGCGGGCCTCGTGGACGGCCGCGAACGGGTTCATCGGCCATGGCGGGCGTCTTCCAGGATCAACTCACGCCGTGCGACCAGGCGGAGCACGTCCCGCCGACTCACGATGCCCACCAGCCGACCGTCATCCACGATCGGAATCGATCGGATGCCCTTCTTGAGCATGACCGCGACCAGATCGGTGAGGTCGTCGTCCGGGCCCATGGTGATCGGCGCGGGCATCATCACGGCCGCGACCGTTGACCCGGCCGCCTCCTCGATCACAGAACCCTCCGGTGCCACCCGGCTACGAATCAGATCGGCCTCGGTGGCAATCCCGAGTATCCTCCCGGTGGCGTCCATCACCGGGGCGGCCGTGAACCCGTAGCTCACGAGCAACGCCGCCGCAGTGGGTACTGGGGTGTTCGGTCGCAGACTGATCACCGGGTTGCTCATCACGTCACATGCCCTCATTGCTGACCTCCGCATCGAAACCACTGTCTCTACCGATCGTTGACGACTGGCTGGTCGCCTGACAGAGGCGAACGACCTCTCGCTTTACGTGCCCTGGTCCGCCATCACGAGGTCCTCGACTGTGCGACGGGGGGTGGCGGTGACCGGCCAGCCGTGGCCGATCCGCAGAACCGCCAGCGGTAGGCGGGCGTGTCCGAGCAGTTGCCTGACCTGCTCCCGTATCTCGACCACCTCGATGAGCTGTGAGATCAACGACACCGCGAGACCGTCCACCGTGGCGGTGAGCAGCACCCGTTGCAACGCCTGGCCGGCGTGCACGTCGCCGGTCGGTCCGTCGGCGTTGGCGCCGAGCACGGCGACGAGTGGCTCCTCCTCGAAGCCCGGGCTTTCGGAGTGGCCAGGACGTCGGTCGGCGGTGAAGTCGCGCAACATCCATACGTCCCTGGGTCCTGGAGCGGGCCCGCCGGCCCGGACCGGTACGCCGTCGTGACGGGCCGCCGCGGAGCCCCCGCTCCACGCGCCGAGCTCCGCGCGGAATGCCGGGTCGGCGAGCTGCAGCCGGTGTGCCCGCGCCGCCAGCTGCCCGAGCTCGTCACGTTGGACCCGTTCTTGGACCGGGTGCAACCAGGCCTGCTCGTGCTGCGCGGCCATCAACAGGTCGTGCAGTTGCGCGGAATCGACTGGGGTGTCGCTGAACGGGCGCCGGTTGGTGTGGCGCTGAGGAATGGCCAGGGCCAGCCCTGACTCCTCTGGGCTGGGGGCTTTGGCAGCTCCGGCGTGGACGCGGGCGATCAAGCCTGGATCGTCACGGTCGGCAAGGATGCTCACCACCGGCCGGACGCCGAGCTGCCCGAGTGCCATGCGCAGGTTGAACAGCGCGGCGCCGCAGCTAAGCCGCAGCTCGGTCCCGTCGGGGTCGGCGACGCGCAGCTGGCGGGCCGGGTCGGTGTGCAGCTCGATCGCGGACGGGGTGAGCCGGAACCGCCAGGGTTGGGTGTTGTGCACCGATGGTGCGAGTCCGGCGGAGGCGAGCAGTCGCCGGGTCTTGTCCGCCGGCAGGCCGACCGCGCTCGGCACGTCATTCATCGCATCACGATCTTCCCAGTCGGGTGCCGGGTATTGCTCCGGCATGGATGACGACGATCCCCGGCGGCGGGTTTGCGCGCCGCGGTCCAAAGTCCCGGGTCACCCGGCGATCGCCCCGGTCCGGCATGCGCCCAACGGCGGCAGCAGCGAACGATCCAACTACGCTGTGACGTCGACGCCGTGACGCGCCGGAAGTGTGGCCTACCTCTGCCTGGGTGGGACCGAGCGCGGGGAGCAGCCGATTGAGCAAGTTCGTCGGATGGTGTGTTCTTCTGCCTGGGTCTAGGGTCACTGATCAAACGTTGTGCCCAGGACCCCGGTACCGCGCCGCCCACCTTTTTCCTGCCGCGTGCCAGGGAGTCCGCAGTGAAAGCGTCATCGGATGAGTACCGCCAGCGATGACCACCTCGAAGTCGTTGCCACCGATCGAGGCCGATGGCGCCAGTCTGGTGTCGCGGGTGTGGGTGCAGGTCGCGGCGCTGGTCCTGCTGTGCGGTCTGGCCATTCTCGGGTTCCTGGGTTACCGCGCCTATACCTCCGACCCGCCGATCGCCGGGCAGGTCCTGACCCCGGCGGGTCAGCTCGTCTACACCGGCGCGGATGTGATCGCCGGCCAGCAGCTGTTCCTGCGCAAGGGGCTGATGGAGTATGGCTCGATCTTCGGCCACGGTGCCTACCTCGGGCCCGACTTCACCGCCGACTACCTGCACCGCGCGGCGGCGATCGCCACCCGCGAGTACGGCGGCGACACCTCCGGTACCGCCAGGGCAAAGGTGATCGCCGACTTCAAGACCAACCGGTACGACCCGAGCACCGACACCCTCACCTACACCTATGTGCAGGCGAAGGCGTTCGAGGAGCTGGTCGGTCACTACACGAGCTACTTCGGCCCGGAGAGTGCCTCGCAAGGGCTGCTACCCGACGCGATCACCGACCCCGTCCAGGTCAGGCGGCTCACCGCGTACTTCTCCTGGTCGGCCTGGGCCGGCTCGACGCTTCGCCCGGACAAGGGCTACTCCTACACCAACAACTGGCCCTCGGAGCCGCTGGTGGGCAACACGATCACCGCCGACGCCGTGGTGTGGAGCGTGCTGTCGCTGATCGTGCTGCTGGTGGGCATCGGGATCTTGTTTGCCGCGTTCGGGCGCTGGGGTGAACGCATGGGCTGGCGGGGTCGCCAGGCCGACACCATCTCGTTCCGCCGCCCAGGTGATGTGGCGGTCACCCCCACCCAGCGGGCCTGCGGCTACTACTTCTTCGTGGTCGCGCTGCTGTTCGTCATCCAGGTGCTGGTGGGCGCGGCCAGTGAGCACTACCGCGCCGATGTGACCAGCTTCTTCGGGCTCGACCTGGGGCGCTGGCTGCCCTACAACCTGGTCCGCACCTGGCACGTGCAGCTGTCGATCTTCTGGACCGCGACGTCGTTCCTGGCCACCGGGCTGTTCCTGGCACCCATCGTGGCCCGCCGCGAGCCTCGGCGTCAGTCCTGGCTGGCCTACGGCCTGTTGGGTGCGCTCGCGGTGGTCGTGTTCGGCAGCATGATCGGCGAGGGGCTGGACATTCACGGGTGGCTCTCGCCGAGCCTGCACTCGCTCGGGATGCAGGGCTGGGAGTACCTCGACCTCGGCCGGGTGTGGCAGGTGCTGCTCACCCTCGGGCTGTTCTTCTGGGCGTTCATGCTGTTCCGCGGGCTGCGGCCGGCGTTGCGCGGAGAGTCGCGGGTCAACCTGCCCTGGCTGTTCTTCTATACCGGGCTCGCGATCCCCGGGTTCTACGCGGTGGGCCTGCTGACCAGCTCGGAGTCCAACTACACCGTCGCGGACTTCTGGCGGTTCATGGTGGTGCACCTGTGGGTGGAGGACTTCCTGGAGATCTTCACCACTGTGCTGGTCGCCTACCTTTTCGTGATGCTGGGTGTGGTGCGCCCGAGGGTCGCCATGACGATCATCTACCTGGACATCATCCTGTACTCGATCGGCGGCGTGGTCGGCACGATGCACCACCTGTACTTCTCCGGCACGCCGGCCGAGACGATGGCGCTGGGCGCGTTCTTCTCCGCCGCCGAGGTGCTGCCGCTGACGTTCCTCACCGTCGAGGCGTGGTCGTTCCTGCAGCTGGGCTCGCGGCAGGAGCATTCGTCCACGACGCCGTTCCCGCACCGTTGGGCGGTGATGTTCCTGGTGGCCGTCGGTTTCTGGAACTTCCTCGGCGCCGGCGTCTTCGGGTTCCTGGTCAACCTGCCGGTGGTGTCCTACTACGAGATCGGCACGGCCCTGACCGCCAACCACGCCCACGCCGCCATGATGGGCGTCTACGGCATGCTGGCGATCGGGCTGGCGCTGTTCTGCCTGCGCTACCTGATCCCGGACGAGCGCTGGCCGGACAGGTTGGCGAAGGTCTCGTTCTGGTCCTGCAACATCGGGCTGGCCTGGATGTGCTTCGCGACGCTGTTCCCGCTGGGCATCCTACAGCTGTACAAGTCCGTCAGCGATGGCTACTTCGCGGCGCGCCAGCTGGAGTTCGTCACCAACCCCAACAACCAGCTGCTGGAGTGGATGCGGCTGCCCGGCGACGTCGTGTTCATCGTCGGCGGCTCCCTGCCGTTCCTGTGGATCTGCTGGCTCGGGGTGCGTTACCGCGCACACACCCAGCTCGCGGACGAGTCCGAGGACGTCCTGTTCACCGACATCGCGGAGCCGGCCGCCGTCGGGACAGGCTCCACCCGGTGAACGTGTCTCCCGAGGTCGTCCTGTTCACCGGCTACGCCGGCCTGCTGTTGGTCGCCGCGTGCGCCCTGGACCGGCTGGCCCGGCACAGCCACGCCCGGGCCGACCGCTACCGTACGGCCGGCTTCCGCTACCACCCGGAACACGACGCCTGGGTGTGCCCGCAGGATCAGATGCTGTGGCCCATGAGCTACGACGAGCGTCAGCACCTCATGCGCTACCGGGCCAAACCGTCGGTCTGCGCCGCATGCCCGGTCAGAGCCGACTGCACCACCTCACCGCACGGTCGAGAGATCACCCGCCCGACCCAGCCGTGGCCGCACTCCGAGGCCGCCCGGTTCCACCGCGGCCTGGTGCTGGTGCTCGTCGGGCTCGCGGCGCTGCTGCTGGTGGTGATGGCGTTGCGGCACCCCGAACCTGGCGATCTCGCGGTGATCGCCGTGCCGCTCGCCGCCTGCGCGCTGCTGGGCCACCGGTTCACCGAGCACTTCCGGCGCACCCCGAGCGGCTTCCCCGCCGCCACCGCATCAACCGGGCTGCGCGTCACGCCACCGAGCCGCACCACCTGGGCCTCAGACCGCAGTGACACGCCATGACAATCGGAGGCACGATCCTGCTCATACTCGGTGTGCTTATCGCGGCGACCCTCGCCAGTGCGCGGGTGCTGCGCGAGTACGAGCGGGGCGTCTGCTTCCGGCTGGGGCGGCTGCGCCCCATGGCCGGGCCCGGTCTGGTGTTCCTGCTGCCACTTGTGGACCGACTGATCCGGGTCGACCTGCGCACGGTGACCCTGACCATCCCACCGCAGGAGGTCATCACCCGCGACAACGTGCCGGCACGGGTCAACGCCGTCGCTTACTTCCGGGTCGTCAAACCGGACCTGGCCATCACCGAGGTGGAGGCCTACCCGGTGGCCACCTCCCAGATCGCCCAGACCACGCTGCGTTCGGTGCTTGGGCGGGCGGACCTGGACACGCTGCTGGCCGAACGCGACGAGCTCAACGACAGCCTGCGCCGCATCATCGACGAGCAGACCGAACCCTGGGGCATCAAGGTCATGACGGTCGAGATCAAGGACGTCGAGATCCCCGAAGCCATGCAGCGGGCGATGGCCCGCGCCGCGGAGGCCGAGCGGGAGCGACGAGCGAAGATCATCTCCGCTGAGGGGGAGTTCCAGGCGGCGCAGAAACTGCTGGACGCCTCGGAGATCCTCAGCCGCAACCCCGCCGCGATGCAGCTGCGCTACCAGCAGACCCTCGTCGAGCTCGAAGGCGAGAAGTCCACGATCGTCTTTCCCCTTCCGCTGGACCTGATCGCGCCGTTCCTGTCCGGCGCACGGGACGGGCCTGAGAGATCCGACGGTTCACACCGGCACTGAGCGCAGCGGCGGCGCGGTGTCCTTGGGGTAGTGAGAACCAGACTATCGACACGAGCCGGTCCCCGATGGTCACGAACTGGTAGGTCATGCGGTGCGCCGGATGCTGGTGCTGTCGCCGCGGTGCTGTCGGGCGGGTTCACGTCCTGGGGGTTGTGTCGGTCTGGGCGAGCGCGGGGATGGCGGTGGGATGGGGGCCACCACCGGCTCGCCGCGGGTCGCGGTGATCGGTCGCCCGTGGTGGGTGATCGGCATCGGCTTGCCGTCGAGCAGCGTGTAGGTGGCGGTGGCGGCGGTCACCGCGACGGTCAGCCGTCGCCGCCGCGCAGAGATGGTGAACGCGAACCGGGTCAGCTGCTCGGGTAGCCGGGGGGCGAAGCTGAGGGTGGCGTTCCGGTCCCGCATCCCGCCCAGCCCCGCGACCAGGGCGATCCAGCTACCGGCCAAGGCTGCGATGTGCAGCCCGTCGCGGGTGTTGCGTTCCAGGTCGTCGAGGTCCATGAACGCGGCTTCGGCGAGGTAGTCGTAGGCCAGGTCGAGGTGTCCGGTCTCGGCGGCGATCACCGCCTGGGTGGCGGCGGACAGCGAGGAGTCCCGCACGGTGAGCCGTTCGTAGTAGGCGAAGTTGCGGGCTTTCTGCTCGGCGGTGAACGCCTCGCCGCATCGGTGCATGGCCAGCACCAGGTCGGCCTGCTTCACGACCTGCTTGCGGTAGAGATCGAAGTAGGGAAAGTGCAACAGCAGCGGGTACTGCTCAGCTGTGGTGGCGGCGAAGTCCCACTCCCGGTGGCGGGTGAACCCGTCGGCTTGGGGGTGGACCCCGAGGCGCTCGTCGTAGGGGATGGACATCGCCTCAGCGGCGGCACGCCAACGGGCCATCTCCTCCTCGTCGACGCCGAGCTCGCGGGCACGCCGCGGGTGGCGAGCGGCGGCGTCGGCGGCGCCGTGCAGATTCTGCTTCGCCATGAGGTTGGTGTAGACGTTGTTGTCGGCGACGGCGCTGTACTCATCGGGGCCGGTGACTCCGTCGATCCGGAACACTCCCTGGGTGTCGTGGTAGCCCAGCGAGCCCCACAGCCGCGCGGTTTCGACCAGCAGCTCCAGACCTACGCTTTCCTCGAAGTCGGCGTCGCCGGTGGCGTAGAGGTAGCCCAGGACAGCGCCGGCGATGTCGGCGTTGATGTGGAACGCCGCGGCGCCTGCCGGCCAGTAGCTGGAGCATTCCTCGCCGTGGATGGTGCGCCAGGGGAACGCCGCACCGGCCAGCCCGAGTTGGCGGGCCCGCGCAGTGGCCATCGGCAGGGTGGAGTGGCGCCAGCGCAGCGCGTCCGCGACGGTGCGTGGCGCGAGGTAGTCGAGCATGGGCAGCACGTAGGCTTCGGTGTCCCAGAAGCAGTGCCCGTCATAGCCGGGCCCGGTCAGGCCCTTGGCGGCGATCGCGCGGCCCTCGGCGCGCGCCCCGGCCTGCAACACGTGAAACATCGAGAACCGCACCGCTTGCTCGATGTCGGCGGCCCCGTCGAGTTGGACATCGGCGCGGTCCCAGAACGCGTCCAGGTAGGCCCGCTGCCCACCCAGCAGCTGCTCCCACCCGCTCTGGGTTGCTCCGGCCAGGGCTGCGTCGGCCTGATCACGTACCGCGGGCAGCGACCGGGAGCCTGACCAGCCGTAGGCGACGAACTTGACCAGCCGCAGCCGCTGGCCGGGCTGTAGCGTCGCGGTCACCATCACCCGACCCAGATCGGGGAAGCTCTCCGCGACCACCGCGGTACCGGGCGGCCCGTCGACGATGTGGTCCATCACCGCGGCGACCCGCAGGCCGCTGCGCCGCGTGCAGTGCACCAGGCCGGCGCGCGCTCCGGTGGCCGCGTGTGCCTCGGCCAGCAACGGCGCTTCGATTGCCGCGGCCATCCGGGGATCACCCTCGGGCGACGGGAGCTGCTCGTTGGCCACCAGCTCGGACTGCACAACCAGCCGCACCGGGGTGTCCAGCGCCTCGACCTCGTAACAGATCGCCGCGATCGAGCGCTGCACGAAGGACACCAACCGGGTCGAGGACACCCGCACGGCGTCCCCGACCGGAGAGACCCAGTCCACGGTGCGCCGCAGCACACCGGCCCGAAAGTCCAGACACCGCTCGTGGGATCGCAGCTGCCCGTAGCGCACGTCGAACGGTTCGTCGTTGACCAACAGCCGCATCACCTTGCCGTTGGTCACATTGACCACCGTCTGCCCGGATTCCGGATAGCCGTAGCCGCGCTCGGCGTAGGGCAACTCCCGCAACTCGTAGACGCCGTTGAGATAGGAACCGGGCAGCCCGTGCGGCTCGCCCTCGTCAAGGTTGCCCCGCCACCCGATGTTCCCATTGGCCAGCGCGAACACCGACTCGGTCTGCGCGAGAACATCGACGTCCAAGTCCGTGGCCCGTAGACACCACGGCTCGACGTGAAACGCCGGATGGTTGATCATAATGAGGCCCTGGGTGTGCGCGGGCGGCTCAGCGGTTCCACTCGACCACATCCTGCAGCCGACGTCGAGGGGCCGGGGGCAGCTCGGGCGCGCCGGGCTGCGCCCACCCCACCCGCAGCACAAGCTGGGCCGACAGCTCGGAGCCGAGAATGTCGGAGCTGATCGATGCCCGGGTCTGGGCGACTTCCAGTGGCTGGCTCAGGATCGTCGTGGCCAGTCCCAGGTCGGTGGCGGCCAGCAGCACCGCACTGGTCGCCTCGCCGGCCCGCAGCACCGCGGGCCGGTCGTCGGACACGCTGGCCAGGACCATCAGCACCGAGGCGTCCTGGTGTTCGAAGCTGTGCGGTGACTGGGCCAACCCGGTGTTGGGAAACGCCCGCATCGGGACCTCGCCGGGGTTGTCGATCCCGCCGGGTACGCTGCCCGCTGCGATTCCGTCACCGGAGTGGGCGTAGCGCCCGGCCCAGCGCGCCAGCTCCGCCGCGTAGCCCGCTTGCTGGCGCTGAAGGCTGCCCGACAGGGTGAGCAGCTCGATCAGCCGCTCACGGGCGCCGGTCCCGGACGCGATGTAGAGCGTCGCCTCGTGGGCGGCGGCCTGATCGACCAAGGCCCGCAGTAGGGCCTCCTCGACGGGTTGGGCGCTGAAGCGTCGCCGGTCCGTGCGTCGCAGCCCGATTGCCCCCGCTAACCGGCTGGCCTCCGCTGACGGGCGCGCCGACTGTGGCTGTACGTGGGCCAGTAGACGAGACTCCTCCGGATCGGGCAGCCGGTCGATCCGCGCCGACCAACCCAGATCTCCCAGCGCGACACACAGGTGGTGCAGTGCCGCGCCGCAGCTCAACAACAGGTCACGCCCATCGGGGTCAACCGCAATCAGGTGGCGGACCGGGTCGGCGAACAGGTCCACCCCGGTAGTGGGACCGGCGCGCCAGCGCCAGGGCTGCGAGTTGTAGATCGACGGGGCCCGCACCGCGGATTCGAGCGCCGCGCGCAGCGTGGCCTTGTCGGGAAGGACAGTGGGCATCGGACTATCTCCGCCGTTAGTTGACACGATCAGGCTCCCCTCATCCCTACGAATCGGGTTCGGCGCCGGCGATGTCATCAACAACAGCGGCGCCAACATCGTCGCTGCCGGGTTTGCGTCGCCACGCCGGGAACAGGCGTCGGAGCGGGTCATAGTGGTGGTCGACGACGACGTGTCAGGGTTCGATCCTGGGCCAGTTCGCGCAGCTGCGCCAGCGCCTCGGCCCGCACGGGATCGGCGAGCTCCGCGCGGTAGCGGCGACCGAACTCGGCGAACCGGCCCGGGGCGTGGCCGTACCACTTGCGCAGCTCCGTGGACGGGGCAACGTGCTTGCACCACTGGTCGAGGTCGGCCTTGTCCTTGGACAGCCCGCGTGGCCACATCCGGTCCACCAGCACCCGAGCGCCGTCCTGTGACGTGCGCTCCTCATAGACTCGGCCGACCCGCACCCGATACTTCTTAGTCATCGTCTGGCTCCCGCGCGATCTCGACGAGGTGACCGAGCTGATGGTTGACGGCCGGCGGGTGGCCCGGCCAAGCCCGGCGGATCAACGCTCGGGATATGGCCGCCTTCATTCTCCCACCTCGCCCAGGCCAGGTCGCGCTCGGAGGGGACGGCACGCCGAGGTTGGCATCAGTCTTGGCGGCTCTCCGACAACTGGACCGGTGACGGCGTTGACCATCTGTATCGGCATCGCAAACCCCAAGAACGCTCGACGGTGACGCCGTGGTCCTGGGCGCTGACGGCTTCTCCTCGACTGTACCGGTGTGCGGCCAGCGCCGCAGGGAGCCCGCGGAGGTCATTCGCTCGTCGTTGCCCGACAACCCCCGAGGCCCAGTGCGAGCGGGGCCCGGGCGTCGTCACCCAGTTCTGCTTGAACGACAGGGCCGGAAGGTCCAGACCGTGGAATCGCAGGTCGCGGAGCTGTCAGCGGTGCTTGGCCACCGTGAGCAGCACGGCGGCGGCATCGAGCGCCTCGAGGGTGCGCCGAGCGTCCGGCACGACCAGAAGATCCCCGGGCGAGCCGTCCCACGAGGTGTCGCCCGCCCTCAGCCGCACGCGCCCGTGCAGGACCTGGACGGTGGCTTCGCCGGGGTTCTCGTGCTCATCGAGCATCTGACCGGCGGAGAGAGCGATCAGAGTCTGGCGCAGTACGTGTTCGTGCCCGCCGTACACGGTGCGGGCGCTGCGACCACTCGACGCGGTCCGTGCGAGGTCCAGATGGCGCGCTGTTCCGCGTCGTTTCGCCGCGATTGGTCGGTGCTGGCGTCGGGCGGGAGTGGGGTCATCGCTTCAGCGTCACCGCTGGCAATCCCGGCCGCTATGGCCGAAGGACCTCCGCTGCCGGGGTCGGGTGCGGACGTCACCGGTTGGGGATGTCGGCCAACGGGTTCACGGGACCTTTGGTGCCGCTGAAGGGGCCGCTCGGCCGCTGCCCAACTGCCCGGCTCAGGGACACGATTGGGCATGTGCCGGACCGAACCGAGTACCGGTGCCGCGAAGAGAGGTACATCCCATGATGTGGTGGTATCCGAACGGAATGGGCGGCTGGGGCGCCGCTGGCATGATCGTCAGCATGGTATTGTTCTGGGCGCTGGTCATCGTCGGGATCACGGCGCTGGTCCGGCTGCTGACCCGCCACCCCCCGACAGCAGCCCCCCGTTCCACTCCGGAGCAGGTGCTCGGCAAGCGGTTCGCCCGCGGTGACATCGACGAGCAGGAGTATCGGCGGATCCGTGACGCGCTGCATGAACCGCGGCCTGCCCCCATCCCCTGAGCACGCCCGACGGGGGTTGGTCACGGCCTTGAGCGGGTGTGCCGGGCGCCGACGCTGAAGCGGGCGGCGCGTCGCTGCAGCCGGTGTGGCGTCCGCGACGGCTCAGGTGCGGCAGCCGTCCCTCGGGGTCGGCGAAGAACAGCCGTTTCGCCAGTTCGATGAGCACGAGGTAGCCGACGACCATGGCGGCGAGGGCGAGGAAGAACCCCACCGGGAGGGGAGCGAACCCCAGGATTCGCGACAGCGGGGACAGCGGCAGGACGGCGCCGATGATCACGGTTGTTATTGTGGCGACGAGCAGTGGACGGCTGGATCGGCTGCGGGTGAACGGGCTGCGGCGGGTTCGGATCACGAAGATGACGAGAGTCTGCGTCGCGAGGGGCTCCGCGAACCAGCCGGTGCGGAACAGATCGGGCCCGGCCTGGAAGACACCCAGCATGAGGGCGAAGGTGAGGAAGTCGAACACGCTGCTGATCGGGCCGAAGAACAACATGAAGCGGCGGATGAAGGCGATGTCCCAGTGGGACGGAGCCTGCAGTTGTTCGGGGTCCACCCGGTCGGTGGGGATGGTGAGCTGGCTGGCGTCGTAGAGCAGGTTGTTGAGCAGGATCTGGCTGGGCAGCAGCGGCAGGAAGCTGAGCACCGCGGAGGAGGCGGCGGCGGCGCTGAACATGTTGCCGAAGTTGCTGCTGGTCCCCATGAGCACGTATTTGATGGTGTTCGCGAAAATCCACCTGCCGGGCGAAGATCGTGGCGGGCTGCGCCGCGGCGGGCCAGTCGTGCAAGCGGGCGGCGGTCGCCTTGGGCCGGTCCAGAAAGACTAGGAATCCCACCAGGGTCAGGTCGCGCTCGTCGGCGACGGTGGGGGGCGGTGGGCTCGGGAGTGGGGCGGGCCGCGACGGCGACCACGCGGCTGCCCGCGGCGAACTGCGCCGCCACGATGGCATCAGCATCAGGCGAGATCGTCGCGCAGCGGGCCAGCACCGCGACGGGGTGGGCCGTGGCGGCGGGCGCCTCCCACAGCGCCACATCCAGTGGGTTCCAGCCCACCACGCCGGCCGTGCTGTCGCTGGGGTCGGTCTCGGTGGCGAGCAGTCCGAGCCGAAGCGCCTGCTCGCAGGCGCCTCCCGCGGGGTCCAGCGCCGCGGTGAGGTGATGCGGCCTCGGTCAGGGTGCCGGTCTTGTCGGTGACGAGCACGTCCATGTCGCCGAGGCCCTCGATGCAGACCAGCCGCAGCGCGAACCTGGCCGAGATGACCAATATGGGGCTGCCGGTGCCACCTGGATTTGTCATCACGACCGAGGCGTGCGGCGTGTACTTGAAGTCCGGTGTTGAGCCGCCCGAGATGGCGGCGCAGGTCGGCGAGCAGCTCGGGCGGCGATTCACCGGACGTGATCCGGGCCCGCACGGGTGTTCCGCTGCGGATCGGAACGCGAAGCCGCTGACCGGCGGCGGGAGCTCACCGACCTGAAGCGCCGGCTCGTCAGCTGGAGTTGTGTCGGAGCTCGGTCGCGTAGACGGCGGCCTCGGTGCGGCGGGCCAGGCCGAGTTTGTGCAGCAGTGAGGAGACGTAGTTCTTGACCGTCTTCTCCGCGAGGTACATCTCGGCACCGATCTGGCGGTTGGTGAGTCCGTCCGCGATCAGCGCGAGGATCCGCTTCTCCTGCGGGCTGAGCGAGGCATACCGCGGGTCCTCGGGCTCGGCGCCCTTGCGGAGCCGCCCGAGCACGGCGGCGGTGCCCTTCGGGTCGAGTATCGAACCGCCGCCGGCCAGGATGCGCACCGCACCGATCAGATCGACACCGGCCACCTGCTTGAGCAGGTAGCCCGACGCACCGGCCATGATCGCGCCGAAGAGGGCCTCGTCATCGGAGTACGAGGTGAGCATCAGACAGGCGGGCGGCGGATCGACCGAGGAGCGGACCTCCCGGCACACGCTGACGCCCTCGCCGTCGGGCAGCCGGACGTCCATGATGGCGACGTCGGGGCGCAGCGCCGGGATGCGGGCCAGCGCCTGCGCGGCGGTCCCGGCCTCACCGATCACGGTGATGTCGTCCTCGGTCTCCAGCAGCTGCGCAATGCCTCGGCGCACGATCTCGTGGTCGTCAAGCAGGAATACCGATATGGGCACCGAAACACCTCTTCGCGCGGGACAGGCCTCCACCGTAGTCAGTGCGGGCCTGGTCAGACCCGTCCACAGGTCCCGACCTGGCGGGACCAACGGCAGGGCAGCGCTGATGGTTCTGCGCCGCACGCCGGAAGGTCCCACCGGGATCGACTGCAGGGACCACCAGGATCGACCGCAGGGACATTCGGCACGGTAATCAGCCCTATCCGGATCGAGGGCCGGAAGACGTCCGTATGCTGCTCGCGCCCCAGGTGCCAGGCGCTGATCGCGACTGTGAAGCGCCAGTAGGACGACAGTCGTCCGGCGCCGCGAAAATGACAGTACCGCCGGTGGTAGGGGGAGATCGTTCATGGCTTCGACGCCGCTGATATCGCGCGAGCGTGTAAACCGCTGACACCGAGTGGAGGCGCTGTTGGACATGACCCATCTCCGTCCATCCATTGTGACGCCCGACGACGTTGGGTATGGGACTAACGGCCCACGGCAGGGGGGGCCAAGGCCTCCTGCGGTGCGGCTGGTCGGGCCCCGGTTCCTCGACCATGTCGTGAACAAGAAGGCCGACATCGTCCGCGTCTACCTCCCACCGGACGCCAACTGCCTGCTCTCGGTCACGGATCACTGCCTGCGCAGCCGCCACTACGTCAACGTGGTGGTCGCGGGGAAGCACGCGCTGCCGCAGTGGCTGAACATGGAGGCCGCGGTCGTGCACTGCACCGAGGGGATCGGCATCTGGGAATGGGCCGGTAATGACCGAGGCACCGAGCCCGACGTCGTCATGGCCTGCTGCGGTGACACCCCAACCCTCGAGGTGCTGGCCGCGGTGTCGATCCTGCGCGAGAACCTGCCGCAGCTGAAGATCCGGGTCGTCAACGTCGTGGACCTGATGAAGCTCCAGTCGGCCAGCGAACACCCGCACGGGCTCTCCGACGGCGACTACGACGCCCTGTTCACCCGCGACAAGCACATCATCTTCGCCTTCCACGGCTATCCGACCCTGATCCACCGCCTGACCTACCGCCGCACCAACCGCAACCTGCACGTGCGCGGCTACAACGAGGAAGGCACCATCACCACCCCCTTCGACATGCGGGTGCAGAACCGGCTCGACGCTTCCACCTCGTGGCCGACGTCATCGACCGGCTCCCCCAGCTCGGCGCCACCGCGGACTACCTCAAACAAACGATGGCCGACAAGCTCGTCGAGCACACCCGCTACATCAACATCCACGGCCAGGATCTGCCCGAAATCCGCGACTGGAGCTGGGGTGGCCCGCGATGACCCGCCACATCCACGCCACCGCACCGGACCAGGCACCCGATGAGGGCCTCCCCGGCGACCTCGAGTCCGCTCCGCTGGCCGAGGTGCAGAAGAAGTTGGGTAGCTCGCCGGAGGGTCTGAGTCAGACGAGGCCCAGGAGCGGCTGACCCGATACGGTCCGAACGAGATCATCGAGGACAAACCCAACCCGATCCTGAAGTTCCTCAGCTACTTCTGGGGCCCCATCCCGTGGATGATCGAGATCGCGGTCATCCTGTCGGGAGTGGTCGGGCACTGGCCGGACTTCTTCATCATCCTGGTCCTGCTGATAGCGAACGGCCTGGTCGGATTCACCGAGGAACACCAGGCCGGGAACGCCATCGACGCGCTCAAGGCCACACTGGCGATCAAGGCCAGAGTCAGACGTGACGGGACCTGGGTCAGCTCACCCGCGCGGGAGCTGGTGCCCGGCGACGTCATCCGACTCCGACTCGGCGACATCGTGCCCGCCGACGCGCGCCTGCTCGCGGGCGATCCGGTCGAGGTGGACCAGTCCGCGCTGACCGGCGAGTCGTTGCCGGCCACCCGCCCCCGGGTGAGGCGGTGTACTCCGGCTCGATCATCCGCCAGGGCTAGATCGGGGCTTTGGGCTACGCAACGGCGGCGGGACCTACTTCGGCAGGACCGCGCGGTTGGTGCAGGACGCACACACCGTCAGTCACTTCCAGCGGGCCGTGTTGAAGATCGGCAACTACCTGATCCTGCTCGCGGTGGCCCTGGTCGCGGCGATCGTGGTCGTATCGATCCTGCGCGGGGACCCAGTCCTGACCACTCTGCAGTTCGCCCTGGTGCTCACCGTCGCCGCGATCCCGGTGGCGATGCCCACGGTGTTGTCGGTGATGATGGCCGTCGGCGCGCGCCTGCTCGCGAAGAAACAGGTGATCGTCAGCCACCTCGTCGCGATCGAGGAGCTGGCCGGGGTGGACGTACTGTGCGCGGACAAGACCGGGACGCTCACCCAGAACACCCTGACCCTCGGCGAGCCGTTCAGCGTCGATGGCGTGTCCGCCGAGCTGGTCATCCTGCAGGCCGCGCTTGCCTCACGCGCCGACAACGACGATCCCATCGACAGGGCCGTTCTGGACGGCCTACCTGAGGAGGAGCGGAGCCTCGACGGCTATCAGGTGACGCACTTCCAGCCGTTCGACCCGGTGGGCACACGCACCGAAGCCACCATCACCGGCGCCGACGGCTCCTACTTCAAAACCACGAAGGGCGCACCACAGGTGATCCTGGCCCTCTGCGCCCCCACAGCCGCGGTCCAGACGGCGGTCGACGAGGCGGTGAACGGGTTCGCCGCCCGCGGCTTCCGGTCGGCGCGTTCTGGTCCATCCGCCCCGCCCGCATCCTGTGGATGGCCGTCCTCGGCACCCAGGCCCTGGCCACCCTGATCGCCGTCTACGGGCTGTTCATGACCCCCCTGGCTGGGGCTGGGCGGCATTCGTCTGGGCCTACGCCATCGTCTGGTTCCTGCTCAGCGACCGCATCAAACTACTCGCCTACCGGATCCTCGACCCGCCGAAAGACACCGCCATTGCGCGCGACGGCTCACCGGCGGAGGCGCTCGTGCCCTGACCTGCCTCGGGAGAGCGTTACCGGAGCGGATCCGGTCCCGTCTCACACCGGTGCTGATCTTGAGGATCGGGTCTGACACGACAGCCGCGACTGCCCGTACGGACAGAAACAGACGTGACGGCAACGGCGAGCCGGGTACTGGCGGCCGCCGCCGTGACCGGCACCTGACCAGAGAAGGATGAGGATCAGCATGGCAGACACGATGCAGTTCACGATCAGCGCCGAGGCCAGCTGTAGCGACGGGGTGTGCGGCACGGTGAGCCGGGTGATCGTCGATCCCCTCACCGAGGCGGTCACCCACCTGGTCGTCGAGCCGAAGCACCGGCGAGACTCCAGCCGGCTCGTCCCGCTCGAGCTGCTCGACGGTGCGGCGGGCGAGGTCCGGCTGCGCTGCACCAGGGCGGAGTTCGAGAAGCTCGACCCCGCGCAGGAGACCCAGTTCATCCCGGCAACCAACGCCTACGGCGGCTACTCCCCGGGACAGGTCGACTACTGGCCCTACTACGGCCTCGGTGGCGGGATGCGCGTGGGCGGCATGCCCATCGGCGGCATGGGTCTGGGCGGCGGGTCCGTCTCGCAGACCGTCACCCGTGACACCGTCCCAGTGGGTGAGGTGGATGTACGCCGCGGCGAGCCCGTCCACGCCACCGACGGAGACATCGGGAGGGTCCAGGGACTCGTCATCGACCCTGGCAGCCGCCATCTGACCCACGTGCTGCTGCAGGAGGGGCACTTGTGGGGCCGCAAAGAGGTAGCCATCCCGATCGGCGCTGTGGCCAGCACTGCCAACGGTATCCAGCTGCGCATCAGCAAACAGGAGGTGAAGGACCTGCCGCCGGTGGACATCGACCACCCGGACGGTGACGGCAACGGCGGCACGGGCGGGCGGGCAGAACAGCGATGACCTGCCGGCACGCCGGTTGGGCTCCCGGGTTCGCCGAGCCGCTGCGGGTCAAACCGGGCTGCACGGTGCGGCTCCCGGAGGGCTTCGACCCGGCGAATCGGCTGGGGCTGTACAAGAAGAAGGACGGGGCGCGGCTGCTACGGCGGGGCACGGGACTGCTGGAGGAATACCAGCGCCGCCTGGCCGCGCAGGACACCTACGGGGTCCTGGTCGTACTGCAGGCGATCGACGTGGGCGGCAAGGATGGCACGATCCGCCACGTGATGAGCGGCGTGAACCCGCAAGGGGTCAGCGTGTCCAGCTTCAAAGCACCCTCAGCCGAGGATCTCGGCCACGACTACCTGTGGCGCCCCGCCCGCCGCCTGCCCGCCCGCGGCGAGATCGGGATCTTCAACAGATCCCACTACGACGAGGTCCTCGAAGAGGTCCTCGTCGCGCGAGTGCACCCGGAGAACCTCGACCGCCAGAAGCTCCCCCCGGAAGCCAAGGGCGCCGGTGTGTGGAAGCGGCGGTACCGGGAGATCAACGACTGGGAGCGCTACCTGACCCATAACGGCATCCGGCTGGTCAAGCTGTTCCTCAACGTGTCCAAGGAGGAACAGCGGACCCGTTTCCTCAAACGGATCGACACCCCGGAGAAGAACTGGACCCCGCGCTACCCGGTCATGGACAACGCCGACCTGGCCGGCGCACGTCCCCGGGCAGGTGCCCAGGTCCGGGAGTGGCTGATCGATCGACTGGCCGACGGTGAGCTGCTCGGGCGGCTGGGCTCGCGCTGGGTCCGCTGGGCGTCCACGTTCGGGCCGCCGCAGCCCGCTGATCTCCACGGGATGCCACGACAAGGCCCGCGCCGTCCCTACCGGCTGGGCCAGGACACCGAGCTGCCCGCCGCGTACCTTGTCCTGGGTGCCGGCGGATTTCGACGCGGGCCTGGCAATCGTGGCCGCGCCGTTCGAGGAGGCCGGCACCGCAGCCTACGACCTGCTGGCCGGACCGTGGCGTCAGGCCCGCCTGCCCGCAGGACGGCCTTGGACCAAGGGGTGGGCCAGTCCGAGTGAGGCGGGCTCTCACCAGACACCTCGCTCAGGCAGTGAGCTATTTCGGGAGTTAGGCCTTCTCGGGCAGGGGCGACCGGCCCTTGGGGCCGGCGGCGTTAGGTGGTTCGCTGGATGTGTCGAGCAGTCGGGCAATGCCGCCTGAAATGACAAGGAGGTTGGTCGTGTCTGAGTCCCGGCCGGTAGTCGTTGCGGGTGTGGATGGGTCCCTCAGCAGCAGGGATGCCCTTCGTTGGGCGGTCAGGCAGGCTGGGCTGCTCGATGGTGAGGTGCACGCGGTGACCGCGTGGCGGCTGCCAACCACGTATGGATACGCCCCGGATTACTCAGACGCCGACTTCGCTACGCAGGCGGGAAAGACTGTCGAGGAGGTGGTCGCCGAGACGTTGCGGCAGCGGGAACCCGCCAAGGTCGCCGAACTGGTGGGCAAGCAGCTCGCCGAGGTGGTCGCCGAGACGCTGGGTGCCACGCCGCCGGTGCCCGTGCTCGAACGTGTGGTCGAGGGTCATCCGGCCGAGGTGTTGGTCGAGGCGTCTCGGGAGGCTGAGCTGCTGGTGGTCGGCAGCCACGGGCACGGCGCATTCACCGGGATGCTGCTGGGATCGGTCAGCCAGCACAGCGTCCAGCACGCAACGTGCCCGGTAGTCGTCATCCGTCACGCGTCCTGACATGGCAAACCGTCGAGGCGTCGCGGGTGCCGTTGCCGGCGCTGTTGGCCCGGTTGGGGGGTTTCGAGGGACGGACTGGCCACCATGCTGGTGCTGTCGCGCTGGTGGCGCGGCACCAGACCGATGGGGTGATCACTGGGGGCTGCTGGGTTTGACCGGCGTGGTCGCGTTTGCCGAGGAGCATCAGGTGGCGAACGCTATCGCCGCGCTGTGCCAGCGGTGAGCGGGCACCGCGCGGGTGTTGCGCGACGCCCTGTGGGCGAGTGTGCCCACGCGGGACCTGGTTCCCGGTGATGTGATCGGGATGCCCGCGCCCGCCCACCGCCGCGACCGAGAAGAGATGATCTTCAGTGTGGACGGCCTGTCGTGGTCGACAGGCATGAGGCAGATCACAAGGAGGACCGCCACGCTGGAGAAACTTACCAATGTCCCCGCCGGAGTCGAGGCCCTGCGGGCCGTCGGGACGGTGTCGAAGGACGACTACGAGACGGTCTTCGAACCGCTTGTCGATCAGGGACGGCGCGCGGGCCGTCGTCTTCGGTTCCTCTACCAAATCGGCCCGGAGTTCGAGGGCTTCACCCCGGGCGCGGCGTGGGAGGACGCCCGGCTCGGGCTGAGCCCCTGCGGCTGTTCGACGGCTGCGCGATCGTGAGCGACATCGGCTGGATCCGGGAGTCGACGAGGCTGGCTGGATTCTGGATGCCGTGCCCCGTGCGGGTGTCGGCAATCACGAACGCGATGAGGCCCTCGCGTGGCTGGGCTCGCTGCCGGATGGCGCCGGCGTGACCCCGCCGCCTGGTTGCCGAGTCCGGGGTGATCGTGGTCGAGTCACCGAGCCATTGGGGGTCCGGGACTTCGACGCTTTGGCGCTCACCGCTGATACCTGGCTGGACACGCATGAGACGCTACGGGGCATCGTGATCCATGCGCGGGAGTTCCCGGCTGGGAGAACGTCGCAGGTCTTGTTCGGCACATCCGGTTCGTGCGCGACCATCACCGAACGGTCAGAAGGGTGGCGCTGGCCGCCGACGGCAAGCTGGCCACTCTGGCGCCTCACCTGGCCGAGCACTTCGTCCGCGCCGAGGAAACAGCTTCGGGTACGACGAGCTCGACGAGGCCCTCGCCTGGGCGGCGGCATAGGCCGAGCGCTCCGCAGGCTCCGGCCGCCGACGCGTCGTGTAGGGGCACGGCCGAGATAGACCCACTGGCACCGTCGGCCAACGCACCGACCCCACCAAGAGCCAGATCGACCTCTATGCCCAGCTCGGCCCCACCCTCCCAAGACTCTCATCGAGATAGCTGCGGAACAGCGGATCAGGTGTGGGGCTCGGAGCTGCCCCTGCGCCTGGCCGCGAACCCTTTGAAACAAACTCGATGCCGAAGGCCGCGGCCACCATCACGAGAAGAACGAGCACCGCCGCTGGTGTGCTATCGGTGATGAGCGCCAGTAGCGCCGCCACACAGGTGATCGCGGCGAGTGTGGAGATCCACGGCGCGGACCCGCGTTCGGCTGCGGTCCGGGCCTCGGCGAGGTTCACTGCGGCGAAGATGATGAGGAAGCCCGCGCTGCCCATCGTGGCGATGTTGGTCAGGTCCATCAGGTTGGCCAGGATGATGGTCGATCCGGCGGTGATGAGTAGGCCCTCGAGAGGTTGGCCCAGATGGGCCGTTCCAGCTCGGTCGGCAGCTGGCCGGACTTCGCGATCACGTAGGTCAGGCGAGCCGAGCCGTAGAGCGTGGCGTTGATCGCCGAGGCTGTGGAGAGCATGGCCGCCACCGCGATGATCGCGAACCCGGTCTGTCCGAGCGTCGCGGCCGGGTCGGTGACGTCTTCGGCGGCGTTGGCGATGAGCTCGAAACCCTCGTACGCTAAAAAGATGATCATGCCGCCGGCGATCATGGAGACCGGTGCATTCCAGTGCGCCGGGGCGAGACGTGTGGTGGAGATCCCGGTCAGGCCGACCGCGACGAATACCAGCAGGATTGCGATCTTGATCGCGACGACGATTCGTTCGGCGCGGGCGACGGTGGCGGCGCCGGCGACGTTGAGAGCGGCAGCGCGACGAGAGCTGCGGTAAGGAACAGGTGCTGCCACAGCCCCTGCGCTGAAAGTGGCAGGAAGCTCGCCGCGTAGGCGCGAATGCTTGTGCGTAGAGGGCGAGCATCACGATGTAGCTGACCCACAGCAGCACATTGAGGGTTATTCACAGAGGTCCCGACAAATGCAAAAAACTATCCATGGCGCGCCTACGTGAACGACGGTCCGTTTCTTGAAAGAATTGGGTTCCGATACTCAATTCACAGAAACGGACCGTCGAACATGTACCATACCACGGGGCTGACCAAGGACGAGATCATTGACCTGTG
>JALYVZ010000161.1 GCA_030852965.1 Actinomycetota bacterium | reverse complement strand
TCGTCGAAAACGTCTGCGCAGCGCTACGAGCGTACCCGCAGGTCAGCAGCCCCTGGAGTCGCAGCTGGTATGGCGTTCCAACCGGTGGGGTTGCGCCGAATCACCTACGCGGAAATCCGCGTTAGCAGCGCACGCTGGGATCTGTGCGGGGGGCCGCCCGCAAGGGCGGTCCCTACCGCGATCAGTTCATGCTGGAAATGAGGCAGCGACCCGCACCCGACACATCCAGTCTCACAGTCATGGTAATGAGACACCCTGATCATGCACAACCTGTAACGCATCGACCGCACCGCGTAACCAAGCAGCCTGGTCAGGACCGGCAGTCAACTCCCCCGACGCCACCAGGCTGAGCACCGCACGCAGCTGGACCAGAGCCTCAGCCACCGTGCCACCCGACCCAGCCTGAGCGTCCATCACTCAAGTATGACCACCAACGACTGAGCGGCCAGCTTCGATGCATCCAAGGGGCCGGCTGGTGTCGACGCGTGCGGCTTGCCGTCAGTCCCCCATGGATGACGCCGGTAACGTCCGAACGGGTTACAGCGACCTAACCGACATGACACCCATTCGGGCCGCCCTCGCCGGGGTGGTCATGGCCACCGCCGGTCTGCTACTCACCGGCTGCGGCCACCAACCAGCCGCTACACCGGCGACCGAGGCCACACAGGTCACTCCCGACAACGTCGTCGATGTGGCGTTCCTGCGTACCGTGCGCAACCCCCAGAAACCGGGTCTCGCCTACAGCAGCGACACGCAACTCATCGCGGCTGCACGCAACATGTGCACCAACTTCGCGGGCGGATCAACGGCGCGGCAGATCCTCGCTACCAGCACCGGGCCAACACCAGACACCCTCGAATGGGTCATGGGGGTCGGTGTCGTCTCGTACTGCCCGCAGTACGAGGCCAGGATGTTCGGCACCTCCTAGCCGAACCGGACGGGGATCACCTTCGCGCCCAGGACGTCGAGATCATGGAGTGCATGCGCCGGTTCAAGCCACCCGCAGCCTGACCCTAGCCGGCGGGTGGCTCGAATGTGGCGTCGCGGAAGGTGTACTCGACGGGCTTGAGTCGGTCGTGGAGCTGCCAGGGGTCGTCGTCGCGGGTGGAGCGTCCGTCGGGGCGTTTCGCCCAGCAGGCCATAGCTACTGCGTCGGCTCGGTCGGGTGAGCGACCGAGTCGTTTCTTGAGTTCGGGTTTGGTTTCGATGTCGAGGTAGCCGTTGGCGGCTGGTGCCCACTTGGGCATGGAGATTTCCACGGCGAGTTCGTCGTCTTCGTCGGGGAGGGGGAGGGCGAGGACGGCTCCCATTGCGGGGTCGAGGAGTTCTCTCATTGCCCAAAGGCTGGCGCATCGGGTGTTGCGGAATTTCCAGATTCGCCGGAGTTCTTGCCAGAACACTTGGCTGAACTGGGCGAATGTGGCTGCGGTGGTGATCACGATGGCTTCGCCCGGTGGGTGGACGTCGATCCACCAGGCGGCGAGGGATGCGGCGACTCGGGTTTTTCCGGTGGAGTGTCCGGAGCGGACGGCGACGCGTTTGTGGTCGCGGAGTGTTTCGGCTATCTGGCGTTGCTTGGACCAGAACCGGCCGGCCAACCGACTTTCCACCCGGCCGACGGGGTCGGTGGCCCAGCGGTCGGGGCGGTTTTCGAGGAGGTCAGCCGCTCGTGATAGCACGGAGTCGTTGTGCGACATGGCCCCTCACTTTCGCGGCGGTGGCCTCGTCGAGCCCGGCGTCGCTCATTCCGTCGTTGTGGGCGAGGACGACGGACTGGGCTCGACCCTCGCTGATTTTGCCCATCGTTCTTCGAGGCCGAGTCTGATGATCTTTTCGTATGCGTTGACGACGTCGCGCAGGGTGGACGCGTATTCCTTGACCTCGGCGCGGGTCTGTTCGCCGGCCCCGGGGCCGCCTTCGTAGCGGATCTCGTCGTGTTTCCCGTTCACCGACACATAGGGCGGAAACAGGGGAACACCAGTCGCGCCGTCTGTTGCTTGTTCCCCGGGAACGGTTGGGGAACGCTTCCGCTCGGGTTCCGGGTGTTCCGGCGGTGCGGGGTCGTCCTTGAGGTGGTTGGGGTGGAGCTGGTAGCTCTCCGAGGGCCGACCGGCCTTGCCGGGTTCGCGTTGCTCGGCCAACGGGCGGACGTGTCCTCGTTCGGTGAGGACACCGAGGGTGGCGCGGACGTTGTCGGCGGACTCGACCCAGGTACGGCCGCGTAGGGCTCGGTAGACCTCCCGCAGCGCCACCACGGGCTGGTGGTTCTTCCGCAGCCATCCGAGTACCTCGCGGGCGTGTCCGAGCCGGTCGTCAGCGGCGTGGATCGTGGCGAACGCGGCCAGGGCGTGGCTGGTGTAGGCGCGGCCCAACCGGATCGCGTTGTCCATCGTCACCTGCCCGATCTCCTCGGCGGTCGGGTTGTCGAGCAGGGTCAGCGCTGCGGCGATTCGCACGATGGTGCCCGGCAGTTTGCTGCCAGTCCCCGATGCCGGCGAGCTGCCCGTGATGGGGGTGCAACAGAGGCTCAAGCTCGGTACGGAAGGCGTTGAGCGCGGCCAATGCTTGCGGGCCGACGTTTAGCTCCGCTGTGGAGCCATCGGCCGCGAGCGCGCCCAGGCTCGCTGACCAAGCGTCGATGAGGCGTTGGGGTACCGATTTTGGGGATATTGACCGTGTCCCGACCATGGGCGCGGGGAGCGCGAACAGCAGCCGGGCGAGCAGACCGGCGGCGCGGAACACGGCTGTCTGTTCAGCTCGGGGAGCCGGCCGGGTTGGATGCACATGGACAGTGGCAGGGCGGGGGTCTCGATGTGGATGACCTCGTCGCGCCCAACCCGGTCCACGGTGGCTTCACCGCAAGCTTGCGGAGACCGTCGGCGCGGTCCTCGGCGACCCCGCGCCGGGCCGTCTGCTCGGCGATCTCCGACTGGGCGTTCTTCTGCGCGGCCGCCTCGTGTTCGCGCAGTGGGGCACGCAGTAGCTTCAACACCGGAGACTTGCGCTCATCGGAGGCCAGCGCGGACAGCGAAGCCAACGCCACAACCTCGGTCCAGTCGGAGGTTACGCGGACGGTGCGGCGGCCGTGGACGGCTGTGGTGATCAGCGGGAGGGCGAGGCTCACCGCGAGGTCGGCCGGTACCTGGTAGCCGATGGCGATCGCGTCCACGAGCGGGCGCAGGACGCCACCGACGGCGTCGGTCGGGAGGGGTTCAACGGTCCAGCTGAGCGGGATCGGCTCGTCAGACCACGGCTCGTCCGCCAGAAACCCATGGCCAAAATGGACAGAACCATCGGCACCGGCGGTCTCGTTTTCGGCGTCCGTCCCTCCAGATGCATGGCCAAAATTGCCAGAACCCGTCGGCCGGTCATGGCGGTCGGGGTTCTGTCCATTTTGGCCATGGGTTTCCCGGGTGCGGGCGTTCACTTCGTCCACGGTCCGCGCTGGGTCGGTGCCGACGGCTTGGGCCACGGCCCAGGCCGTGATCCCCCGGTACTCCTCGGCGGCGAGGGGATCACCGGCTGGTCGCCCGGACCCTGGACGCGGGGTCTCAGCCGAGGCGATGAACAGCGCCCGGACCCGCTCGATGACGTCCTGGGCCGGGTAGAGACCGATCGCGGCCTCTTTCAGCCCCAGACTGTCGCGTCGACCGCCGCCGCGTGCCGGGCCTTCCCGTTGGCCACACTTCGTGAACGTGTTCGTGACCGCGATCAGCAGGTTCGGCCGGTCAGCGGCGGTGTGGGCGGAAGGCCAGAACCTCGGCGTCGGTTGCCGCGTCGCCAGCGGGGGCGGCGTCGCTCAACAGCTCGGCTGTACCACTGGGCGCTGGTGACCGGCGACGCCCTCCTAGGTCTGCTTGAGCGGGATTACGGCATCCCGCGAGGTAAGGCGAGCCGGTGGATCGCAACGGCCCGCCGCCGTGGCTACGTCAAGGACGCCGACGATGGCCGTTGACGACCTCTGGTACCTCAGGACCCGTGACGCGGTGACGGGGGATCGACTGCCGGCTAAGCGCACGGTCGCGGCCTGCGGTGGTGGGTGCGCTACCTGGACGACGACGGCCAGAAGCGCGAGAGGCTGTTCGGTAAGAAGTCGGGCGCGGACCGGTTCGATGCCAGCGTGCGCTCTGACGTGGACCGGGGACTGTACGTGGACCCGGCGGCTGGTGCGGTCACCGTGGAGAACTTCGCGCCCCGCTGGTGGGAGTCACAGATGCATCGAGGCAGCACGAGTGAACTGGTCGAGCGGACCTTCCGGCGGCACATCTTCCCGCACTCGGGCTCCTCCCCGTCTCCCGAGTGCGTTCCACTCACATTCAGGCATGGGCAAAAGGGGTCGATCTGGCGCCGGCCACGGCCCGGTCGCGAACTCCTACCTTGTGGCGATGTTCGGTGTGGCGGTGCGAGACCGTGCGATCGCACTGTCGCCGTGCGTGCACATCACGCTGCCTGAGGTCACCAAGGGCGACCACGTGATCCCGACGCGCGAGCAGGTGCACACCCTCGCGGCGACGCTGGCGGCCCGGTATCGGGCGCTGGTGTACGTGGGCGCGGGCTGCGGGCTACGCCACGGCGAGGCGCTCGGCCTCGAACTCGAACATGTCGACTTCCTGCGCCGCGAGGTCGACGTGGTGCAGCAGCTCACCGTGACCAGCGGGCGCAGCCCTTTCCTAGCTCCGGTGAAGACGAAGACGTTGCGGCGGGTCGTGGAGTTGCCGAAGGTTGCCGCGGACGCGCTGGCCCGGCACATCGAGTTGTTCCCGCCGGTAGGTGTCGAGGTGGAGGACGAGACGGACCGGCGGGCGACGACGACCAGGTCGGCACGGCTGCTGTTCACCAACGCGAAGGGCCGGCAGATCCACCGGGCGTCCTGGTCGCACGAGTGGACCCCGGCGGCGCGGGCCGCGGGCCTTCCGCTGCACACCGGGTACCACTCGCTGCGGCACTACTTCGCGACGGTGCTGATCGCCGGTGGGGCGTCGGTCAAGACGGTTCAGTTGGGACTCGGGCACTCCACCCCGATGATCATGTTGAACACTTACGTCGGGTACTGGCCCGATGTGGTCGACCGGACCCGCACCCTTCTTGACGATGCTCTGGGGGCGCGTCCGAAATCGCGACGGAGGCGAGATGATTGTGCCCAGGATGTGCCGGGAGGCTGTGGATTCAGCTCCGATGCTGCTCAGAGCGTTAGGGGGCCACCTGATCATCTGTAGTTCGTGAACTGCAGTGCGATGCCGAAGTCCTTGCCCTTGAGCAGCGCGATCACGGCCTGCAGGTCGTCCTTCTTCTTGCCGGAGACCCGTAGCTGATCGCCCTGGATCTGCGCCTGGACGCCCTTGAGCTTCTCGTCACGGATGGCCTTGGAGATCTCCTTGGCCTTGTCCGAGGCGATTCCCTGGACCAGGCTTCCGGTGACCCGGTAGGTTTTGCCGGACAGCAGCGGGTCGCCGACCTCGAACGCCTTCAGCGAGATGCCGCGCTTGATCAGCTTCTCCCTGAACACCTCCATCGCGGCCTTGCACCGCTCCTCGGTGTCGGCCTGGATGATGATCGCTTCCTCGCCGGACCAGCTCGCGGAGGCCCCCGTGTTGCGGAAGTCGTAGCGCTGCGCCAGCTCTTTGCCGGCCTGGTTGAGCGCGTTGTCCACTTCCTGCCGATCCACCTTGCTCACCACGTCGAACGAAGGGTCTGCCACCGTCTGCTCCTCCCGCCACTATCCGGTTGTGGCTTGCCGGAGCCACTGTCGTATCATCTCCGACGTCGCCATCACGGTGGCACGCAACCCGGCGGGTTGCCCGAGCGGCCAATGGGAGCGGACTGTAAATCCGTCGCGAAAGCTTCGAAGGTTCGAATCCTTCACCCGCCACACCAACACAAACCGACCCCTGACCAGCGGAAACGCGACGAGCGGGCCGGTGTCGCAGACGATCACTCAGGAGCGTCCGAAGCCCTCGGCTAGCAGGTCTTCGTGGTTGCTCCCGAGGTTGCTGCGCCCGCTGGAGAAGGACGCGAACCAGGGCGGTGGCCACTCGACAGCTGGCTGGGGACGGGTCTGGCGGCGAACTTCGGCGAGTACGGCGGGCACGCGCTCGTCGGTCAGTTCCTCGACCAGCCGCTTCAGCTCTTCGCGCGCGGCGCTCATACCCCCCACAATAGCGCTCCACAGGCGCAATGAGCCGGAAGCGACGGGCTGAGCCACGCCAGCGAGGCCTCCAACGGAGTCCTAAGGTGTCCGATCTGAGCACGGAGGCCCACTGTGACGTGGTGCTCGGTGACATTGCCGTTGAGGTCGTCGAGGTCCTGCCCATCCACGACGGTGCTCAAGCTCACCATGTAGTGCGAGTGCGTTCCGGCGAACTCCTGGAACAGGTACCGCGGCGGGGCGATCCCGTCACCGTTCCACAGCCCGTAGACGGCGCAGGGTCTCGGCCTGGCAGAGCAGCGTGCGGGCGCGCTCGAAGGGCATCGACACGCGTTGGTGGGCCGCGCTGGCCCGCTGGAAGCAGCGGGAGGCGACGTCGAGATCGGTGCTGAGCAATCCTCGGCACCGGGCCGAGGCGATGGCCGGGTACACCAACCCGGTCGTCGCGGCCCGTTCGTCCAGCCAGTCCAGCAGCTCCTCGGCCCTGGCCCGGTTCCCGGCGCGGACGTGGGCCTCGACGAGGTCACCGGCAAACGGTACGCCGTTGGTGGCGCGCAGGCCCTGTGCCCACCCGGCGTCCCATGCCTGTTCGAGCTGGTCAACGGCCGGGTCGTGCTCACCCTGGCCCAAGGCGCACAGCCCGAGCACGCTGGGCAGGTAGACCCGCATGCAGTCGACGCCTTGGGGCAGGACGTCCCGGCGGGCGCGGTCGACGTGCTCGTGGCAGCGGGCGACGTGGCCGCGGGCGCCTCCAGCCGGGCCAGGCTCTTGCCCAGCCAGGTCGCCTGTCCCAGCTCCTCCGCCCGCCGCAGGCGTCGGCGTAGGCGTAGGCCTACCGTCTGGTCCAGCGCTCCAGGTCACTGCGGGCGCCAGCGCGAGGGCGAGCGCCGCGTCGAGGACGCTGTCCAGCAGCGGTCCCGCCGCCGCGAACTGCTCGACCCAACCCTGGACGTTCGCGAGACTGGCGAAGGACAACTGGTCGGCCACCGGGTCGGCCTCGGCCATCAACCGCTCCGCGTCTTGCGGCGTCGGCGTCCCGCGGACACCTCGCCCGCTCGCGCACGGCCAACACGAGCACGACGCGGTTCGCCGCCTGGCCACGAACCGCAGGATCTGCCAGACCTCCAGCGTCGTCCGCTGCACCGCTGGCAACCGAGGAAAGAGGTCACGCAACGGGAGCAGCAGGTCCGCCGCCCCGGCGAAGGGCCGAAGTGCCCAACCCCCCTTCCCGGAGGCCGGTCGGTCGGGCATGCTGGGGCGATGGGTGAGCGGTTGCCTGCGTACTTCGTCGGAGGCGGCCCGTTCGCCGGCCACGGCTCGGTCGAAACCCTTCCCGACGGGCAGCCACCGCCGCGACTTCGCGTGCTCGTGACTGAGGGCCCGCTGCTTCGCATCGAGCAGCGGCCCGGATCGACCCTGGGGCCGCGGACCTACGGGGTGTACGAGTTGAGCGACGACGGTGGTGGCTCGTTGATCTATGAGTTCGTCGGCGAAGAATCGGAGTAGGTCCGCTGGCCATGCAGCGGGCAATGCGCGGTAGTCGCCGCGTTGGTCATCGGCTCGTGGATCGCATGCTTCGCTCGGAATTCCGACACGGTCGCGCCTCCGCTCTGCCTCGATGGTTGTCCGTCATCCGTGCGGCTACAAGTGCCCCAACGCCTGGCATCGCCGCGACACATCACCTGGCCCCGGAAGCGAGAAGAGTAAGGACATGAGAGCGGGCGTCCGCAGCGACTCACCGACGAGCACTAGTGTAGTGTCTCCAAAATAGCCATCTTTTGTGGTAGCATGGATCATGCGCCCAGCTACCGCACCGTTGTCCATGACACAGAGCCAGCGGAAGATCCTCGAGACCCTCAGCAAGTCGCGGACAGCCCCGCATCGCGAAGTCCAGCGAGCGGCAGCGTTGCTCCTGGCCGCGGACGGTGTCGCCAACACCGCGATCGCCGCGCGGTTTGGTGTCTCCCCGGGCAGCGTGCGCGCCTGGCGCGACCGGTTCGGGGTACAGGGCGTGACCAAGTTCGGGCAGGTCGCGCCCGGTCGCGGGCGGAAGTCGAGTATCTCGGCGGAGAAGGTCGCTCGTGCGGGCCACCCGGGAGGACACCCCGGCGGGTGGCACGCACTGGAGTTGCCGGTCGATGGCCACCGCGCAGGGCGTGAGCCCGGCGACGGTGCAACGCATCTGGTCCGCCCGCGGCCTGAAACCGCACCTGGTCACCACGTTCACGCTGTCCAACGACCCCAAGTTCGAGGAGAAGCTCATCGACGTGGTCGGGCTCTATCTCAACCCACCCGAGCAGGCCATTGTGCTGTGTATGGACGAGAAGTCTGGCGTGCAGGCCCTCGACCGTACCCAGGGGTCGTTGCCGATGAGGCCCGGCCGGGCCGCCACGATGACCCACGACTACAAGCGCCACGGCACCACCACGCTGTTCGCCGCGCTGGACGTGCTCACCGGCGTCGTCATCGGCCAATGCCTACCC
>JALYVZ010000486.1 GCA_030852965.1 Actinomycetota bacterium | reverse complement strand
TTCACAGACGGCGAGCTGTGGCTGCAAGGGGTGCACATCCCGCAGTACGTGCAGGGGACCTGGACCAACCACGCCCCGCGCCGGCGCCGCAAGCTGCTGCTGCACCGCGACGAGCTGGACAAGATCAGCTCCAAGGTCCGCGAGAAGGGCCGCACGATCGTGCCGCTCGCCGTCTACTTCAAGGACGGACGGGCCAAGGTCGAGATCGCGCTGGCCACCGGCAAGCGGGAGTACGACAAGCGCAACTCGTTGCGCGAGCGGCAGGACAAGCGCGAGGCAGACCGCGCGATGACTACGCGGGAGCACCGATGAGAGTGCGCCCGCTCATTGCCGCGTCGATTCTCCTGCTGTCCCTGATCGGTATGCCGGTGCTCGCCCTGGTGCTGGCCGCACCGGCGTCGGCTGCATCCGCTGTGCCGGCCGCGCCTACCATGGCGGTGGGTTCCTGGGGCGCCGGGGCGCCGGCAGCCACAAACCCCGCATACGACAGCATGACCGCGTTCACCGGCCAGTTCATCCTGGACAAGGACGGCGGCGCCACAGTGACCGAGACGATCGACTACCGGTTCGGAACGAGCACCGGCACACATCACGGCATCTTCCGCAACATCGTGGTGCGCCAGGACGCGAGCGATGCACAGAAGCAGGCGGCGGGCAGCGACAACGCCTACCGGTACTACGCCTTCGACCTCGTCAGCGTCGAGAGCCCGACCGGCGCCTCGACCAAGGCCCAGGTCACCGACGACGGAGCGTCGACACAGGTCAAGATCGGCGACGCCAAGCAGACCGTCGACGGCACCCAGACCTATGTCCTCACCTACCACCTGGCCAACGTGATGAACCCGTTCACCGACCACGCGGAGTTCTTCTACAACGTCTTCAAGAGCGACTCGATCCCCAAGGACACGGTCACGCTCACCGTCAACGGGCCGGGCGGGGTCACCCAGGTCCGCTGCAGCAAGGGCAACACCGACCCCGGCGAACCATGCGACAGCGCAACGCCCGGCTCGCCGGCGACGTTCAGCGTGACGAACCTGCTCGGCAACCAGGACCTCACCATCGCCAACGAGCTGCCACTCGCCGGTTTCGGCGACCTCCAGCCCGACATCCGCATCGGCGGGTCCGTGCTCGGCGCGGGACAGGCCAAAGTGGTGACCTCGCTCGCCCTCGCTGGCGGCGTCGTCATCCCGCTGGCGGCGGCTGGGCTCATGGCGACATTGGTCGCCACCCGAGGACGTGACGAGTGGTATGCGGGGGTCACCCCGGGTCTGACTCCCGGCACCGTGCCGAGCCCGGGTGGGCCACCCAGCCCGGCCGGCTCCCCGGACTCGGCGGCGGCGCCGGCCGCGCAGCCCCCTGTCGTGCGGGGCAGGCGCCCGGAGATCGCCGTCCAGTTCAACCCGCCCCCCGGCGTCCAGCCCGGGATGGTGGGCACGATCATCGACGAGTCCGCCGACACCATCGACGTCTCGGCGACCGTGATGGACCTGGCCGTCCGCGGATATCTGACGATCGAGGAGGTCCAGACCGACTCGGCCTTCTCGCGGACCGACTGGCGACTGACGGCCCTTCAGCCGCCGGCCGGAGACCTGCGCCCGTATGAGGAGACGGTGCTCGCGGGCCTGTTCAGCGGGTCCGGTCAGGTGCTGTTGTCAGAGCTCAAGTACAAGTTCGCGACAACGCTGCGGCTGGCGGTCTCCCAGATGTACACCGAAGTGGTTCAGCGCGGTTGGTTCCGCAAGTCGCCGCAGCGGCAGCGGGCGGTCTGGCAGACGCTCGGCTCGCTGCTCGTCGGCGCGGGCCTGATCTCGGTGTTCGCCCTCGGCGTGCTCACCTTCGGGATCGACCGGACCGCCGGCTTCGGCCTCGGCGTCCCGTCGGGGGTCGTGCTGGGTGCGGGCCTGATCGTGGGTGGCATCATCTTCTTCGTCTTCGGTAGGCGGATGGCGTCCAAGACGGCGGCCGGGTCCGCGGTGCTCGCGCAGTCGCTCGGCTTCCGGCAGTACCTCGTCACGGCCGAGGCCGACCAGATCAAGTTCGAGGAAGCGTCCGCGATCTTCAGCCGCTACCTCCCCTACGCCATCGTCTTCGGCGTCGCCGACCGTTGGGCAGGTATGTTCCAGAAGGTCGCCGAGGCGGCTGCCGCAGCGGGACAGCCGCTCCTGATGCCGACCTGGTACATCTACAACGGCGCGATGTTCCCGAACTTCACCGGGATTGCCGACGGGGCGGGCAGCTTCGCGACCAGCGCCGGTGGGACGTTCGCCGCCACGGCCTCGTCGGGTTCGTCCGGCGGGTCCGGGTTCTCTGGAGGCGGCTTCTCGGGCGGCGGCATCGGAGGGTCGAGCTCGGGCTCCTGGTGACCTGAAAGGTCCTTGAGGAGGAGCCCTGAGGTGCTCGAGATCAGCCCCTCGGTCGTCCCCAGCGCTGGACGCAAACCTGCAC
>JALYVZ010000485.1 GCA_030852965.1 Actinomycetota bacterium | reverse complement strand
AGTCTCAGCGGTCCTCGCGCCGGTCGCCGCCACGCCGGTGGCGCCCGGTGAGCCGTCCCCGGATGAGGCGGCCTCGCCGCGGGGCACCACGCAGAATTTGTCCCGACTGCGGCGGGTGATCGCGCAGCGGATGGTCGAGTCGTTGCAGGTCTCCGCCCAGCTGACCTGCGTGGTCGAGGTGGATGTCACCAAGGTGGCCATCCTGCGTCAGCGGGCCAAAGCCGCGTTCGAGGCCCGGGAGAACGTGAAGCTGTCGTTCCTGCCGTTCTTCGTCAAGGCGACTGTCGACACCCTAAAGCTGTACCCGCAGGTCAACGCCTCGATCGACACCGAGCGGAACGAGGTGACCTATCACGACGCCGAGCACATCGGCATCGCGGTGGACACCGAGCGCGGCCTCCTGGTGCCGGTGCTGCACAATGCCGGCGACCTGAACCTGGCCGGCATCTCCCGACAGATCGCCGACCTGGCCGAGCGCACCCGCACCAACAAGATCAAACCGGACGAGCTGTCCGGGGGCACGTTCACCATCACCAACATCGGTTCCCGGGGAGCGTTGACCGACACGCCGATCATCAACCAGCCGCAGGTGGCGATCCTGGGTACCGGCGCGGTGGTGAAACGACCGGTGGTGGTGACCGACGACCTCGGGCAGGACAGCATCGCGATCCGCTCCATCGCCGCGCTGGTGCTCACCTACGACCACCGACTAGTCGACGGTGCCGACGCCGCCCGGTTCCTCAGCTCGGTCAAGGCCCGGGTCGAGGCAGGTGCGTTCGAGTCCGACCTAGGGGTCTGAGTAGGGCGGCGACTCCGGCCAGGTCTTTCGGGTGCGAGCCGGGGTGGTCGGCCACCCGGGCCAGCTTCGAGGCGCCGGGCGACGCCGAGAGCGACGCGGAGGAGCCACAGTCCTGATCTCGGCTGGTTCGGCCCGGGGAACTCTTGCTGACGTTCAGCGCGCCGGGTCGAACTCGCCGTCGCGGACGCCGGCCAGGAACGCCGTCCACTCCGAGGGGGTGAACGTCAGGACCGGGCCGGCCTCGCCGGTCTTACTGTCGCGGAGCTTGACCGAGCCGTCGGGGAGCAGCGCCACCTCGACGCAGTTGGCGGCACCGTTGCTGCGGCTGCTCTTCACCCACCGACTGGGACCGTCCTGGATAGCCACCGATCCACCTTCTCACTCACCTCGCTGCACCGTCTTTGCGGCGTCGGCAATCATACGCCGGGATCGCTCCGGGCTCTCGGCGGCGGCGCGCAGGTAGTTGAACGCCGCGATGTGGCGCGCGATGTCTTCCGGATACTCCACTGACCTCGGTCGTCGCGGTCTCGAATGGGATGTAGTTGCCGGTCAGCATCTCACGGTACGGTTCCCACCACGCCTTGACCTTGGCCTCCCGCGGCGCGCGGCATTTACGACGGCACCACGGACCATCCAGCCCCTGCGGTGTGCCGCCCGCGCCCGACCACGCTCGGCCCCCGCGACACGTTCTACCAGCAACACCTGCGGTTCTTCCTCACCGTTGCGGTCCCCGAGGTCTCGGTCGGACAGCACGGGCCGGCCCTCGACGACCTGATCATCCGGGATCGCGCGGGCTCGTCGGCCCGGCTCGACGCCGCGGGCGACGGCACGTTCGTCGTCGCCGAGGCCCGGCCCCGCGCACTCTGGACCGAGGTCGAAACGCTCCACATGCGCTGGCTCGAGTATGGCCGTCCCCGACGCGAACGGTTCGGCCTCAGCGTCGCACCCGAGCGGCAATGGATCTGGCTCGACCGACCCGACTCACGTTCCGCACTTCTCGGATCTGATATCGGCTCCCACTCTGGTGGTTCAGCGGGTGCTGTGCTGGTCGGGTGGTCTGGTGATGAGTAGCTCGGCTGCTTGGCGGGACAGGTTGTCCATCTCGGCGAGGAGCCGGTCGAGGTGGCGGCGGTTGGCGATCCATTCGCGGTAGAGCTGTACCTGGGCTGGGTCCAGCCGGCGGGTGAGGGTCTTGCCGGCCAGTTTGCGGGTGTATTGGTAGTAGGGGCCGTGGCGTGCTGGGGGGTCGGCGTGGCAGCGGCAGCCGGGGCTGCCGCAGGCGGTGTAGCGCTCGATCACGCTGCCTGGGGCGATGAAGCCCAGCTCCCGGATCTGGTCTTGAAGGTCCCGGTAGTGGGTGCGTAGCCCGGCGAGTTCGATGTCGGTCACCTGGGTCTGGTCCTTCCCTCGGCGTGTCGCACCCTCGCGTCTGACAGTAGCTAATACTGTCCGACTGTGAGGGATAGCGTCAAGGAAGTGGCCATGGACACCGCGAACCCCGGTCCGTTCGAGCTGTCGGGTCGGCGCCTGGGGCGCGCTGCCCCTGGTCAATCACTTCTGGGAGCGCGCCGGGCTGTCCGGGTTGCTGGCGCGCTACCTGCCGCCCGCCGACGCTCGGGTGCGGCTGGCCCCGGCGGTCGCGGTGCGGCTGGTGGTG
>JALYVZ010000484.1 GCA_030852965.1 Actinomycetota bacterium | reverse complement strand
GCCATCGCCCCGGCCCGCCGAGCCGGGCGTGCGTCGCGGTGGCCGACGCGCGCAACGCGGCGGCTGACAACACCACCCGCCGGGCCACCCCGGTCGACCCCGACGTCTGAACGACCAGCGCCGCCTCCACTCCCGGATCGGGGCGGGACTGACACGCTGACGATGTCGCTCCGTCCCCGATGCCGGCGACCGGAGCCACCGGGGGCCCACCGGTCAGGGCCGCAGCGAGCGCCTGGGCCAGCCGTTCGACGGCGGCCGGCGACCCGTCGGTCTGGACCGCGCGCATGCGCTCAGTATGACCCGAGGGCCGCACCGGGGATACGTGCCCACCAGGACAAGGTCGTGCATGCCTTGGACAATGTGGTGACCCGGCACGCGAGTCTGCTCAGACGCCTTGGCGAATGAGATGACCGAGCATCTCACGATGGAGGATCTGCTGATGATCGCCGCGCGGGCCACCGGGCAGGAAGTCTTGGTGCGGGACTACGGCCTGCTGGATTCGGCTTTGGCTCGGCCCCGGGCATCGGTGTTCGGCCAGGACGCCTATCCGGACCTGTACGTCAAAGCGGCAGCGCTGCTGGGTTCGTTGTGCACGAACCACGCTCTGGTGGACGGCCACAAACGGTTGGCGTTTGCGGCGGTCGCGGTGTTCTTGGAGATCAACGGGCCGGTACTGGATGTTGACGAGGACGCCCAGCACGACTTCATGATCGACGTTGCAGCCGGCAACCTGGCCGATCCGGAGAAGGTCGCCGAGCGGTTGCGGTACCGGAGCACCCGGTAGGAATGGTTGCTGGCCCAGTACACGTCCAGCCTGGTGATCCCGCTCACCGACTCGCTGGCGTTCACCGTGGTGGCCGGCAGCTCCTGAGCACGCGCTGACCACGGCGGGTTTGGTCGTACCTGATCTGGCCGCTTCGCTCTGGCGGGTCTCACGACCTGCCCTGAGCCGTCCCGGCCGCCAGCGGCGCATGAACAAACCACGCAGACCTCCCTACCACAAGAACCAGCCCGAGCCGTGGATAGCGACGCCTTGTTCAGCGGCAGGCTCCCAGTACAACTTCATGATGGCCGTCGCGTCCGGGAGACGGTGTGGCCGACTGCCGTGGTCGGCTGTGATCGGTCGCCGTGGTCGGCGAGTATCGGCGCCTAGAAGTACCACGGGTAGTCGGACCAGTCGGGCGCGCGCTTCTGCAGGAACGCATCGCGGCCCTCCACCGCTTCGTCGGTCATGTAGGCCAGCCGGGTCGTTTCCCCGGCGAACAGCTGTTGGCCGACCAGGCCGTCGTCGATCAGGTTGAACGAGTACTTGAGCATCCGCTGGGACGTCGGCGACTTGCTGTTGATCTCCTTGCCCCACTGGATGGCGGTGTCCTCCAGCTCGGAGTGTGGGATCACTTCGTTCACCGCGCCCATCCGGTGCATCTGCTCGGCCGAGTACGCGCGGCCGAGGAAGAAGATCTCCCGGGCGAACTTCTGGCCGACGGCGCGGGCCAGGTACGCCGAGCCGTAGCCGCCGTCGAAGCTGCCCACGTCGGCGTCGGTCTGCTTGAACCGGGCGTGCTCGGCGGATGCCAGCGTCAGGTCGCACACCGCGTGCAGGCTGTGCCCACCGCCGGCCGCCCACCCGTTGACTACCGCGATCACAATCTTCGGCATGAACCGGATCAGCCGTTGACACTCCAGGATGTGCAGCCGCCCGGCCCGCGCCGGGTCGACGGTGTCAGCGGTGTCCCCAGCTCGGCCGGTGGCCGCCTCCGGCAGCGTGTACTGGTAGCCGGTGCGGCCGCGGATGCGCTGGTCACCCCCCGAGCAGAACGCCCACACGCCGTCCTTCGGGGCCGGCCCGTTGCCGGTCAGCAGCACACAGCCGACGTCCGAGCTCATCCGGGCATGGTCCAGCGCCCGGTACAGCTCGTCCACGCTGCCCGGACGGAACGCATTGCGCACCTCCGGCCGGTCAAACGCGATCCGCACAGTGCCGTGCTCGACGTGGCGGTGGTAGGTGATGTCGGCGAAGTCGAAACCCGAAACGTCGCGCCACTGCGAGGGATCGAAGGTCTCGGATACGGGGGTGGTCACAAGGTCGAACAATATGGGTGGTCCCGATCGCCCGCTCTGGGAGATGCTGCTGGGGTGGATGTGCGGTGGGGACAGCCGGACGATGCTGGCGAGCTGGTGCGGCTGCGCGCGCTGATGTGGGACTCGATGGGCGTGGGCCGGGGCGACGACTGGCACGGCGCGTGCGAGGAGCAGCTCAAGGCGGGGCTGGCCGACGGGGTATTCTTCGCGGCCGTGGTGGACCGGCCGGACGGCTCGCTCGGGCTGGCCGCCTGCGGCGTGGGCATGGTCTGGCAGGCGCTGGCCGGGCCCGGCGACGGCCGGATCGGCTACATCCAGTCGATGTGCACCGACACCGGTTGGCGCGGTCGGGGGTTGGCCCGAGCATTGCTGGAC
>JALYVZ010000483.1 GCA_030852965.1 Actinomycetota bacterium | reverse complement strand
TGGGCGATCGGTGCGAGGACCCGGCCCATCGTGGAGTGCGCTTTGCCCGCGACGTGGTGCTGGCGGTTAGCTGCTGGCCGGGCCGTCGACGCCGAGCCAGCTTGCGGTGCGCGACATGGTGAGGATGACGACAGCGAACAGGGCGTAGAAGGCACACTCACGCTCGCGGGCTCGGACATGATGTAGGGGAACAGCGGCGCCAAGCTGGCCAGGTCGGCGGTGTGGGTGAAGAACCCGGCGATGAGTGCGATGCCGGTCGCGAACTCGGAGACTACGATCAGCACCCGATCCAGGCGGCGTTCGGGACGACGAAGCTGTGGAGGAAGCTGCCCCGCCAGCTTTAGGCAGCCTTGCCGTGCGCGGCGAAGCCGGCGACCGCGGCACGGCCGTGGCTCATGAAGCCGGCGCTCTCGCGCCCCAGAGTTTGGCGGCCCCGGCGTGAATCCACATCACGGAACGCCTCGGCCCTCAAACAGGCTGACGCCGGCATCGCCGTCTGTGGCGCCACCGACGCGGTGCTGCTCGCCCCCGGCCTGTCGGTCCCCGTCCAGGCCATCCAGCGAGCGTCGGAGATCTTCGCCCGGATGACCAGGTACGCCACTACCGGATCACCGAGACCATCCGGGTGCTGCTGCTGATCAGGCAGCGATCCGGTGTCGGTGGGGTGGGTTGGCGTGCCGGTCGCGGGTGTGACGATAGGGATTGAGAAGGAGGTGGTTCGTGTGGGCACGGGGACGGGCAACGAGATGGAGCTGGGCTGCGCCCGGTTTCGGGTGTGGGGGCCGCGGGCGGGGCGGATGCGCGTGCAGATTGGGGGGCGGGTTCCGTCGGTGCACGAGATGCGCTCGGAGGCTGACGGCTGGTGGGCCCTCGATGTGCCCGGGGCCGGCCCCGGCAGCGACTACGGGTATGTGATCGACGACGACGCCGAGGCGGTGCCTGACCCGGCTTCACGTTGGCAGCCGTATGGGGTGCAGGGTCTGAGCCGGGTCTATGACCAAGACGCTTTCGGGTGGACTGACGCTCGCTGGACGGGCCGCCCGCTGGCGGGGGCCGTGATCTACGAGCTGCATGTCGCCACGTTCACCCCCGGCGCCACCTTCGATTCCGCGATTCTTCGCCTGGGCCATCTCGCCGAGCTGGGCGTGACTCACGTGGAGCTGCTGCCGGTTAACGCCGTCGATGGCGTGTGGAACTGGGGCTATGACGGCGTCGGCTGGTACGCGGTGCACGAACCCCTGGGTGGCCCCGATGGTTTGAAGCGCTTCGTCGACGCCTGCCATGGCCGCGGGATGGCGGTGGTGCTCGACGTGGTCTACAACCACCTCGGGCCGGCCGGGGACTACCTGCCGAGGTTCGGCCCCTACCTCAAGGGCGGCGGCAATTCCTGGGGTGAGCTGATCAACGTCAACGCTCAGCAGTCCGGGCCGGTCCGGCGTTTCATCGTGGACAACGCGCTGATGTGGCTGGCTGACTTCCATTTCGACGGTCTGCGGCTCGACGCCGTGCAGGCCTTGTCCGACACTTCGACGCCCCACCTGCTGGCTCAGCTCGCGGTCGAGGTCGACGCATTGTCGGCGCACCTGCAACGACCGCTCACCCTGATCGCCGAGTCCGATCTGAACGATCCGATCATGATCACCCCCCGTGAGGCGCACGGATACGGGCTGCACGCGCAATGGGACGACGATGTGCACCACGCCCTGCACGCGCTGCTGACCGGGGAGAGGCAAGGCTATTACTGCGACTTCGGGTCGCTGGCAACGCTCGCTAAGGTGCTCACGCACGCGTTCTTTCACGACGGCACCTACTCCGGGTTCCGCCAACGCCGCTACGGCGCGCCCATCGACCGCGCCGCCACCGCGGGTTACCGGTTCGTGGTCTGCCTGCAAAACCACGACCAGGTCGGCAACCGGGCCGCCGGTAAGCGGCTCAGCGAGCTGACCACCCCCGGCCTGCTACGGGTGGGCGCCGTCCTCCTGCTCACGGCTCCGTTCACCCCCATGCTGTGGATGGGGCAAGAATGGGCCGCGTCGACTCGATGGCCGTACTTCTCCTCCCACCGCGACGCCGACCTGGCGAAGGCCATCAGCAAGGGTCGCGCCGAGGAATTCTCCCGTCAGGGCTGGGACCCCGCTCAGCTGGTCGACCCGCAAGACCCGCAGACCTACTACAGCGCGGTCCTCGACTGGGACGAACCCCTCCGCAGCGGCCACACCGAGATGCTCGATCTCTACCGCCGGCTCATCGCGCTGCGCCGCGCTGAACCCCACCTCAGCGACCCCCGCCTGGACCTCGTCCACGTCGACTACAACCAGGCTGAGCAATGGCTGACCGTCCACCGAGGCCCGCTGCGGGTCGCGGTCAACCTCGCCGACCACACCCAAACCCTTCCCGGCGTCGCCGGTTCCGTCCTGCTGGCCACTGATCAGGCGACCCGCATCGGTAGCGGCCTGCAACTC
>JALYVZ010000482.1 GCA_030852965.1 Actinomycetota bacterium | reverse complement strand
GCCGATCCCCGCGCGGCGCGCGGCCGCATTCGAGCGGATGCCGCGGACGCTGCGTTATCGCCGATAGAGCATCTGTTGCAGGTAGTCGATCGATGCACCGTACAGATGAAGTGCCGTCTCTTCGATTCTATTAAAGAATCGAATCATATCTTGCGAGGATTTTCGTCCGGCGACTTGAGCGATCGACTCATTCCCGTGAGCAACATCGTTCCGGGAGTCGGCCAAGTCATTCAGAGCGAGAGAGTGGACCGGCCCGGGCAGCGGCCTGCCCGGGACCCTGCTGGTCAATTCGGTGAGGCGGCGAGGGTGAGCTCGAGGCGGGTGAGGTGGCTGGTTCTGGTGCGGTCCAGGGGGTGCCCGTTCCAGTAGGCGTGTAGGCGGATCAGGTTGAGCGCGACGGCTGAGTACACGTGTTCGAGTCTGGTCTTGGCCAGGCCGCGGTAGCGGGCGCGGCGGGTCCCGGTGACCGCGACGGCTTGGCGGATGGTGCCCTCGACGCCGGCTCGCAGCGCGTAGCGGGCCTGCCAGTCCGGGGTGTTCTGGGTGGCTCGGGCGGCGAGTTGGGCGTGGTGGGCCTCGCGGGGCGGCACGGTGAGCTGGCGTCCGATCTTGGGTGAGGCCGAGCGGGTGCACTGGTCACGCACGGGGCAGGCCTGACATGTCTGGGCCGCGAACTTGATCACGATGGCGGGGGTGCCGCGCTGGGTGACGCGGTTCCACCAGGTGGAGGTCTGTCCTTGTGGGCAGGTCGCGGTCTGGGCGTCGAAGTCGAGGGTGAATCCGGCCCGGTCGAACCCGGCGCCGGCCTTGGCCTGTGGGGAGGTGTCGCCCAGCAGCGGGGTGACCAGCGTGACGCCCCAGCGGTGCAGGCTGTCGCCGACCAGCGCCACCGACGGGTAGCCCGAGTCGAGGTAGTGCTCGGTGGGCAGCAGACCCCGCCCGGCCAGCGCGGCGTGGATCGGGGCGGTCATCTTCGCGTCCGGCACGGTCGCGTCCGTGGTCGCCACCCCGACGATGATGTTCGGTCGCTCCCCGCCCGGGGCGCCGCCGCCCGGGGCGTTCTCGGTCGAGGTGTCGCCGGTCGAGGTGTCGTTGGGTGCGGGGTCGGGGCGGTCGCAGGTCTCGGTGAGGTGGACCTTGTAGCCGTTCCAGTACAGGTCATCGCCCTTGGCGGCCCACCGGGTGTCGGTGTCATACGGGGAGGTCAGCCGGGTTCTGCCGGGCGGGAGACCGTCGGTGTCGGCCTCCCGCGCCCTGATGACCTCCCGCCCGGCGCCGTCGTTGGTGATCAGGTAGTTCTGCACCAGCACCACGCGCAGCACCTGCACGGCGGGCAGCTCACGCAGCCACACCGGGGACCGCGGGTCGTAGACCGCGCGCAGCAACACCACCGCGTCGGTGCCGTAGGCCGCCACCAGCTCGGCGTGCTTGGTCTTGGAGGTCGGCAGCCGCCAGGTGTCGATGCGGGCACCGTAGCGGCGGCTCCAGCCCGCCACGTCGATCACTGCGGCGAGCCAGTGCGGTGCCACCGCCGAGAGCGCCTCCAGGCAGGCCCGCACGCTCTCCCCGGCCAGCTCCAGCCGGTTCAGGTCCCGCACCGCGGAGATCACATGGGTGGAGTCGGTGCGCTGCGCCCCGCCCGCGCCCACCAGCCCCTGCTCGACCAGCATGGCCAGCAGCAGGTCCAGCACCCGCGCCTCCAGGCCATGCTCGGCGACCCGGGTCCTGAACTCGCACAGCACCGAGGCGTCGAACCCCTCATCATCGAGCCCCAACCCCAGCGCGTACTTCCACGACATCTTGTCCCGCACCGCATCCGCGGTCTGGCGATCCGTCAGGTTCTCCACCATCTGCAACACCGTGACCAGCGCCAACCGCCCCGGTGACCACCCCGGCCGGCCCCGCACCCCGAACGCGGCAACGAACTCCGCATCGGGGAACAACTCCCCCAACCGATCCCGCACCACCACCGGCAACGGCGGCTCCCGCCGCGCGTAGGCCGCCCGCACCGCAACCACCACCTCCGGCACCGGCTCCGGCCACGACATCGGCTGCACAGACATCAGAAACCCACCATCCCACGGCCGGGGACAGGGAAGAACCGACCGCCAGACGATCATGAAACCCAGACCGGCCAGAACGATCACGACACGCCGGACCACCACAAACCAACACCCGACCGAATTAGCCAGCAGGGTCGGTGGAGGCCCGTGCGTAGATCTCGGTGGTGGATAGGTCGACGTGGCCGAGGATGTCGCGGATGTAGGGCAGCGGGACACCCGCGTCGTAGAGGTGCATGGCCCGGGTGTGCCGCAGGATGTGTGGACTGAGGTGGGCGTTGGCGAGCGCCGGATCGGCTGCCAGGGTCTGGTATTTGCGAAGGATCCAGGCGATCCCGCCGCGGCTGAGTTTGGCGCGGTGGGAGTTGAAGAACACCGGATGATCCTCACGGCCCGGGCCGTCGA
>JALYVZ010000032.1 GCA_030852965.1 Actinomycetota bacterium | reverse complement strand
GCCCACCCCAACTACCCGGAGACCCCCGCCCGATCACCTACCAACTCACCAACAGGTGATCAACATTGAACGTGGACCGCACACCGACTTCCGGAGGTCTGGGACCAATACCCAGGATCGCACGCCGGGCGGTCAACTTGCCGTATTGACGACGATGGTGCGCCGACCGTTGCCATCCCCGCAATTGTCGGTGCTATACGGGATGATGATGGTCCAGCCTTGGAGGCGCGATGACCAACGGACTCGACACTCGACCGGGCGCGACCACCCTCGGCCTCGACGAGCTCGTCGAGCTGGCCTGGGAGGGCAAGGTTCGGGTCCCACACTTCCAGCGCGACTTCCGCTGGACCGGGCAGGACGTCATCCGCCTGTTCGACAGCATCCTGCGTCGCTACCCGGTCGGCAGCCTGCTGCTCTGGCGCCGGCCGGCGCCGGCGGGTCGAATCAGGCTGGGCGCCCTGGAGATCGACGCACCGGCGGTGGCGGACGCCCGGTGGGTGGTCGACGGTCAGCAGCGACTGACCACGCTGGCCAACGTCCTGCATCCGGATGGCCGGCGCGATGACCGATTCGCGCTGGGGTACGACCTGCGTGACGAGCAGGTCGTCATGCTCCCTACCGCCGAAGACCCATTCGTGATACCGCTATGGGTGGTCTTCGACCTAAGCAAGGTCCTCACCTGGTTTGCCGACCACCCCGAGGTCAATCAGCATCAGACCAAGGCGTTCGAGCTGGCGAAGCACCTGCGCGAGTTCAGTGTTCCGGCTTACCAGGTCGTGCAGGACGACGTCGGTGTTCTGCAGGACATCTTCGATCGGATGAACAACTACGGAAAGCGTCTGAACCGGCCGAGGTGTTCTCCGCATTGAATGCCGGGCCGGAGGCCGAGGCCGACGACGGGCTGACGATCGGACGGATTGGCGAGCACATCGACGACCGGTTCAGCTTCGGACGGGTTGACTCCGATACGGTGCTCCGCGCCATCCTGGCCCGGCGCGGACCGGACGTGCAGCGTGAGATCAGGCTGGAGTTCGACGAGAAGAACCGGCGCGGGGTCCAGGAGTTCCGTAACGAGGGCAAGGATCGTGCATTCTCCGCCGGAGAGGACGCGTTGGCCCGGGCAGTCGCGTTCCTGCTCGAAATCGGCGTTCCGCATTTCACCCTGCTGCCATATCGGTACCTACTCATCGTGCTCACCCGAGTGTTCGCCCACCACCCACAGCCAGATCCGACCAATGCCCGGCTGCTCGCCCGCTGGTTCTGGCGGGCTGCGGTCCTCGGGCCCGGGATCTTCAAGGGTGGCACCACCGGTGCGATGCGAACGCTGTGCGGCAAGGTCGACCCGACAAACTTGACAAGGTCAGTTCGCGACCTTCTCGACGCTCTGGAGCCGGCCCAGCCCGCTGCACCTGACCTGCGCCGATTCCGCACCAACGAGGCCGCCGCTGAGATCACCATGTGCTCCTGGTGGGGCTGTCGGCCTCGCGACCCAGGCACCGGCCTGCCCTACGAGCGGGGCCAGCTCGCCGATGCGCTGCTTGATCGGTCCACCGCCGCGGATGCCGTGCGGAGTCTGTTCCCCTACCGCCAGCCCCCGGAACGCTACCGGCTGTGGGCGGCCAACCGCGTCCTGATGCCCTCGCTCGCCGAACCCGTGGATGTGGTCGGCGGCGTTCTCCTCCAGCGCCCGCTGGATGTCGACGAACAACTGTGGCGCCAGGTGTTGGACTCGCACAGCATCACCCCCGAGATGGAGGTGATGCTCGCGGCCAACCAGGTCGAGGAGCTGCTGAACGCTCGCCAGGTGCAGCTTGCAGGGGTCCTCGAGTCGTTCCTCAAGCACAAGTGCGAGTGGGGGTTCGAGAACACTCCCCCGCTCGCCGAGCTGGTCATCGAGGACCTGGCCGATGAGGAGGGCGATGACGCCGCCTGAGCGTCAGCATGCCGTCTGGCTGGGGGACGAGCGGGTCGGCGTCCTGCACCAGCGCGGAGATCACACGCGATTCGCTTTCGCGTCCAGCTACCTGGCCAACCCCGAACGTCCCGTGCTCGGCCTGGTCTTCGAACAAGACCTGTCCGCACGGCACGCGGCCACGCTTCGGCTGCCGTGCTGGTTCTCCAACCTGCTACCCGAGGGTCCCTTGCGCGACTGGATCGCGTCCGACCGGAACGTCTCGCCCCACCGTGAAATGGAGCTGCTCGCCCAGGTAGGCCATGATCTACCCGGCGCCGTTCGGATCACCGAGGCCGCCGAAGGTGAGCTCGAAGCAGACTGGACCGAACCGCCCACGTCCCCGCCCTCCGAGCCACCTCTAGACGGCCGTTGGCGATTCTCGCTTGCCGGCGTCGGGCTGAAGTTCTCCATGCTCGCCACGGGCGACCGGCTGACCCTGCCGGCATCCGGGGTCGGCGGCGACTGGATCGTCAAGCTTCCCGACCAGCGGTTCCCCGACGTGCCCCGCAACGAGTTCACCATGATGTCGCTGGCCGGAATGTCCGGAATCACCGTCCCGGAGGTCCGCCTTGTGCATCGCGACGAGCTCGACGGGCTGCCGACAGATGTGTGGCCCGGCCGCGAGGAATGGGCTTACGCTGTCCGACGTTTCGATCGGACCCCCGAACGCAGGAGTGTGCACATCGAGGATCTCGCACAGGTTCGCAATGTCTACCCGGCGCAGAAGTACGACGGCAACTTCGAGACCGTCGCCGCTCTCGTATACCGTGGCCAGGACGTAGCCGCACTCCACGAGTTTGCTCGCCGCATCGCGTTCAACGTGCTCATCTCCAACGGCGACGCGCACCTGAAGAACTGGTCGCTCATCTACACCGATCCGAGGGTTCCGACACTCGCCCCCGCCTACGACCTTGTTTCCGCCCGGCCGTACATGGGAGCGACAGAAGACCTCGGCCTGAAAATGACCGGTTCGCGTCGGTTCAGTGACGTCAGGCTCAGGACTTTCACCCGGCTCGAACAGCGGCTGGCGGCTGAGGTCGGGCTCGCGGAAACCGCTGACGACACAGCGGCCCGCACAGTCGAACAATGGCCCCGGTTCGCCGATCTCCTCGCCCATAACGACGCGCTGCGCGCCGACATCGAATCCTCGATCATGGAGCGCAGCCACTTGTTGCGGAGGAGGCCGACCAGATGAGCAACGACGTGGTGCGGGTCGCCCCATTGCTGCGCGCGTGCCTGGAGGTGCTGCGGGACGCCGCCGAGCCGATCCATGGGCGGGAGGCGCTCAAGCGGGTCGCCGACCGGGTGGAGCTGACCGAGTACGAGCGGCAGCCGTTCGATGCCTCGGGCCAGCCGCGTTGGGAGAACCACCTGCGCTGGCACACCGGAGACTCAGTCACCGTCGGGTGGATGTCCAAGCGCGGCGGGTACTGGTCGCTCAGCGAGGCCGGTGAGACCGCCCTGGACACCTACGACGACGAGGAGCTGGTCCGCCAGCTGCGGCAGCGCTACCAGGAGATCCACCGGCAACGGGTGGCCGCCGTCGGCAAGCTCGGCGGCGCCGACCGGCTGATCGTGCGCGCGATCGGCGTGGTGGACCCGGGCGCCTGGACCGCCTACGACGACCTGGCCGAGGTCGCCGAGTCGACCCCGCGGACCGTCATGCACTTCCTGGCCAGCGGCCGCACCACGGTCAACGGAGCACACCGGGTGCTGCACGCCGACGGTTCGCTGCCCAGCCCGGCGGAGACGAACATGCGCTACCGCAATGTCGACGTCGCGGAGCGGCTCCGGTCCGAAGGCATCGAGCTCGACGACGCCGGCCGCGCCGCCCAAGAGCAGCGCAGTACCGCCGAGCGGATCCGGGACCGGCTTGCCGAGCTGGGCGACGTCCCCGCCGAGGTGACCCCGACCCGTCGCGCGTGGCTGGTGCGGGGTTCCTCGGTCGACGGGCAGGACCTGGTGCCGGTCTGGCTGCTCAAGCACTCCACCTCGCTGGCCGCCGCGACCCTGCGGCCCATCGTCGCGCCGGTGCCCAAGGCCGAGCTCAAGACGTTCGTGGACGAGGACTACCAGCACAAGTCCTACGCGGTGCGGGAGGCGAAGTTCGCCGAGTTCGACAGCTTCTGCAACCGGATGCGGCCAAGGGACCACGTCCTCACCACCACCCAGGGCAAGGTGTACATCGGCAGGATCACCGGCGATGTCGAGTACACCGCCTCGACGGACAAGCGCTCCAACCTGCGTCGGGCCGTCGAGTGGCTGAACCCGACCCGGCCGGTGCCGTTCGCGCAGCTCCCACTGCCGCTGCCGGCCAAGCTGCACAGCCAGTCCGACGTCGTTGAGCTGACCGACGACATCGGCGCCGTCGAGCAGCTGCTCGCCGACCTCGGGGTCGGCGTCGAGGATCCGGCCCCGGTGGTGCAACGTGAGCTGGCCTTTCCCGAGGTCAGCAACCAGCTGGCGCGGGATCTCCTGGTCGACCAATCCTGGCTGCAAACGCAAGCCGATCTGCTGTGGGAGCGGCGCCAGCTGATCCTTTACGGTCCGCCGGGCACTGGTAAGACGTTCCTCGCCCTGGCGCTGGCCGGCGAGCTGGCCGAGCCGAGCGCAGTGACCCTCGTCCAGTTCCACCCGTCCTACACCTACGAGGACTTCTTCGAAGGCTTCCGCCCGGAGCCCCGCGACGACGGTCAGCTGCAGTTCCGGCTGCGCCCCGGGCCGTTCCGCCGCCTGGTCGACGACGCCCGCCAGCACCCAGCCGACCCGTACATCCTGATCATCGACGAGATCAACCGGGCCAACCTGGCCAAGGTGTTCGGTGAGCTGTACTTCCTGCTGGAATACCGCGACCGCGCGATCGGGCTGCTCTACAGCGCGGAGAAGGAGTTCACCCTGCCGCCGAACGTGTTCGTGGTCGGCACCATGAACACCGCCGACCGCTCGATTGCGCTGGTGGACGCCGCGATGCGCCGGCGGTTCGCGTTCGTCGAGCTGCACCCCGCCCAACCCCCGACCGCCGGCCTGCTGCGCGCATGGCTGGGCAAGCAGCAGGAGCTTTCCGAGAACCTGGACGCCCCGGACCTGCTCGACGAGCTCAACTCCCGGATTGAGGACCGGGAGCTGGCGATCGGCCCGTCCTACCTGATGCGCCCGGAGATATACCGGAAACCCGACGGGTTGGCCCGAGTCTGGGACACCTCGCTGCTGCCGCTGCTGGCCGAGCACCACTACGGCAGCCCACCGTCGGTGCTAGACCGCTACCGCCTGCCGGCGCTGCGCGCTTCGCTGGCCGCCCGCCAGGCCGGGCAGCGCGCGTGACCCGGATCGAGGTGCCCGAGCTCGGCGTGCTGCGCTGCGCCCTGACCCCGGAACAGGGGCGACGGCTCGCCGGGTCCGGTGTCCTCGACGCGACGCCGTCCCCTGAGGACCCGGGGCTGTGGGATCTGCGGGCGCGGGGCCGGGTCGGGGTGGCGCGGGTCGGTGATGTGGAGGTGTGGATCCCGCCGAAGCTGCCGATCGATCGGCTGCTCTTCCTCGCCGGCTACGCCCGCAAGCCCGACGGTTGGCGGGAGGAGATCGTCGGGCTGGAGCCGCACCGCGAGCTGGTGCCGGCCGTCGCCCAGGCGTTGTGGCGGCTGGTCGAGCGCGCCCTGCGACCCGGGCTGCTGCAGGGGTACCACACGGTCGAGGAGTCCGCGATGGTGCTGCGCGGGCGGCTGCGGGAGGCCGACCAACTGCGCCGCCACCACGGACGCCCGCTGCCGATGGAGATCAGACACGATGACTTCAGCGTCGACATCGCCGAGAACCAGATCCTGCTCGCCGCGATCACCAGGCTGCTCACGGTGCCCCGGATCGACGCGGAGTCCCGACTGCGCTTGTCAGCGCTGCGCGCCCGGCTTGCGGCGGTCACCACGTTGGTACGAGGCACCGAGCTGCCCCGGTGGCACCCCACCCGACTCAACCTGCGCTACCAGGCCGCGCTGCGGCTGGCCGAGATCGTCTGGCGGGCCTGCTCCCCCGAGCACACCGCCGGGGCGGTCGCCACCTCCGGCTTCCTGTTCAACCTGCCGCTGCTCTTCGAGGATTTCGTGGCGACCGCGCTCGCCGAGGCGCTGGCCGCCCGGGCGCCGGGCCTGGCCAGCCCGCAGCACCGGTGCCACCTCGACGAGGCCGGCGCGGTGCGGATGAAGCCGGACCTGGTCTGGGAGCAGGGTGGGCGCCCAGTGGCGGTGGTCGACGCCAAGTACAAGCGGGAGACCCCAGCCGGCTACCCGGACGCCGACCTATACCAGATGTTGGCCTACTGCACCGCGCTCGCCCTGCCGCGCGGGCACCTCGTCTACGCCCAGGGCGGCGTCGAGCCCGCCCGCCATGTGGTGCGCCACACCCGCATCGAGATCGTCTGCCACGCATTGAACCTCGCGCTGCCGCCGGCCGCGTTGTTGGCCGCCGTCGCGCGGCTCGCCGAGGAGCTCGTCGCGGTCGATACGGCAGCCGCCTGAACAGCGCTATCGAAGGGACACGGGTGCCACGACTCGGGATCGACCGGGATTTCCTGCGAGAGTTCGGCAAGCTCGAACGGCCGGTGCAGAACCGCGTCTACGAGGCGTTCGGCGAGTTCGAGCCGCGACGGTGAGCTCCGGCACCTGATCGGCGCTGTTCGCGGGTGGCTGGACCGCGGGGTGCCACCATCGGAGATCGGCATCGCGGCCAGGTCGAGCCACGTGGTGGACGAGGTCGTCGGTGCGCTCAACGCGGCCGGGCTGCGCCCGATGGCGCTGGCCAAACGCGAGGCCCAGGACGCCGAGTCATGTTCTGCTCCTTCACTCGCTCGGCGAAGATCCTCCGCCTGTACGACCGAGGCCGGACGGTGGTGCCCGCGACCCGGACTGGACGGGTCTGCTGGCCCGGTTCGGTCCGCATCCGGGCGTTCGCTCGATCATCGTGGTCGCGCTGGACCGCTGGGCGCGGCGCCCCGAGGTGCTCACCAAGCGGGCCGCTCGGGCCGCTGAGCACCGGGGGTCAGCATCGATGAGATCCCGGCGCTGGGGCCGGCCGAGACGGATCCGGCGCACCAGCACTCGTGAGCCGCGCCGACGCGGGTCCACGCACCCGCCGAGTGATCGCGGCCCGGGCCGCGAGCTCGCTCGGGTCGGGGTAGTCGACCCCGGTCAGGGTCAGCCCGTGCGCCGGCGCCACGGTCACGTCGTTGGCCCGGTCGGGGCGGCTGAGCTGCTCGGCGGGCCACCGCGGCGGTCGCTGGCCCCGGCCGACCGCCAACAACGCCCCCACCAGGCTGCGCACCATGCTGTGGCAGAACGCGTCCGCGCTGACCTCGCAGGCGAGCACCCCTGGGTCATCGGAGCCGAGCGCCACCCAGACGCAGCGCTGCAGCTCACGGATGGTGGTGGCACCCTCACGGCGGCGGCAGTACGCGGCGAAGTCGTGTTCCCCGAGCAACTCGGCGGCGGCCTCGTTCATCGCCTCGACGTCACAGGGGTGCGACCAGGACACGGTGTCGCGGGCCCGCAGCGGTTCGGCGCCGTACGGGGTCATCGCGACCCGGTAGCGGTAGTGCCGGCGCAGCGCGGAGAACCGGGCGTCGAACCCCGGCGGCGCGGCGGTCACCGCGCGAACCCGGACGTCCGGCGGCAGCAGCCGGGCCAACCGGCCCACCAACGGAGGCAGTTCGATCGCGGCCGGCAGGTCGACGTGCGCGACCTGCCCGGTGGCGTGCACGCCGGCGTCGGTGCGGCCGGCCACCGTCAACGACACCGGCCGGCGCACCAGTGTGCTCAGGCCCTCGGTGAGGACCCCGCACACGGTGCTCCGGCCGGGTTGGACGGCCCAACCGGAGAAGTCGGTGCCGTCGTAGCTGATGTCCAGCCTGGCTCGAACCAGAGCCTCAGGCTCGGTCAGGAGCCGTCCTTCTCAGCGGACGCAACCGTGGCCTCGTCGGCCGAGGCGCTCTCCTTGGCCGGCTCCGACTTGGCCGGCTTCTCCGGCGCAGTTGGCTTCGACGAAGCGACCCGACGCGCCCGGTCCGCCTCGGTGGTCACCGTCTCGGAGGTGATCAGCTCGATGACCGCCATCGGGGCGTTGTCGCCCTTGCGCGGCATCGTCTTGATGATCCGGGTGTAGCCGCCGTCGCGGGAGGCGAACAACGGGCCGATCTCGGCCAGCAGCCGGTGCACGACGTCCTTGTCCCGGATCAACTTCTGGATCTCCCGGCGGTTGTGCAGGTCGTTGCGCTTGGCCTTGGTGATCAGCCGCTCCGCGTAGGGGCGCAGCCGTTTGGCCTTGGCCTCGGTGGTGGTGATCTTGCCGTGGGTGAACAGCGAGGTGGCCAGGTTGGCCAGGATCAGCCGCTGGTGGGCCGGCGAACCGCCGAGGCGGGGACCCTTGGTGGGCTGGGGCATGGCTTGTCTCTCTCCTGTGTCTCGAGCTGGCAGCACTGTGTCTGAGCAGCACCGTGCCGAGCGGTCAGAGCTGCTCGGTCTCCGCGTAGTCCTGACCGTCGTCGCCAAGCACATCCGGGTCGAAGCCCTCGGAGTCGTAGTCAACGATCGCGCTGGGGTCGAATCCGGGGGGGCTGTCCTTGAGGGCCAGACCCAGCCCGACCAGCTTCATCTTGACCTCGTCGATCGACTTGGCCCCGAAGTTACGGATGTCGAGCAGATCGGCCTCGCTGCGCCCGACCAGCTCACCCACGGTGTGGATGCCCTCGCGCTTGAGGCAGTTGTAGGAGCGGACGGTGAGGTCGAGCTCCTCGATCGGCATCGCGAAGGCGGCGATGGTGTCGGCCTCCTGCGGCGACGGGCCGATCTCGATGCCCTCGGCGTCCACGTTCAGCTCACGGGCCAGCCCGAACAGCTCCACCAACGTCTTGCCGGCCGAGGCCAGCGCATCCCTCGGCGTCATCGACGGCTTGGTCTCGACGTCGAGCACTAGCTTGTCGAAGTCGGTGCGCTGCTCGACGCGGGTGGCCTCCACCTTGTAGGTCACCTTGAGGACCGGCGAGTAGATCGAGTCGACCGGGATGCGGCCGATCTCGGCGCCACTGACCTTGTTCTGCACGGCCGGCACGTAGCCCCGGCCACGCTCGACGACCAGCTCGACCTCGAGCTTGCCCTTGTCGTTGAGGGTGGCGATGTGCAGATCGGGGTTGTGCACCGTCACGCCGGTCGGCGGCACGATGTCACCGGCGGTGACCGCGCCCGGACCCTGCTTGCGCAGGTACATGGTGACCGGCTCGTCCTCCTCGGAGCTGATCACCAGCTCCTTGAGGTTCAGGATGATGTCGGTGACGTCCTCTTTGACGCCGGGGACGGTGGTGAACTCGTGCAGCACCCCGTCGATCCGGATGCTGGTGACGGCGGCACCCGGAATCGAGGACAGCAGAGTACGGCGCAGCGAGTTGCCGAGGGTGTAGCCGAAGCCGGGCTCCAGCGGCTCGATGACGAACCGGGAGCGGGTCTCGGCGAGGGTGTCCTCGGCCAGGCCGGGGCGCTGGGAAATCAGCATGCGGGGTTTCTCCTTGTGATCCACGACGACCGCTATTTGACGTCGTGTTCATGCTCCGCCGGGCACCGAAGGAGGCTCCCTATCGCCTCCGGAGGTGTCCCCTCGGCTACTTCGAGTAGAGCTCGACGATCAGCTGCTCGGTGACCTGGGTGTCGATCTGAGAGCGGGTCGGCAGCTGGTGCACCAGGATGCGCAGTCGATCCGGGACCACCTGCAGCCAGGCCGGGGTCGGACGGTCGCCCTGGGTCTCCTTGGCGATGATGAACGGGTCCATCGCCATCGACTTGGGACGCACGTCGATGATGTCGTACTGGGATACCCGGAAGCTGGGGATGTCCACCTTCTGGCCGTTGACCAGGAAGTGGGCGTGGTTCACCAGCTGACGAGCCATCCGCCGGGTGCGGGCCAGGCCAGCCCGGTAGACGACGTTGTCCAGGCGCGACTCGAGGATCTGCAGCAGGTTGTCGCCGGTCTTGCCCTCGCGACGGCTGGCTTCCTCGTAGTAGCGGCGGAACTGCTTCTCCAGCACGCCGTAGGAGAAGCGCGCCTTCTGCTTCTCCTGCGACTGCAGCAGGTACTCCGTCTCCTTGATCCGGATCCGGCCGTGCTGGCCAGGAGGATAGGGACGGCGCTCGAAGGCCTGGTCACCGCCGACGAGGTCGACCTTGAGCCGGCGGGACTTGCGGGTCATGGGGCCGGTGTAACGAGCCATGTCTGTGCTCCCTCCCCTAGACCCGGCGCCGCTTGGGCGGGCGGCAGCCGTTGTGCGGCTGCGGGGTGACGTCGGAAATCGTGCCGACCTCGAGGCCGGCTGCCTGCAACGAGCGGATCGCGGTCTCCCGGCCGGAGCCGGGACCCTTCACGAACACGTCCACCTTGCGCATGCCGTGCTCCTGCGCCTTGCGGGCAGCGCTCTCGGCGGCCATCTGCGCCGCGAACGGCGTCGACTTGCGCGAGCCCTTGAACCCCACGTGCCCGGCCGAGGCCCAGGCGATCACCGCGCCCTGCGGGTCGGTGATCGAGACGATCGTGTTGTTGAAAGTGCTCTTGATGTGCGCGTGGCCGTGCGCGACGTTCTTCTTCTCCTTGCGCCGGACCTTCTTCGGTCCGGCGCCGGTGCGGGTCTTGGGAGGCATTACTTCTTACCCGCCTTCTTCTTGCCGGCCACGGTCTTCTTCGGGCCCTTGCGGCTGCGCGCGTTGGTCTTGGTGCGCTGGCCGTGCACGGGGAGGCCGCGACGGTGCCGGATGCCCTGGTAGCAGCCGATCTCGATCTTGCGACGGATGTCGGCCTGGACCTCGCGGCGGAGGTCGCCCTCCACCTGGTAGTTGCCCTCGATGCAGTCGCGCAGCTTGACCACGTCCTCGTCGGACAGGTCGCGTGCGCGCAGGTCCGGGCTCACCCCGGTCGTGGACAGTATCTCCTTGGATCGACTACGACCGATGCCGTAGATGTAGGTCAGCGCGATCTCCATCCGCTTTTCGCGGGGCAGATCGACGCCGGCAAGTCGTGCCATGCGGCGGATATCTCCTCGTCGTCATCGTCCAGGTGTTCTTCCGACCCGTCCCGGGCGCCGCTGCGGTGTCTCAACCACGGTGCCGGGCCCCGGCCTGGAGTCCGGGGGCAAGCCCACTCCTGGAGAGCGGGCAGGTGTCGAAAGGCTTCAGTTGTGCGTCATACCGTGGCTGCGACCAGCCCGGCGATCAGCGTTGATGCTTCGCTCGGCCAAGCCTCGCTCAGCCCTGGCGCTGCTTGTGGCGCAGGTTCTCGCAGATCACCATGACCCGCCCGTGACGGCGGATCACCTTGCACTTGTCACAGATCTTCTTGACGCTTGGCTGGACCTTCACGTCCGCGTTCCTTACTTGTAGCGGTAGACAATGCGACCGCGGGTCAGGTCGTACGGCGACAGCTCTACGACGACCCGGTCCTCGGGAAGGATGCGGATGTAGTGCTGCCGCATCTTGCCGCTGATGTGCGCGAGCACCCGGTGACCGTTCTCCAGCTCCACGCGAAACATCGCGTTCGGCAGTGGCTCGACCACCCGGCCCTCTACCTCGAGCGCCCCGTCCTTCTTGGCCATGTCCTCCGCGATTCGTGACTAGCTTTTGGTGTCGGGCACGCGTCTACACCGGGACCTGAAGTGCGGGAAGGCACGACGGAACCAGCGCATCTCGCGCCGTGCGTCCAGTGTACGTGCCCTTGCGGAGCCGCTCAAAACCGGGTACAAGCCCACCCTCGGAAGCCGTCCCTCGACATCCGCGCCAGCACCGGCACCTACCAGCGAGACGATCGCCCAGCCGTCTCCCCCTCACCCCACGGACCCCTCTCGTGATCATCAGGGCATCACGGCTTTCCGATCTCGACTGGGAGCACCCTCTCGTCCTGATGATCATGGGCAGGGGTCAGGTCGAGTGGGACCCGCAGGGTGAGCTGGGAGAGCGAGACTCGGTCGAGCGACGGCACCGACGCGGCTGGACTCGGCCGCCGAGTCACGGACGGATCGTCGCTCGCGTTGGTGTCCATCTCCTGCAAGGCTTCAGTACCAAGCTTCACGAAGTGCCGGAGAGCTCCGGCCTCGAAGCTGAGCTCGAGATCCTCGTTGCCGAACACGAACACAGCCCCACCGCCCTCCCCCGCCAGGTAGTACCGGACAGGGAATCCGGCACGTGCATGCGCCCAGACATTGATCTTGAACCGCTCGAACATCGCTCCTACCCCCGCTCTCTCTGGTCGATTCCGCCGTGGGCGATACCCAGCGCCGGAACGTGACCGTCATCCACTAATAGTAAGCTACACCATACAAACAGTAAAGCACTTTGCTAGCAGAGTGGCTCGCCGGTGAGATCGTGTGCGGTGATACCGTCGGGGCGTGGCCAGCGAGATCACCGATGAGCGGACGATCCAGACGCGGATCGCCGACGACATCCGGATGCGCATTGAGGCCGGCGAGTACGCGGCCGGGGACCAGCTGCCCACCTACGAGCAGCTGACACAGCGGTACCTGTGCAGCAGCGGTGTCGCCCGCAAGGCCATCGATCTACTGCGCCAGCAGGGACTCGTCATCTCCAAACAGGGCAAGGGTGTGTTCGTCCGCGAGCGCATCCGCCCGAAGCGCCACGGGATCGATCGTTATGCCCGCAGCCGGTGGCAGCAGGGTGGCACCGCGATCCACGACGCCGAAGCCGGCCGTCAGGGACTGTCGGTCACACAGCTCTACCGCGAGCTTGCCGAAGTGCCGGCGCCGCCCTCGGTCGCCGCGGCCTTCGGGATCGACGAGAGCGCACCGGTATGGGTTCGCAAGCGCACCACGATCGTCGACGGCCGCCCCCATCAGCTCGCCGACTCCTACTACCCCCTGGACTTGGCCCTGGGTACCCGACTCACCCAGGAGGACTCCGGTCCCGGCGGCGGCTTCGCTCGACTCGACGAAGCTGGTGATCCGCTCGCGGAGATCAGCGAGGAGTGGGGCGCCCGGATGCCGAGCAGTCCGGAAAGCGTGTCTCTGCAACTGCCTGGTGGAACACCCGTGATCGACCTCACCCGCATCGTCTACGACATCACCGGCCGCGCGGTCGAGGTCATGCTCGCCGTCATCGCGGCCGACACGGTCCGGATGAGCTACCGCTTCCCGATCCCCGACTGACTCCGATCCGCTAAAGGGAGAAGCCCCGATGTCCGCGACCGCCATCCCCGACGTCACCCTCAACGACGGAACAACCATCGCGCAACTCGGCTTCGGCGTGTTCCGAGTGCCCGACGACAAAGCAACACCCGCTGTGGCCGCCGCCCTCGACGCCGGATTCCGGGCGATCGACACCGCCGCCTACTACCACAACGAACCCGGAACGGGAGCGGCCGTCGCCGCCTCCGGAGTGCCGCGCGAACAACTTCACATCACGACCAAGGTCTGGCACACCGACCTCGGATACGACACCACCCTGGCCGCGCTGGAGAAAAGCCTGACCAACCTCAAGCTCGACTACCTGGACCTGTATCTCATCCACTGGCCGGTCCCATCCCGCGACAAGTACGTCGAGACCTGGCGAGCCCTGGAGAAGATCAAGAGCGACGGCATCGCCCGCTCCATCGGCGTGTCCAACTTCCCACCGGCCCAGCTGGAACGGTTGTTCGCCGAAACCGACACCGTGCCAGCGGTCAATCAAGTCGAGCTGCACCCGCGCCTGCCGCAAGCCGAACTGCGCGAGTTCGACGCCAGCCACGGCATCGCGACCCAGGCGTGGAGCCCGCTCGGACACGGCCAGTTGGTGTCCGATCCCACCGTTGCCACCATCGCCGAGCGACACGGCAAGACCGCGGCGCAGGTCTTGCTCCGGTGGAGCCTGGAACTGGGCAACATTGTGATATCGAAATCCGTGACACCCCAACGAATCCGGTCGAACATGGAGATCTTCGACTTCGAGTTGACCAGCGACGACCGCACCCTGATGGCGACACTTGACAGCGGAACCCGCACCGGCCCAGACCCAGTCGTCTACGGAGCGTGAACGCACCCGCCTGCTCCGTGATCTACGGACGGCGCGGCGCTTGGCCCTGGGAGTCGTCGGCGCGGGCCCGGAGCCGGTCGGCCCGCCAGTACATCGGCGCCATGCCGAGCTGACGTTTGAAGGCCCGGCTGAAGGCCTCCTCGGAGCTGTAGCCGACCCTCGCGCCGACCTCCGCCACCCCGAGCTCGGTCGTCCGCAGCAGCCCGGACGCCAGGTTGAGCCGCCACTCGGTGAGGTAGCGGATGGGCGGGCGGGCGAGCAGCTGACGGAACCGCTCGACCAGCACGGTCTTCGACACCAGGACGGCCACCGCCAGCTCGGCGACGGTCCACTCCCGCGCCGGGTCGGCATGCAGCAGCGACAGGGCCGGCCCGACCACCGGGTCGCGCAGCGCGGCCAGCCACCCGGTCAGCTCCGCGTCCCGGGTCTCGTGCAGATAGAACCGTGATCATGACGGCGTCCCGACCTGGGCCAACTGCCCCGGCGACCGGAGCTACAGGGCCTTGAGCTCCTCGGTGACCTCGGAGACGGACTTCTTGGCGTCCCCGAAGAGCATGGAGGTCTTGTCGTTGTAGAACAGCGGGTTGTCGATCCCGGCGAACCCCGAGTTCATCGACCGCTTGAGCACGATCACGTGCTTCGCCTCGTCGACGTTCAGGATCGGCATGCCGTGGATCGGCGAGCTGGGGTCGTTGCGGGCGGCCGGGTTGGTCACGTCGTTGGCCCCGATCACCAGCGCGACATCGGTGCGGGCGAAGTCGCCGTTGATGTCGTCCATCTCCTTGAGCTGCTCGTACGGCACGTCGGCCTCGGCCAGCAGCACATTCATGTGCCCAGGCATCCGGCCGGCCACCGGGTGGATGGCGTAGCGGACCTCCACGCCCTTGGCCTCCAGCTGCTTGGCCATGTCCTTGACAGCGTGCTGGGCCTGCGCGACCGCCATGCCGTAGCCCGGCACCACCACGACCAGGTCGGCGTAGGCCATCTGGATCGCGGCGTCGGAAGCATTGGTCGACTTGACCGTCCGGTCCCCGCCGCCACCACCACCACCGACGGCCACCCCGTCACCGCCGAAGCCGCCGGCCACGATTGCCGGGATCGAGCGGTTCATCGCCTTGGCCATCTGGTCGGTGAGGATCGAGCCGGAGGCGCCGACGATCATGCCGGCCACGATCATCGCGGTGTTGGACAGCGCGAGGCCGGCCGCCGCCGCGGACAGTCCGGTGAAGGCGTTGAGCAGCGAGATCACCACCGGCATGTCCGCCCCGCCGATCGGCAGCACGACCATCAGGCCGAGGAACAGGGCCAGCACCAGGATGCCGATGATCAGCAGCTGCGAGGTGCCACCCTTCCCGATGAGCACGGCCAGCAGGATCGCGCCAATCAGCAGCAGCCCGTTCAGTGCGGACTGCGCCCGGCCCAGTCCGATCGGCCGGCCCGGCAGGATCTCCTGCAGCTTGCCGAAGGCGACCATCGAGCCCCAGAACGACACCGAGCCGACGATCAACGAGAACAACGATGCCACCACGAAGTACCCCGGGTGGGTCAGGTACCCGGGGTCCTCGCGGAACTCCACCCAGGCCACCAGGGCCACCGCGCCGCCGCCGACGCCGTTGAACAGCGCCACCATCTGCGGCATCGCGGTCATCTTGACCTGGCGCGCCGAGGGCACCCCGAGCAGCGTTCCGATCGCGATGCCGATCGCGATCAACGGCCAGTTGGAGACATGCGGGATGAGCAGGGTGGCCACCAACGCGACGGCCATCCCGACCGCCGCGATCAGGTTCCCGCGCACCGCGGTCTTCGGGCCGGTCAACCCCATGAGGCCGTAGATGAACATCCCGAACGCCACGATGTAGAGCACCGTCACCAGGGGGGTCACGACCGGGCTCCGCTCTGCTTGTCGGCCTTCTTCGGGCTGTCGCCCTTCTTCGGGCCCCCCTTGAACATGCCGAGCATCCGGTCGGTCACCAGAAACCCGCCTACCACGTTGATGGTGCCGAACGCGATCGCCACCACCAGGAGGATCTTGCTCAGCACGTTCAGCTCGTCACCGCCGAGACCCAGCACCACGATGCCACCCAGCAGCACGATGCCGTGGATGGCGTTGGTGCCCGACATCAGCGGGGTGTGCAGCGTTTTCGGCACCTTGGAGATCACCGCGAAGCCGACGAAGCCGGCCAGCACCAGGATCGCCAGGTTCGCCAGCAGATTGGACTCCATCAGCTCTCTCCTCCGGGCTGGTACGCCTCGCCCGGGACCGCCTCCGGGGCCAGCCGCCCCGCCACGCAGGACTTGGCCACCACTTCGTCGGACCAGTCCGGGCTCAACGCGCCCGCGTCGTCGATCATCAGCTCCAGCAGTGCGGAAACGTTGCGGGAGTACAGCTCGCTGGAGTGCTCGGGCATGGTGGCCGGCAGGTTCAGCGGCGAGGCGATGGTCACGTCGTGGCGAACCACGACCTCGCCGGGTTCGGTCAGCTCGCAGTTGCCGCCGGACTCGCCGGCCATGTCGACCACCACGCTGCCGGCCTTCATCCCCTGCACCGCCGCCGCGGTGACCAGGGTGGGCGCCTTGCGGCCGGGCACGTTCGCGGTCGTGATCACCACGTCGAAACCGGCGATCGCCTCCTCAAGCCGCTTCTGCTGCTCGGCGCGCTCGTCCTCGGTCAGCTCGCGGGCGTAGCCGCCCTCACCGACCGCCTCAATGCCCAGGTCCAGCCACTGCGCGCCCAGCGAGCGCACCTGGTCGGCCACCTCAGGCCGGACGTCGTAGCCGGTGGTCCGAGCTCCCAGCCGCTTCGCGGTGGCCAGCGCCTGCAGCCCGGCCACCCCGACGCCCAGGATCAACGCCTGCGCCGGCTTCACCGTGCCGGCCGCCGTGGTCAGCATCGGGAAGAACCGGGTGGAGCGCTCGGCGGCCAACAGCACGGCCTTGTACCCGGCCACGTTCGCCTGTGAGGACAGCGCATCCATGGACTGCGCGCGGGAGATCCGCGGAATCGACTCCATCGCGAACGCGGTGACCCCGGCCGCGTCCAGCTTGGCCACGATCTTCGGGTTGCTCAGCGGGGCCAGGAAACCCACCAGCGTGGCGCCCCGGGGCAGCCGCCCGATCTCCTGGTCGGTGGGTGGAGCCACCTTCACCACCGCGTCGGCGTCCCAGGGGTCACCGATGGTCGCCCCGGCCGCGAGGTAGAGCTCGTCAGGCAGCAGCGCACCCAGGCCGGCCCCGGACTCCACCACGACGTCCAGACCCTTGCCGATCAGCCGCTCGACGATCTTGGGCACCATGGCCACCCGGCGCTCGCCGGAGCCAGTCTCCCGGGGCACCCCGACCCGGGTGCGGCGCTCGGGAGTCGCCTCAGATGTTCCAGTCACGGGTGGAGCATTGAGCACCGGCACCGCCGCGTCCAGTCAAGAGGTTGCCTGCGTGTCGAGGTTAACTGTCCGGGCTACAACTTGACCTGGTCGAGGGCCGCGGTGAGCACCCAGGGACCGTCGTCGGTGATCGCCACCGTGTGCTCCCAGTGCACCGCCCGGGCCCCGTCCGCGGTCACCACGGTCCAGTCGTCGTCCAGGGTGCGGGTCTCGGCGGCACCGGCGGTGAGCATCGGCTCCACCGCAAGGACTCCGCCCGAGGGGAGCCGGGGCCCGTGACCGGGGCTGCCCAGGTTCGGCAGGAACGGGTCCATGTGCATCTGCGAGCCGATGCCGTGCCCGCCGTACTCCGCGACGATGCCGTAAGCCACCCGGTCGCGGGCGGCCGCGGCCTCGCAGGCGGTCTGCACGGCGTGCGAGATGTCGCTGAGCCGACCACCCGGCACGCACGCGGCGATGCCGGCATCCAACGCACCCCGGCAGGCCAGTGACAGTGCCGTGTCGGTGGCCGGCACGCAGCCGATCGCCAACGTCACGGCGGCGTCGCCGTGCCAGCCGTCTACGATCGCTCCGCAGTCCAGCGACACCAGGTCGCCCTCAGCCAGCACCTGGCCGGCTGAGGGGATGCCATGCACGATCTGCTCGTTCACCGAGGCGCAGATGCTCGCGGGGAACCCGTGATAGCCCAGGAACGACGGGGTACCCCCGGCATCCCTGATGATCTGCTCGGCGAGCTGGTCGAGCTCGGCGGTGCTCACGCCGGCCCGGGCCTGCTCGGTCATCGCCGCCAGCGCCTTGGCCACCAGCTGGCCGGCCACGTGCATGGCCTGCAACTCGCCGGCGGTGCGGCGTTCGATCTCCCGCCCACGCAGGCGGGCCAGACCGGCGCGCAGGCTGGCCAGCGGGCCCCGGATCACGTCCGGGCACGCAACGCTTCGAGCACCCGCTCGGTGATCTCCTCGACCGCGCCCACGGCGTCCACGGTGACCAGTCGGTGCTGGTAGTGCTCCAGCAGTGGGTAAGTCTCCGCACGGTAGATCTGCTGGCGGCGGCGGATGACGTCTTCGGTGTCGTCGTCCCGGCCGCGGCTGAGCATCCGGGCCACCACGACGTCCTCGGGCACCTCCAGCGCCACCACCGCGTCCAGCTCGTGATCGTCGCGGGCCAACAGGTCGGCAAGTGCATCGGCCTGCGCGACGGTCCGAGGGAAGCCGTCGAGGATGAAGCCGTTCTCGGCATCCGCCTCGTTGAGGCGCTGGGCAACCATCCCCACGGTCACCTCGTCGGACACCAGCTCGCCGGCGTCCATAATCTGCTGCGCGGCCAGCCCCAGCTCCGTGCGTTGCTTCAGGTTCGCCCGGAACAGGTCACCGGTGGAGATGTGCGGTACCCCGAGGCTTTCGGCCAGCCGGACGGCTTGCGTTCCTTTGCCCGCCCCGGGCGGGCCTACCAGGACCACTCGCACTCCGCCACCCCACATTCCTCACCAGCGTGCTCTGCTTACTGTGAGCCGAGCCCACTGTGAACCAGCCTCTCACTAACGCAGGAAGCCCTCGTAGTTCCGCTGCATGAGCTGGCTCTCAATCTGCTTCACCGTGTCCAGCCCCACTCCGACCATGATCAGTACCGCGGTACCGCCGAACGGAAAGTTCTGGTTCTGGCCGGACTGGGTGATGCCCAGGAAAAAGTTCGGCAGCACCGCGATGGTGCCGAGGTACATCGATCCGGGAAGGGTGATGCGGGACAGCACGAAGCTGAGATACTCCGCGGTCGGTCGACCCGGCCGCAGCCCAGGGATGAAGCCGCCGTATTTCTTCATCTCCTCAGCCCGCTCGTCGGGGTTGAACGTGATGCCCACGTAGAAGTAGGTGAAGAACACGATCAGACTGAAGTAGAGCCCGATGTGCACCGCGCTGGACTGGTTCACCACGTAGGTCTGCACAAACCGTTGGAACGGACCACCAGAGCTGCCAGCCAGTCTGGCGACCAGGTCCGGCAGGTACAGCAGCGAGGAACCGAAGATGACCGGGATGACGCCGGCCTGGTTGACCTTCAACGGCAGGTAGGTGGAGGTGCCGCCGTACATCCGCCGGCCGACCATGCGTTTGGCGTACTGCACGGGTATCCGTCGTTGACCCTGCTCGATGAACACCACGCTGGCGATGATGGCCAGCCCGAACACGCAGACGCCGGTGAAGACGAGCACACCCTGGCTGTCCAGGATGCCGCCGCCCTCGGCCGGAATCCGGGCCGCGATCGAGGTGAAGATCAGCAGCGACATCCCGTTGCCGATGCCGCGCTCTGTGATCAGCTCACCCAGCCACATGATCACTGCGGTGCCGGCGGTTATGGTGATGACGATGACGGCGAGGCCGTAGACGCTCTCGTCGGGGATGACCTTCTTGTTGCAGTTGCCGAACAGCTGCCCGCGCTGGGCCAGCGCGACGATGCCGGTGGCCTGAAGGATGGCCAGCGCGACCGTCAGGTAGCGGGTGTACTGGGTCAGCTTGTTCTGACCCGACTGACCCTCCTTCTTCAGCTGCTCGAACTTCGGGATGACCACGGTGAGCAGCTGGGTGATGATGCTGGAGGTGATGTAGGGCATGATGCCCAGCGCGAAGATCGACAGCTGCAGCAGCGCTCCGCCGCTGAACAGGTTGATCAGCGCGTAGACGCTTTGGTTCTCGCCGCCCTCGACCTGGCGGATGCACTCCTGCACGTTGGGGTAGGACACCCCCGGGGAGGGCAACGTCGCACCCAGCCGATACACCGAGATGATCCCGAGTGTGAAGAGGATCTTCTTCCGGAGGTCCGGCGTAGCCAACGCCGACCGGAACGCACCTAGCACTCCTGGATCCTCCCGCTAGTTGGGGCGTCGGTCGATCCGTCTGGATCGACGACTGGGATAGGGCCGGCACCCGGCACGCACTGGCCAGGATGCTGACACACGAGGGTAACAGCCGCGACCGGGTGGCCACCAAGCCTTCAGAGCTCAGCGGCCGCGCCGCCGGCGGCGGCGATCTTCTCCTTGGCGCTGCCGGAGAACCTGTGCGCGCTGACGGTGAGCTTGACCTTGCCGAGGTCGCCGTCGCCGAGCACCTTGACCAGCTCGTTCTTGCGCACCGCTCCGGCCGCGACCAGCTCGTCCGGCCCGACGGTGCCGCCGTCCGGGAACAGCCGAGCCAGGTCGCCGACGTTGACGACCTGGTACTCGGTGCGGAACCGGTTGCGGAAGCCCTTGAGCTTGGGCAGCCGCATGTGGATCGGCATCTGGCCACCCTCGAAGGTGGCCGGCACGGTCTTGCGCGCCTTGGTTCCCTTGGTGCCACGGCCGGCGGTCTTGCCGCCCTTGCCGCCCTCGCCACGCCCGACCCGGGTCTTCGCGGTCTTGGAGCCCGGCGCCGGACGCAGGTGGTGGATCTTGATAGTCATTTCGAGTCGACCTCCTCCACCGTGACGAGATGCCGCACGGTGGCGATCATGCCGCGGACCGAGGGAGTGTCGTCCCGCACCACGGACTGCCGGATCTTGCGCAACCCGAGGGTGGCCAGCGTGGCCTTCTGGTTCTGCTTGCTACCGATGGTGCTGCGCACCTGGGTGACCTTGAGTGGCATCACGCACGCTGCCCAGCGGCCGCGGCCGCGGCCCGAGCCCGCAACATGGCGGCCGGAGCGACGTCCTCAAGCGGGAGGCCGCGGCGCGCGGCCACTTCCTCCGGGCGCTGGATGCTCTTCAAGGCGGCCACCGTCGCATGCACCACGTTGATCGCGTTGTCGCTGCCCAGCGACTTGGAGAGAATGTCGTGGATCCCGGCGCACTCCAGCACCGCACGCACCGGACCACCGGCGATGACCCCGGTACCGGGACTGGCCGGGATCAGCAGCACCACTCCGGCGGCCGCCTCACCCTGCACTCGGTGCACGATGGTGCCGCCGATGCGTGGGACGCGGAAGAAGTTCTTCTTCGCCTCTTCCACACCCTTGGCGATCGCGGCCGGCACCTCCTTGGCCTTGCCGTAGCCGACTCCGACCATGCCGTCGCCGTCGCCGACGATCATCAGGGCGGTGAAGCTGAAGCGCCGACCACCCTTGACGACCTTGGCCACCCGGTTGATGGTGACCAGCCGCTCGACGAACTGGGTCTTCTCCTGGGCCGCCCCGCCACGGCCTCCGTCGCGGCGGTCGCGGCGGTCCCTGCCGTCCGAGCGGTTGTCACCGCCGGCGCCGGGGGGACCACCCGGACCCCCCTGACCGCCGTCACGCCGTGTACGTCCGGGCATCAGGCGTTCCCTTCATTGTGTAGCCGAGTCATCTTCTGTACCGAGTACATGCTCATCAGAACTCCAGACCGCCCTCGCGGGCCGCGTCCGCAAGCGCCGCGATCCGGCCGTGGTAGTTGTGGCCACCCCGGTCGAACACCACCGAGGTGATGTCGGCCGACCGGGCCCGTGCGGCGAGCAGCTCGCCCACCTTGGCCGCGCGCGCCTTCTTGTCGCCGGCGACCGCCCGGACGTGGGG
>JALYVZ010000481.1 GCA_030852965.1 Actinomycetota bacterium | reverse complement strand
CCGGCGTCGGCCCCGATCACGGTACCACCATGGACCGTCCCGGCGATGCCGGGTGATCGGCGATGCCGGGTGATCGGCGATGCCGGGTGATCGGCGATGCCGGGTGATCGGCGATGCCGCTTGGCCGGATGCTCAGCCGCGGAGGGCTGCCGCGAGCTGATCTAGTCCGGTCATGGTGTGATCGGGGGGTCGGCAGTAGCCGGGGTAGGGCGTACCGTTGCGGTTGATCCACGCGGTGGCGAGCCCGGCGCGGGCGGCGCCGTCGATGTCCCACGGGTGCACGGCGACCAGCACCATGTCCGCGGGTTCGGTACCGCAGGTCCGGGCCGCGTAGGCGTAGGCCTCGGGATGGGGCTTCCAGACTCCGGCGTGCTCGACCGACAGCAGGGCATCGAACTCGTCTCGAAGACCGGCGCGCTCTAGTAGCCCCTGCGCAACGTCAGCCGCTCCGTTGCTCAACGTCACGAGTCGGTGCCCGGCTGCGCGCAGCGCGCGAATTCCGGCGGGTACGTCGGGGTGGACGGGTAGCTGGGCGAACCCGGCGAGCACGTGTGTGATCGCGTCGCCGAGGTCGTGGTCGATGTTGACGCCGTGCAGGACCGTGCGCAGGGCGCCGTCGGCGAGTACCGCGAACCGCTCCGAGGCCCCGGCCGCGGTGCGCGCGAACCCGTCGCGCAGCAGCCCGGCGAACCACAAGGGGGCAAGCTGTCGGGGTGCGCCGATATCGGCGAACCGGTCGGCGATCGGGGCCATGTCGGAGAGGGTCTCGTTCACGTCGAACACGATCAGCTGTGCAGCCATGAGATCGAATGCCCCCGATCAGTCCTGGTCAACCACGGCGTCGCCGTCGGGCGGGCGGTCATCGGGAGCCGAGCAGCAGGCCGATGTTGGCGACCGTAAACGGCACCAGGTAGGTGACCACGATCTTGATCCAGGTCTGGGCTGTCGCGGCGCAGGCCAGAACGGTGCCGAGATGGTTGATCAGAAACAGGATGGTGCCCACGATCAGCGCGGTGAGCGCGGTCTGGCGCAGGTGAGGCGACGACCTCCGTCGGTGAAGCCATGACGTTGGTAACACGCCGCCGGCGATCGGCCCGACCACGCAGCTCAGCCGGCCGCTCGAGACCTTGATGCCGAGCCGTACTCGGCGTCTTCGGTCTCGTCGAGGGCCTTTGCCTCGGCGAACAGCTTCTCGACCTCGGCCTCGATCGTGTCGTCGCCGCAGCTAGACCAGTGCCCCGCGTGCGGATGCAGGCAACGTGTGGTCTCCTGGTGTGTCGCCCCGGACCTCGGTGAGTTGTTACCGCCGAGTTCGGAGAGATCCGACGATGGACGAGCAATCAACGAGGTCGGTTCGCGGCCGACTACCGTGGGCGCTCGGTGCGGGCGGCGCCCGTGGAGCGCACCTCGCTGTGCGTCTCGGGCGTCAGCTTGGGGCGCGCGCCGGGGACGGTGTGTCCGGGCTGGTGACCAGCCTGCTGCAGATCCTGGTGTGGTGGCCGGCCTTGGCGATTCTCTGCGCGGCCGCGTGGCCCCACAGCGGCGTCGGGACCGTGGCCGGCATCGGGTTAGTGCTGCTGGCGCTCGGTCTGGTCGACTTCGATCTGGAGCATGGCTGGCGTCGTCGCGCTCCCGGCGTTCTGACTCAGCGGCAGACCGACCGCGGGAACAAGCGATTCCGTGACGTCGCCGGGGCGTCGCGGTACGCCGCCCGCTCGGCGGCCGTTCCGCTCCCGTACGACGCCGGCGTCGCTCTGATATGACCTACGCCACGAATCGTATGGGCGGGCTCCGCGGCGGGGACCCCTACTGAGTGGACTGATCAGTCTATTTCGCGTGTCAGTTCCAACCCCAGTGCGCAAGAAGGAGAACGATGACCCGGCTGGAGAACGGTCAGATCTTCCCGTCGCTGCAATTGCCCCTGGTCGGGGGCGCGACGCTGTCGTTGCCCGAGGACCTGGACGGGTCCTACGGGGTGGTGCTGGTCTACCGCAGCGCGTGGTGCCCGTACTGCAATGCCCAGCTCGCGGCTTTCGGGCGGGCGAAGGAGAGCCTCGAAGGTGCCGAGATCATGGTGGTGGCGCTGTCGGCGGATGACGAGCCGGCCGGCCGTGAGCTGATCGAGAAGCGGCGTCTGAACTTCCCGGTCGCGCATAGCGCCGATGTGCAGAAGGTGGCCGGCGCGCTCGGCTCGTATGTCAACGACGAGCCGGCCTATCTGCAGTCGACCGGGTTCGTGCTTGGCCCGGACGCGGCGATCCTCACCGCCGTCTACTCCTCTGGTGCGATCGGGCGGCTGATACCTGAGGACGTCATCGGGTTGGTCAACCACCTCAAGCAGCAGGGCTGACCGTGTGCAGCCGCGAGTTCCGCTCCTCCGGAATGGACTTCTGATGGACCTGCACGGGCGTTCCATTCTGCTCACCGGCGCCGGCAGCGGCATCGGCCGCGCCCTGGCGCTGCAC
>JALYVZ010000160.1 GCA_030852965.1 Actinomycetota bacterium | reverse complement strand
CTTCAGCCCGCCGGCCGCCGCGCCGGTACCGGCGTCCACCGCGCCCTGGGCCACCGCGCGGGAGTTCGCCGCATCGTAGCCGCGGCTCCGAGCAGCGGCCCCGAAGTCACCGCCGCGACCCAGGTCGAACATCACGGCGGCCGGCACGATCGGCACCACCTCACCGACGCCGGTGCCCACCGGGTAGCCGACCCCGGCCGCCTCCAGCCGCGACATCACCCCCGTCCACGGCGGCCAGCCCGTACGCGCTGCCCCCGGTCAGCACCAGCGCGTGCACCCGCTCGACGAGGCGGTGCGGGTCGAGAAGATCGGTCTCCCCGGGTGCCGGGGGCGCCGACCGCGAGCTGGGGGTCAGCGGTTCTTGATCCGCCGCAGCACCATGAACAGCACCAGCAGCGCGAGGACCACCGGTGCGAGCCGCTTGAGCACCGGCGCGCCCGCCGAGCCCAGCAGGTCGATGGCCTCCACCTCGCTGACGGCCGGCTCCGGGGCGCTGACCAGCCTCGGCGACGCCCCATTGGTGCTCGGGGCCACGGCCGGAGCGGCGGTGGTCACCGTCCCGCCTGCGGGAACCGACCCGACCGAACCGACCGCGCTGGACACCGCCGCCGACGACTCGCTCGACACCGGTCCCGAACCGGGGTCACCCGCCCCCGCGCCCACGTCCGGCCCCAGCTTCTTCGCCAGGCAGACGGCGAACTGATTGATGATCTTGTCGCTGACGTCCGCCATGACGCCGCGCCCGAACTGCGCCGGCCGACCGGTGACCGTCATGTCGGTGACCATCTTGACCGTGGTCTGGGTCGGGCCGTCGGCGGTGAGGGTACCCGTCACCTTGGCGCTGGCGGTGCCGTTGCCGCGCGTGTCCCGGCCGGTCGCGTCGATCACGACCGAGTGTTCGGCATCGTTGCGCTCGAGGTAGGTGCCGGTGCCCTTGTAGGTCAGCGAGATCGGCCCCAGCTTGACCTTGACCGTGCCGACGAACGAGTCACCCTCATACGACTGCAGGGTCGCCCCAGGGAAGCAGGACGCGAACCGGCTCGGATCGTTGAAGGCCTGCCAGGCCTCCTCGATCCCCGTCGGGATCGTAAATGTGTTCTCCAGCTGCATCGGTCCTCAATCTCCGTCCGTATCTGTGCCCACATCTGTGCCCGGTCGTCATGGATGCCCTCGGCCGGAACGAGCGAGCCCACATGCGGGTTCCGTCGGCCGCCACGATCGTCGGCGGGTCACCGTCTGGCCCGGTGCTCACGCTAGTCCGATGCCGCACCCGCGGTCACTGCGAGCCGCCCTGGCCTGGACGTGGTCGCCGACGGCCGCCTGGCCGGGCATGGTGCCGAGCTGCGCGTGCGGTGACGGTGGACGTGTGCTGCATCGGCCGATTCGAGTAGTCCACTACGCGTGTTAGCCGCGCACCCCAGTTCACACTGTTGGGGGCACTCCAGAAGGGAGGCGATGACGTGAGCCTGCGGCTCGACGCAGTCGGCGCCTTCCTCGCCCTGATCGCGTCCCCCCTGATGGCGTACGGATCACCCCAGACGTCCGAACCAGCGCCGCCCTGCGAAGCCCACGCAGACACCATGCTCGTCCAGCCCGCGACGATCGCCTCTCGCGGAGCTCTGCCGCGGTGGGAGCTAAGGTCGACGTCCACGGCGCGGTGGTCAAGCTGGCGACGGGATCCCGCTCGTCAGCCCGGCGCCGTCGCCGGCGACCCGGACAACGGCCCCGCCTGCCGCGGCCCCGAACTGGGTACATCGGGTGTCGACACATCCCAGATCAGCCCCAGCAGCAACCCGGTTCCCGCCCAGCCGGGAGCACCGTGGTGGGAGCGGACCGCGCCAGCGGCCCCCACGAACGCCGCCAACTGGTGGGAGCGGAACAACGGCGACGGGCAGAGCGGACAGTGGTGACCGGCGACCCGTACTCAGACAAGTATGCGGTGTCGGTTCGTGCGGGGCACTTGGTCGACGTCCAGCCATTTCGGCGGGATGAACTCTGGTAGACCGTTGCGCATTCTTATTGCCCAGCCGGGTTGGTGGACCATTGTAGGTCCTGCAAACATAGGAAGACGAGGTTGTCGAGGTCGGTGCGGCCACCATCGACCCACAATGTGATGCACCGAGCACCAGGCTGGGGTTTTGTCGTAGCCGGGGTGGGCGCCACCCGCCGTCTCGCGCGGCGAGCGCGGCGCGTTGGGCCGCGGTGGCGGTGCGGTGGGTGCGGCCGAGGTCGAGCACGACTGAGTGCCGCCGAGCACGACGGGGGTGACGCAGCTGTCGCACAGGATCCGTCGCAGCTGCGCGGGCGGGGTGTAGCCGCCGAGCTCCAGAGCGGCGCCTCGGGCGTGTTGGGCGAGCTGGTCGTAGTCGAGGACCGCGGTGATGTGCGGGCGTTGCCCGCCCTCGCACGGGAGGTGGCCATCGTTGAGGGCGTGCTCACAGATCGCGGCGAGCGCATCGGCTTGGCGTTCGCCGAGGGTTTTGTGCTCGTCGGTTTCGGGGGTGAGGCTGGCTCGGATCGCTCGGGTGAGGACTTCGAACGTGGGTGCGTCCAGTTGGCCTTTGATCCGGCCACCACCGTTCGGGTCACTTCTCATGTGCAGCTCGTTGATCTGCGGCTCGTCGTCGGGGCGGTAGAGGTGCGCCCAGTCGGCGAGTTGTGCTTCGGCGCCGCCCCAGTAGTCGGGGCCGATCCGGCGGGCGGCGTCGGAGCTGAGGGCTCGTTCGATGACGTCGGCGTGCGCGGTGTCGATCTGGTAGCCGCTCAGCGCCGCCGTCGTCGGCAGCCTCGGCTCCAGGGGCTCACCGGCGAGGCTGGTGGGGAACACCCGCGGTGGCGGTGGCGACCAACCGGCGGGCTTCGCGCGGCGCGACCCGCAGCAGATCAGCCACCGCCGGCGCGGGGCGTACACCGCGCTTCTCGAACTCGCCCTCGCTCGACAGGCGCGCGATGGTGCGCAGCGAGTCGTGGCGGACTTGGCGGATCAGGCTGTGCAGGAAGGTGAGCTGATCAACCAGATCCTGTCCGGTGATCCCACCCGATTCGGCGCGCAGTTCCACGAGGGCTGCCTCCACAGCCTCGCGGACATCACCGATCGGGCGTTCGAACATATGTTCATAATAGCGTAAATTGGGGCGCTCGGCCATCGGAAATCGAGCGAAGGCAGAGGGGCGTCAGGGTGGGCAGTGCGGAATGAAGCAGGGCAAGCGAGTGCGAGGACAGAGATGACCAGCCGGCCGCACCCAACCAGCCGGCCGCACCCAACCAGCCGGCCGCACCCAACCAGCCGGCCGCACCCAACCCAGCCGGCGCAGCTCACCCCACAGCGGCAAGCACCGCCCGGCCGGTCAACACCCTGGCCAGGTGCTCCCGGTAGTCCGCCGCCGCGTCGGCGTCACTCGACGCCGCCGTCCCTTCCCCCGCGTGCTCAGCGGCCGCCCGCGCCGAGTCCTCGCTGGCCGGCTGCCCGATCAACGCCTCCTCGACCCCGGCAGCTCGGATCGGAGTGCTGCCCATGTTCGTCAGACCCACCCGCGCCTCAGAGATGGTGCCCCCGTCCACCCGCAGAGCCACCGCGACGGCCACCATCGACCAGGCCTGCGCGGTGCGGTTGAACTTCTCGTAGTGGTGGCGCCAGCCGGTGTAGCGCGGGAAGCGGATCTCGACGAGCAGCTCGTCCTCGGCCAGCGCGGTGGTGAAGTAGTCGACGAAGAACTCCGCCGCCGGCACCGTTCGACGCCCGGAAGCGCCGACGATGACGAACTCCGCGTCCAACGCCAACGCCACCGCACCGAGGTCACCAGCCGGGTCGGCATGCGCCAACGAACCACCCAGCGTGCCCAGGTGGCGCACCTGCGGGTCCGCCACCGTGGCGGTGGCGTCGGCGAGCAGCCCGACGTGCTCGCGGACCAGCTCGTCGCGCATCACGTCGTGGTGGGTGGTCATCGCCCCGATCACGATGCGGTCTGTGCCGTCTGAGCTGTCCTTGCGGACACCGCGCAGCTCCGCGATCCCACCGAGGTCGACGACCAGCTCCGGGGCGGCCAGCCGCAGCCGCAGCACCGGCAGCAGGCTCTGGCCCCCGGCCAGCACCTTCGCGTCGTCACTGCCCTGCAACGCGGCAACCGCCTCCGCACAGGTCGAAGGTCGGACGTAGTCGAACTGGGCGGGGATCACTCTGTCTCTCCTTGCGGGTTGTTCGGGTCGATCGAGCCCAGTCCGCCACCCGGCGAATGAGTGTCGACCGGGGTCTCCTGGGTGGTCATGCCCCTGGCGTCTTGGATGGCTCGCCACACCCGCTGCGAGGTGCAGGGCATCTCGACCTCGGTGACCCCGAGATGTCTGATCGCGTCGATCACGCCGTTCACGATGGCTGGGGTGGAGGCGATGGTGCCGGCCTCACCGACGCCCTTGACCCCGAGCGGGTTCGAGGTGGCCGGGGTGCTGACGATGGCGGTGTCGAAGTTCGGCAGGTCGGCCGCCGAGGGCAGCGTGTAGTCCGCGAACGTGCCGTTGACCAGGGTGCCGTTGTCGTCGTAGTTGGCTTCCTCGTACAGCGCCTGGGCGATGCCCTGGGCCAGCCCGCCGTGCACCTGGCCTTCGACGATCAGCGGGTTGATCACCGTGCCGACGTCGTCGACGCAGACGTAGTGGCGCAGCGCGACCCGGCCAGTCTCGGTGTCGACCTCCATCGCGGCCAGGTGGGTGCCGTGCGGGAAGGAGAAGTTGGTCGGGTCATACACCGCGTCGGAGTCCAGGTTGGGCTCCATGTCCTCGGGGTAGTCGTGCGCCATGAACACCGCGAACGCGATCTCCTGGATCATCTTGCCCTTGTCGGTGCCCCGCACGCTGAACTGACCGGCCTCGAACTCGATGTCGTCCTCGGACGCCTCCAGCAGGTGCGCGGCGACCTTGCGGGCCTTGGCGACGACCTTGTCGGCGGCCTTGACGATGGCGATGCCGCCGACCACCAGCGACCGGGAGCCGTAGGTGTCCAGGCCCTTCGGGGAGATCTGGGTGTCGCCGTGCAGCACCTCGACGTCCTCGAACGGCACGCCCAACTGGTCGGCCACGATCTGGCTGAACGCCGTCTCGTGGCCCTGCCCGTGCCCCGACGCGCCGGTGATGACCTCGACCTTGCCGGTTGCCAGCATCCGGATGCTGGCCGCCTCCCAACCACCCGCTCCGTAGGCCAGCGAACCGAGCACCCGGGACGGGGCCAGCCCGCACATCTCGGTGAACGTCGAGATGCCGATGCCGAGCTGTACCCGGTCCCCGCTGTCCCGCCGCTCGACCTGCTCACGCCGCAGGCCGGCGTAGTCGAACATCTCCATCGCCTGGGCGGTGGCCTGCTCGTAGTTGCCCGAGTCGTAGGTCAGCCCGACCACCGTGGTGAACGGGAACTCCTCGTGGGTGATCCAGTTCTGCTGCCGCAGCTCCATCGGGTCGCGGCCGAGCTGATGCGCGAGCTCGTCCATGATCCGTTCGATGGCGAAGGTGGCCTCCGGCCGGCCAGCGCCGCGATAAGCACCGGTCGGCGTCTTGGTGGTGAACACGTTGGTGCAGGTGAACTTCAACGCGGGGACCTTGTAGATCGCGTTGTACATGAACGCGCCGAGGATCGGCACCCCGGGGCCGACCAGGTCGAGGTAGGCGCCCATGTCCGCGAGCAGGTGCACGTCCAGGCCGGTGACCGTGCCGTCCCGCTTCGCGGTGATCGTGATGTCCTGGATCTGGTCGCGGCCGTGGTGGGCCGCGAGCAACGACTCCGAGCGGGTCTCGGTCCACTTCACCGGTTTGCCCAGCTTCTGGGCCAGCACGACGCAGAGCATCTCCTCGGGCACCACGGCGAGCTTGCCGCCGAAACCGCCGCCCACGTCCGGGGCGATGACCCGCACCTTGTTCTCCGGCACGCCCAGGGTGACCGTGGTCATCGTGCGCAGGATGTGCGGTACCTGGGTGGCGGCGTACAGGGTGAGCTGCTCGCCGGTGGGATCGCACACCACGGAGCGCGGCTCCATGAACGCCGGGATCAGGCGTTGCTGGCGGAAGCGGCGCTTGAGCACGATCGAGTCGGGGTCGGCCTCGGCGGTCGCGATGGCCTCGTCGAGGCTGCCGCCGGTGCCGGCCGCGCCGGAGTCGAAGACCCAGGTGGCGTTCTCGTTGGTACCGAGCTCGGGGTGCACCAGGGTGGCGCCCTCGGCGAGGGCGGCCTCCATGTCGAGCACCGGTTCGAGCAGGTCGTAGTCGACCTCGACCAGGTCGGCGGCGTCGCGGGCCTGCGCGGCGGTGCGGGCCAGCACCACCGCGACGCCCTCGCCGGCGAAGTGCACTTCTCGGTTGGCCAGCAGCGGGCGCCGCGGCGACTTCATGTCCGGCGTGATCGGCCACGCACAGGGCAGCCCGACGGCCTCGACGCCCAGGTCGGTGGCGGTGAAGACACCGACCACACCCGGCGACCGCTCGGCAACCGAGCGGTCGATGCCGGTGATCGTCGCGTGCGCCAGCGGCGAGCGGACCACGTACATGTGCAGTGTGCCGTGCGGGGTGATCGAGTCCGTCCAGCGGGTGCGGCCGGTGATCAGCCGGGCGTCCTCCTTGCGGGCCCTGGCCCGGCCGATCTCCGGTTGCGCGGTGGCGGTCATTCCCCGCCCCCGGCCACGGATGCCGAGGACTGGAGCCCAGCGGCATCGTCGGGCACGGCGCCCGACCCTGGCTTCATCTTCTGGGCGGCGTCGAGCACCGCGCGCACGATGTTCTGGTAGCCGGTGCACCGGCAGAGGTTGCCCTCGATGCCGTGGCGCACCTCGTCCTCGGACGGGTCGGGGTTGTCCCCGAGCAGGTCGATCGCCTGCATGATCATGCCCGGGGTGCAGTACCCGCACTGCAGGGCGTGGTTGTCGTTGAACGCCTGCTGCATCGGGTGCAGTTGGCCTAGATCAGCACCGCGGGCCAGCCCCTCGATGGTGGCCACCTCGCCGCCGTCGGCCTGGACCGCGAGCACCGAGCACGACTTCACACTCCGACCGTCGAGATGGACGGTGCACGCCCCGCAGTTGCTGGTGTCGCACCCGATCACGGTCCCGGTCTTGCCGAGCCGCTCCCGAAGGTACTGAACGAGCAACATGCGTGGCTCGACGTCGTCGGTGTACTCGACCCCGTCGACGGTGACCCGGACCCCAACCATGCGCCTCTACTCCTCACCACGAAACATGCCGACCGCAGTCGTGTGGCGGCCAACACATCGAACCACGCGGCTCCAGGCTCCACCACATTCCACCCATTTGTAGCAGCCCGGTCGGGCGGGTGGCACGGTGCGTGTTCAGACATCCGCCACAGCCAGATCGCTGTCACCAGAGTGACCGATGGCGGCCACCCTAGGGTGGCCGCATACGGTCGAGTCGACCGCTTCCTTCTGTTGGGGGGCACGGGCTGTTGGGGGCACGGGCATGCCCGGTTGGCTCGGCGTCGCTGTTTGCCCTTGCCGGCTGGCTGCTGGCTGGCTACTTACTGCTCGCGGCGGTGTGCGTGCTGACCCGGCGGGATGCGGACTCCCGCCCGGTGCGGTCCCGGCAGGCCGTGGTTGAGGCCGCGATGGGCGTCGGGACCGTGATCATGCTGGTGCCGATGATCTGACGCGCTCAGATCACGGTCGCGAACCCGTCGGCGGCAGCGGCGCCACGCAGTGTGCGATCGAACGCAACGAACCGGGTGGCATCAGGGTCAGCGGTGCGGACCGCCCGCGCGGTGGCCAGTTGCACCGCATCGTAGGCCCGTAGCCCGTGTACGCCGGTGAGCCGGGCCGCATCCTCGATCACCAGTTGGTTCATCCGAGCGATCTCGAAGCGGCGTGGATCCTGGTCGGTACCGAACCAGTCCGCCTCGAACGCGGTCACCAGCACCGCGGCGCCCTCGGCCGAGAGCTCGCCAATCCGTTGCTTGCGCCACAGTGCCGCGGGTACCTCTACTCGTGCGATCTGTGCGACCACGATCCGGTCGAGCGCGCGCACTGCCTCGTGGCCGGCCTCGTCGGCGTACAGCTTCACCAGCGCGGACGAATCGGCGAAGCTGATGGTCACCCTCGGCTCTCGGTGACCAGCTCGGACAAGGGCGTCCCCCGTCCGGCTGCCGCGCGAGCCGCCGCGACGGCCTCTGGATCAGGCCGAGGCCGGGGTGGGCCGGCGGGCACCAGCAGCCCCGCCCTGGCCAGCCGCTCACGGGTACGTGCGGCGTCGTCCCCGGCAAGGTCGGGATCGGTGGCTGCCTGTGCCAGCCGGGTCAGGTACTCATTGACGCTGTGGTGCTGGGCGGCCGCGGCCGTCCGCACTCGGTCCACGAGCTCGTCGGGGGCTCGCCATGTCACCTGTGCCATGCATTCATGCTAGCAGTCATGCCTCTTCTGCCTGCGACCGGGCCGGCCGGTGATCATCGGTAGCAGCGGGGCCGGCGTGCGCCGCCGCAGCGCCCCCCACCACAACCCGGCCCCGTAACCCAGGTCGTCCAACCGGTGCGCGAGCAGGTAGCGCAGCGGGTCCAGACCCGGCTGGTCCGGCTCGGGGCGGTGGGTCGACCAGTCAATGACCCCCTCCGCGAGCGCGGCCACCAGCGCCGCCCGGCGAGCCCGCGCCGAGAGCAGGCAGGCCAGTACGGTCAGCGGCCACCAGTGCCGGGTGAGCAGCGCGGCACACTGACC
>JALYVZ010000480.1 GCA_030852965.1 Actinomycetota bacterium | reverse complement strand
GGCCACGGCCACGGCCACGGCCACGGCCACGGCCACGGCCAGCATCTGCCCGGCCGCCGCTGAGCCGCGCCGACCCAGGTTGCGGCAATGCGCTCGGCACAATGCCGGGTAGCTGACCACCCGCCGCAGCGCACGATCAAGGAACTCCGGGCCACGCTCACCGAGCACGGGAGCGGTCTCCGATACGGTGAGCGGCAGCGCCGTCGTGGTCAGGCTGCCGATCTCGACCAGGTCAGCCAGGGGCAGGTCCCGCCGTCGAACCCGGACATCACCTCGGCTCGAGGGCGCCCGACCGTGCGGTACGGTGACCTCCATCTCCATCGGTGGTGCCGGCAGTAGGCCGTGCCACCAGGCCGCCGCCGGACCGCTCAGCGCGGCATCTCGCCCCGCCCACAGCACGGCCGCCCAGACGGTGGCCTCGTCCGACGGCTGGGATGGGGCGACGGCGGCGAGGGCGGCCGGGGTCAGTGCACGATGAGGGGCACCGGGGGGGTGGGCTCGGTGCTGACCGGGATCCGTTCGCGCTGGGCCAGTGCGGAGGCGATGTCGTGGAACAGCGTCGAGGCGTTCTGTCCGCGCGTGGGGGCGTCGAGCATGATCGCGACCACGTAGCGGGGCTGCTGAGCAGGGAAGATTCCAGCGAAGGTGATCCAGTACCTGGACTCCGAGTAGCAGTCGCAGCTCGCATTGACCTGCTGCGCGGTGCCGGTTTTACCGGCCACCCGGTAGCCCTCGACGGCCGCGTCCGTACCGGTGCCGCGCTGGTCGCCTCTACCGGCTTGGGTGACGGCGGTGAGCATGTCGCGCAGCTGCCGGGCGGTCTCCGAAGACACCACCCGCACCGGGTCCGGCCGGGGCTCGACATGCGGTACACCATCCGGGCCGATGGTGGCCGCGATGATCCTGGGCGGCACCCGCAACCCGTCGTTGGCCACCGACTGGTACATGCCGGCCAGCTGCAGCACGGTCATCGACAGGCCCTGCCCGATCGGCAGGTTGCCGAACGTCGAACCCGACCAGTCCCCCCTGGCCGGCACCCGCCCGCCGCTCTCGCCCGGCAGCCCGACCCCGGTCTTGGCTCCGAGACCCATGCGGTTGAGCATGTCCGCGAACCGGTCCGGCCCGACGTCGCGAGCGGTCAGCAGCGTGCCGACGTTGGACGAGCGGGCCAGGATCCCGGTCAGGGTGAAGCGCTGAGTGGGGTGGTTCCACGCGTCGTGCACCACGCGGTCGGCCACCGGCAGGCTGTCCGGGACGTCACGCGCGGCCATCGGGCTGCTCACCCGGTACTCCAGCGCGGCGGCCATCGTCACGATCTTGTTCACCGATCCCGGCTCGAACGGTGTGGTCACCGCCGGGTTGCCCAGGGACTGTTGGGTGGCCGCCGCGAGGTCACGGGGGTCGAACGTGCTGCTGTTGGCCAGCGCGCGCACCTCACCGGTCTGGGCGTCCAGCACGACCGCGCTGCCGCCCTTGGCCCCGTGCACCCCGACGTAGTCGGCGAGCTGGTGCTGCACGGTGTACTGCAAGTCGGCGTCAAGTGTCAGCTGTAGGTCCGAGCCGGGCACCGGAGCCTGCTCGGCACGCTCGCTCCCCGGGATCACGGTGTCGCCGCCCTCGGCGGTGTCCACCTCCCGAAACCCCGGGAGGCCGCCAAGCGTCGACTCCCGGGACGCCTCCAACCCCACGATGCCCCTCAGCCGGTGCTGGTCGACGTCCCAGCTGGCCGCCCCGATCACGTTCGCCGCCAGCGGTCCACCCGGGTACTGACGGGACTCCCTGGTCTCCTCGGAGATCTCCGGGAACCGCTCGTGTACCGCCCTGGCCACGGCCGGCTCAACCAGCGGAGCCAGCACCACGTAGTGCTTGTCGGTGTCGAGCGCGGCGTAGAGCTGGTTGGCGTCCACACCGGTCAGCGCCGCCGTCCCGAGCGCGATCTCGGTCTTGCGGGCGATGGCCTTTGGCCCCTGGTCGCGGGATATCAGGAAGGGGTTCGCGACCAGTGCCTTGGCCGCCACGCTGAAGGCCATCGGCAACCCGGTCCGGTCCAGCACAGCTCCTCGCTCGGCGGCCAGCGGCAGCCGGGTTGTCCGTTGCTTGGCGGCCTCGGCGCTCAGCTGGCCGGACTGCACAGTCTGGATGGTGACCAGCTTCAGCCCCGCGATCACCAGCAGGAACACCATCAACAGGCGCCCGAGGGCCAGCCGACGGTTGGACACCCCGGCCACGCCCGAACGGCGCCGTGGCCGGCGCCTGGGAGGAGGAGGAGGCGGCGGCGGCCGGGACCGGGGCGCCGCCACGGAAGAGCGCATCAGTGTCCAGCGCCGGCGGCCAGCTGGCCGGGTACGTGCCGCGACCCGGCCGGCTGGGGCTGCTGGGCGGCCGACGCCTGGGCCTGCTGAGCGGCCGGCTGGGGCACCTGAGCGGCCGACGCCTGAGCCTGCCCCGGCATCGCCGCCTGCCCCTGGCAC
>JALYVZ010000159.1 GCA_030852965.1 Actinomycetota bacterium | reverse complement strand
GGTGGCCACCAGACGACGCCGGGAGATGCCGTCGGGCCGACCGAGCGACCTCGGCCCGATCGGCCCCGGGTGGGAGGCTGGGTCGATGGCCGGGTCGGGGCCCGGGTCGTGGGCCGGTTCGTGGGCCGGTTCGCCGACGTGTTCGGCGAGCCGGCGATGCAGGTCGGTGACGAACTCCTCGCGGGGGGTGCCCGCGCCGGGACGGGCCGCCCGAAGTGCGATCGCCGCTCGCAGTTCCGCCGCCTCGTGCTCCTCTACTCGGAACCGGACCGGTCGCCGGCCTCGGAGCAGATCGGCGACGAACCGCCGCACCCGACGCTCGCTCACGGCGTCGCCTCCTCGTTCAGCTGGGCGGCCCGGCGGAGCGCCCGATGCTGGAGCACCTTCGCATGGCCCACGCTGACTCCCAACTCGGTCGCGGTGTCGCGCACCGAGTAGCCGCGCAGGAACCGCAACCGCAGCACCTGCTGGTAGCGCTCCGGGAGGCCGGCGAGCAGCTGCTCCGCGGTGTCCGAGGTGGGCCCGGTGGTCGGGTTCTGTGTGGTGTTCGAGGTGAGTCCGGTGTCCGAGGTGGGCCCGGTGTCCGAGGTGGGCCCGGTGTTCGAGGTGGGTGCGGACCCGGGGTGGCCCGCGTCCCAGCCGGCGGCTGCGTGGTCCGCAAGCTCCAGCGTCTCGGGCAACGTGGTGATCTCCCGGCCGTAGTGCCGACGCCAGTGCGCGGACAGCACCGTCCGCGCGGTGGCGGACAGATAGGCCCGCACCTCGCCCACGCTCGCTGACACCCGCAACGGCCCCAGCGCGGCCAGGAACACCTCGGCGGTCAGGTCCTCGGCGTCGGCCCGGTTGCCTACCTTGGCGAAGATCGCCCGATATACCCGGTCGACGTTGTCCCGGTAGACCGCCTCCCAGTTGGGATAGACGTCCGCGCCGACCACCCGCAGCCTCGGTGACGTGTGGGTGCGCCCGTCGCCCCGTGCGCCGTCCCGCGCCCTGCGCCCCAATCGGCCCACGCCAAGCCGCCTCTCTGCCCCAAGACAATCCTGCCGCTCTTATATAGGCAGCGGGGTTACAGCCCGAGAGTATCGGCCTTGGCCAGCCTGTCCGGTCCGATCAGTTGCCCGGGTCCGCCGCCGAGCGGGCTCGGGGCCGCGCGACCACGTCCTCGACCCGCAGCGGGAGTGGCGTCCCGCTGGCTACGTCTCGGACCCGCAACCGGATGAGCCGCCCGGTGTCGCTCTCCTCGCCCACCGGAGCGTCCCAGTGCACCTCAGCGGTACCGCTGACGTGCAACGCGGTAGCGCTCGGGAAGTCGAGGAACAGCACGGCGGCGGAGCCCTCGATGACCAGGTTGCCCAGGCTGTTGAACATGTTGTTTCCGGAATAGTCCGGCCAGCACACCTCGGTGCGCCGGGCGTGCACGAAACCGGGTGGGCCACCACGGTGCGAGGCGTCGGCGCCGCCGGTCGGATGCGCGGTCCCGAGGAAGAGCGTGTCGGTCCGGCCGATGATGGCCAGCTGACCGGAATCGAAGAGCGTGTCGGTCCGGCCGATGATGGCCAGCTGACCGGAATCGAGATCGGCGGTCCGGCGGGTGGTGCCGGGCGTTGGTACGGCGGTGCCGCCGGACACCGTTGTCGGGGTCAGCCGGCGTCGGTGGATGAACCGGGGGCAGTTGCCGTATGCCTGGTCGACGCGCACCACCATACCGTCGGGTCCGACGGCGGCGAGGTGGCCGTTCACCCGCACCCGGCGCCGACGCGCGAAGTCCACCGAGATCAGCCCGACGGGCTGCCCGGCCGGCAGATCCCGCAGCGGGTCGCCGACGGCCGGCAGGGCGCCGATCCGCAACTTGGCGCGCTCACCCTCGAGGAACCCGGGTGGTCCGACCAGCGGGGATGTCCAAAGGCGCCCGTCCCGGTCGCGAGCGGTGAGCACCGCGAATACGCTCTCCCCCAGGAACTCGGCCGGTCGACCGGACAGCTCCGGTGACCCCAGCATGTCGACAAGCAGATCGGCGGCCTCGCGCACGCCGGCCCGCCGCTGGACCGCGAGCTCGCCTTCGTGGAATCCCATCTCAGCCACCCCGTCTAACGGCAAAGACTATCGCGTTCATTAGTAATGCTGCGCGAACGGAGCCGACATGTCAAATGATTGGACGGCCTTCACACATTAGTACGGTGCTAGGCTCGATCGGTGGGCACCGAGTCGACGATCACCAGGGCACCGCTGCTGGGCGAGCCGCTCGCCGTCGAGCTGATGAACACGATCTGGGCCGATCGCGCCGGCGTGCACGACTCGCTGGGCACCCCGGCCGAGGCGGCCGGCTGGCTGCGCGCCGCCGGGCATCGGCTCGCCATGGAGTTGCCGGGTGCCGACGAACTCACCGTCGAACTGACCGACCGGGTGCTACGACAGCTACGGCGGCTGCGGGATGCGCTGCGCGAGTTGGCCGCCGAGGTGACCGAGGCGACCGAGGTGACCGAGGCGACCGAGGCGACCGAGGCGACCGAGGCGACCGGCTTCCGGTCGATGGCCGCCCGGCAAGCGGCGATCGCGGTCGTCAACCGGGCCAGTGCGCTCGCGCCGGCCTGGCCGGAACTGCACTGGACCGACGCCTGCGCGCCGGTCAGGTCGTTGCGTACCCGGGGAACGCCTGCCGAGTTGGCGGTGTCCACGCTGGCTCGACACGGGGTCGAGCTGATCGCCGGGCCGACCCGCTCCCGGCTGCGGGCCTGCCGGGCGCCCGGGTGCGTGCTGTATTACCTCCAGGACCATCCCCGGCGGGCCTGGTGCTCGGCGGGTTGCGGCAACCGGGCCCGGGTCGCGCGACACTACCGGCGCCACCATCGGGCCGCGGCGGCCCGGGAGGCGGGGCGAGACCAGGGTGGGGAAAGACCTTGACAGGCGGACTCCCGACCCGGCCGAGCTGCTGCGGGAGCGTCCCGAGCTCGATGTCGATGCCATCGACGAGCTGCTGCGCTATAACAGCCCGGTGCAGATGAGTCGGCGGATCACCCTCGCGCCGTACGAGGTCGGCGGTCACACCATCCCACCGGGTCCTTTCGTGCAGGCCGGGCCGGCCTCGGCCAACCGGGACGAGTCGTCCTGGGGCCCGGCTGCCGGCCAGGCACGGGTGGACGCCCGAACGCCAAGGCACACCAGGCCGCACTGTCTGCCTCTGCTCGTGAGAGTGCCGTCAGTGCTGTTTCGTTCGCAGGTCGCCGGGTGGCGGCAGGTCGCTCGGTCGGTGGCGACGCTCAGGCGACCCCGGTCTCGTCGTCGGGCCAGTGCGGCAGGTCCATGGTGCCTGACGGCCGGCCGCCGACCCCGAAGCGGGTGTCCTGCCACCAGCGGTGTGCACACGTCGGACACTGCAGGAACAGGTACCGGCCCTCGGCGTGCAGCAGGAAGCGCCAGTGCCGCTCGCAGGAACGCCCGGCCTCGCAGTCCGCGCACCCGACGTGGTCGGCGCATCGGGTGCAGCTCGCCCAGGCCCGGCGCTCCATTGAGGCCTCGGGGTCGCGCCTCGGGCACCCCCGGGTCACCGAGGACTTCGGGTCGCGCATCGGGCACCCCGGGTCACGCATTGAGTACTCCTGCCTCAACGAGCATCCGGTGGACGGCGCGCTGATCGTCGTCCAGGCCGGACATCAGCATCCGGTAGGCCTCGGTCTCCAGCCGCAGCGCGGTGGCGGGTTGCCAGTCCGGCATGCCGTCCAAGGTGGCGGCCAGCCGGCGCAGCTCATGGCCGGTGAGATCCCAGCTGAAGGCGTCCGATGTGTTCGGGTCCGGCACGAGGGTGTCCCGGGCCCAGGTCTGTTCGTCGCTCATGGTAATCACGACCTCGCTAGATGTGCTGTACACCTAGTGTGACTTCTCAAATCGGCGCGGTGGTGATGCGCTGCTCACACCGGGTCGTCGGCGGGCGTGAGTTCGGTCACCACGGCGTCCGTGGCCGCTGGTGGCCGTTGGGTAGGGCCTTGCCGAGCTGTGGCCGGGTCACCAGACCGTCACCTCCCGGGGATGCGGGTGGTCCCGAAGCCGCCGATCCTTGGTGACCAGCCGCCAGCCGTGCTCGATGGCCGTCGCGTAGATCAGCCGGTCGGCTGGATCGCCGGGAAAGGTGGCAGGCAGGCTCGCTGCGGTGTGGGCGAGCGCCGGGGTAATACCGACTGTGCGCACCTCCGCCGCGATTGTCGCCAACCAGGTCGAGACCGGGATCGCGACGGTGATGCGTTCGTGTGTCGCGAGCCAAGCCAGCTCGTACCAGGTGATGCCGGCGACCGCGAGCTCGTCGGCGGCGGCGACGGCGGCCGCGGCGTCCGGGCTCAGCCGCTCCGGCTCGGCGGACCACCAGTGCACGACGTGGGTGTCGAGCAGGAGCGTCATCTGGCGTTCCACACCTCGCCGGTGGAGAACAGCTCCTCGTCATCCGCCGCGCTGCGTGCCACCCCGCTTGCCCGGCCGCGCAGGGAGTGGGGGCCGGTGGCGGGCACGAGGCGGGCGACGACCCGGCCGTGCTTGGTGATCTCGATCTGCTCCCCGCCGGCGACGTCGTCAAGCAGCGCCAGAATGCGCGCCTTCACCTCGGTAGCGGTCATTGTAATGGTCACCAGGCCATTTTACAGGTCACTTCGTTCGTGGGACGCTGCCGGACGGTGGGACGCTGCCGGACGGTAGCCGTTGTCCGAACTACGAAGTGCAGCCCCGGGGGTGCGGGCCGAAGCCGCGCTCCATCAGCGCGAACGCCTTCTGGGTGGCCGCGCGCAGGTCGGTGCCCGGCACCAAGTAGGCCCGCATGGCCGAGCGCACGGCACTGACCATCGCACGCGCGCACCTGGCTGTCCAGGTCGGTGTCCGGCTGCGCGCCCGTTGCGCGGCGAAGAACTCGGCCAGCATCCGTTCCCACCGGTGGTTGATGTCGAGGTAGCGGTTCAGCAGGGCGGGGTGGCTGAACCAGAGGTCGATGCATTCCCTCGGCAGACCCGCCTCACCGGACAGGAGCTCCACGAACCGCCCGAGGCCGACGTCCTTGGCCGCCTGCCACGGATCGTCACAACGGGGCAACGAAGCCAGCGCGGCCCGAACCTCGGCGAGCAGCACGTGCACGTCGCCGAAGAGGATGTCCTCCTTGGTGCCGAAGTAGCGGAACAGCGTGCTGCGCGAGCACTCGGCGGCCTCGGCGATGTCGTCGGCGGTGGTCGCCTCGAAGCCGCGTGCGGTGAACAGCTCGACGGCGGCCGCCACGATGCGGGTGGAGGTCTGCTGGCCAGCCAGGCCGGCAGTCGAGCGCCCATTCGATACTCCCCGAGGTTTTGACACTGAGTCTTGGCTGGAACGCAGTCTTGGCTGAAACTCAGTTCCGCCTGAGAGCCAGTCTCAGTAATCGGTCCGCGCTGGTCAAGACGTCTGCGCGTCGAGACCGCCCGCACCTCGCCCGAGCTGGCGGGTAGCGTCGAGGGCAAAGCGAGGATCGACGGGTCCTCGCGAAGCGGGAGAGGGGAGCGCCGTGGCCGCCGCTGCTACCAACGAGGCCGAACGTCGTCGGTGGAACGACGAGTACTGGGCGTCGGTATGGCCCAGCCGCGAACAGCTCACCGACGCGGTGACCGATGTCCTGCTCGGACATCTCGACCTCGCCGCCGGGCAGCGGGTGCTCGATGTCGGCAGCGGTGGCGGTGGCACTGCTCTCGCCGTGGCCCGTCGGGTTGGCCCGGCCGGTTCGGTGGTCGGGGCTGACATCTCTCGACCACTGGTGCACTACGCGACCCGCCGGGCCGAGGAGCAGGGTGTGGCCAATGTCCGGTTCGTGGTGGCGGACGCCCAGAGCGAGAGCATCGACGGAGCCCCGTTCGACGCCGCCGCGAGCCAGTTCGGCGTCATGTTCTTCGAGGAGCCGACGACGGCGTTCGCCAACATCCGGGCCCACACCGTCCCCGGCGGCGGCCTGGCCTTCGCCTGCTGGCAGCCCGCCGACCGCAACCCGTGGCACGCCGGCCACGCCGTCGGCCGCTTCCTCGAACCGCCGCCTCAGCCGGCCCAGGGCAAGAGCCCGACCGGTCCGTTCAGCCTCGGTGACGCCACCCGCACCGCCGAGGTTGTTGCCGCCGCCGGGTGGGCGGGCGTCGAGCGCACGCCCTACGAGCTGCCCGTCACCGTCGAGCAGGAGGCCATCGCCATCGACGACGCCCAACTGGCGTTCATGGGCGTTCCGGACAGTCAGCTCGACGAGGCGCGGCGCGCGGTCGAGCACCACGTCGCTGGTCTGCGACGCGATGACGGACGCTGTGACGTGGTGCTCGCCTTTCAGGTCTTCACCGCCACCGCTTAGCTCCACCCGGCAGCGATCCTGGGCTTGATCAGCGGCGCGGACGCGGCCGACCTGGCAAGCTGTCCACCGGGACCCACTCCAGGAGGCAGGGCAATTGAGGGTCGGGCTGCTGACCAGGGAGTATCCCCCGAGCGTGTACGGCGGCGCCGGGGTGCACGTCGACTTCCTGGCCCGTGAGCTGCGGGGCCTGGTGGACCTCACAGTGCAGTGTTGGGGCGCCGACCGGCCGGGCGCCGCCGGGCACGTCCCGGCCCACGTGCTGGCCGGCGCGAACCCGGCGCTGTCCACCCTGTCCATCGACCTGTCGATGGCCGCCGCTGTCGCCGACCGGGACCTGGTGCACAGCCACACCTGGTACGCCAACATGGCCGGGCATCTGGCCAAGCTGCTCTACGACATCCCGCACGTGGTCACCACGCACTCCCTGGAGCCGCTGCGGCCGTGGAAGGTCGAGCAGCTCGGCGGTGGGTACGCGGTGTCCCGGTGGGCCGAGCGCACCGCGCTGGAGGCGGCCGACGCGGTGATCGCGGTGAGCTACGGGATGCGCGCCGACGTGCTGTCCACGTATCCGCTGGTGGACCCGGCGAAGGTGCGGGTGGTGCCCAACGGCATCGACTCGACGATCTTCGCGCCCACCGACGACCGGACGGTGTGGCACCGGCGGGGCATCGACCCGGACCGGCTCACCGTGCTGTTCGTCGGGCGGGTCACCCGGCAGAAGGGGGTGCCGCACCTGGTGCGGGCCGCCGCCAGGTTCGACCCCCGCGCGCAGCTGGTGCTGTGCGCCGGCGAGCCCGACACCCCGGCCCTCGACCTGGAGTTCCGGGCACTGGTGGACGAGCTGCGGAGCTGTCGGGACGGGGTGTTCTGGATCTCCGAGATGCTGCCCCGCCCGGAGTTGGTGCAACTGTTGAGCGGGGCCACGGTGTTCGCCTGCCCGTCGGTCTACGAGCCGCAGGGCATCGTGAACCTGGAGGCGATGGGCTGTCAGACAGCGGTGGTGGCCAGTGACGTCGGCGGCATCCCGGACGTGGTGGTGGACGGGTTGACCGGCCTGCTGGTGCCCTACCTGGACAGCGACCCCCGGGGCTTCGAGGACGGGCTGGCGATGCGGGTCAACGAGCTGCTCGGCAACCCCGCGAGGGCACACGCGATGGGGCTGGCCGGGCGGGAACGCGCGATGCGCGAGTACGGCTGGGACGCCATCGCGGCCCGTACCGTCGCGGTGTACGAGAGCGTGGAAGGTGGCTGGGGATGAGCAGGAAGCGGCAGCTGGGTTTCGGCATCGACATCGGTGGCAGCGGGATCAAGGGCGCCCCGGTAGAGCTCACGACGGGACAGCTCGCGGACGACCGGCTGCGGATCGACACGCCGCGGCCGTCCACCCCGGTAGCGGTGGCGAATACGGTGCGCAAGCTGTTGGACCACTTCGGTTGGGACGGCGAGTACGGCTGCACGTTCCCCGGCGTGATCCAGGGCGGTGCGGTGCGCTTCGCGCCGAACGTGGACCGCTCCTGGCTCGGCGTCGACGCCCACCAGGTGTTCACCGAAGTGGTCGGGCGGCCGGTGCGGCTGATCAACGACGCGGATGCCGCCGGGCTGGCCGAGGGGCGCTTCGGCGCGGCCCGGGGCCAGGCGGGCGTGGTGCTGCTCACCACCCTGGGCACCGGGATCGGCACCGCGCTGCTGGTGGACGGTCGGCTGGTGCCCAACATGGAGCTCGGGCATCTGGAGCTGGACGGGCGGGTTGCCGAAACCTGGGCGGCCGGCTCCGCCCGCGAGCGCGAGGACCTCTCCTGGGAGGCCTGGGCGCAGCGGCTGACCAGGTACTACCGGCATGTGGAGGACCTGCTGTGGCCGGACCTGATCGTGATCGGTGGCGGGGTCAGCAAGCACGCCGACAAGTGGCTGCCGCTGGTGCGCACGCGCACCCCGCTGGTCGCCGCCGCGCTGCGCAACGAGGCCGGGATCGTCGGTGCCGCACTCCTGGCCAGCGAACCGGCACCGTGACCCTGAGGGTCCTCAGATCAAGGGTGTGGCCAAGTGGGTGCGGCTCGTCGAGGTGCACCGACCCGGGCCAGGTGGCGGCGGCAAGCCGGCGCGCGGGTCGGTCCTTCGCCAGGACGTTTCCGCCAGAGCGAGCCGATCGACGCGGGCACTGGTATCAAGAGCGGTATGCGCTACCGGCCGCTCGTGCTCACCGGCGCCGCCCTGGCCGTGGTCTTGGCTGGCTGCGGCGGACCCGCACCAAACACCGCGTCCGGGCCCGGACCCGTGAGCTCGGCCGGTTCGGTGCCTCGCCGGCTGCCCGAGCCGTTGCCCCCGCCCGCCGAACCCGCCGTCGCGCCGGCGGTGAGCACGCCACCGGCCGGGC
>JALYVZ010000479.1 GCA_030852965.1 Actinomycetota bacterium | reverse complement strand
CTTGGGACTGGACGTAGCGGAAGAACGACTTCATCGCGGCCAGGCGCTGGTTGGCGGTGGCTGTGGAGCAGTGCCTGTCGGTGCGCAGCCAGCCGAGGAAGGCGGTCACGTTCGGCGTGGTGAAGTCGTCGAAGGTGACCCTGTCCGGCGGGGTGGCCTCCTGCTGGTCCATGTACCGCAGGAACAGCGTGAACGCGTCCCGGTAGGCGCAGATGGTGTGTCGCGAGCAGGCTCTGGTGATCGGCAGGTAGATGGTGAGGAACTGGGCGAGCATGTCGGCGAACGGGCGGGCGGTGGCAGCCATGTCAGTGCCTCACCTGCGGGTAGAGATCCGCGTAGCTGGCGGCCATGGCGTGCTCGATGCCGGCCCAGGCGGACGGGGCCAGGCGCAGGTAGTACTCGGTCGAGACGATGTCGGCGTGTCCCATGAAGGTGGCCAGCACGGGCAGGGTCGCGTGAACGTCCACCCCGCCGGCCTGCATCTTGGTCAGGGCCGCCACCGCGTAGGAGTGGCGTAGGTCATGGGCGCGAGGAGCGCGGCCGGCGGCCGTGGTGACGCCCGCTTCGAGCATCAGCCCCTGGATGTGCGCGGTGGCCGAGCCGGGGTGGTAGGCCCCGCCGCGTGGGGAGGGGAATAGCCACGCTGTGGCGTCTTCCGGGACCAGGCCCACCGCGACCGCGTAGCGGTGCGCGTACCTCGTCAGGGACGGCGACATCGGCACCAACCGGGTCCGGTGGTGTTTGGCCTTGCGGACGGTGATGACGGCTTCGGCCAGGTCGAGGTCGCCGACCCGCAGGGACAGGGCTTCGCCGATCCGCAGCCCGCAGCACCACAGCAACCGAACGAGCATCGCGTAGACCGGCTGGGTTTGCGGCCCGCACCGGGACGCGGGCCGTGCGTCGGCGCAGGCGATGATCCTGGCCATCTCCTCGGCAGTGATGATCCGGGGAGCGAAGCGGCCGGGTTGGCGCGGCTGCTCGCGCTCGGGCAGCACCCACGCGTCGATGCCCTTCCACCGCAGGAACATCGCGAACTGGCGGGCGATCCCGCGCCGGCCCGCGGCCGAGCCAGCAGACTCGCCCTCACGGGGGGCGGCGAACGCCTCGGCTGCTTCCCGGGTCAGCACCCGCTCGTCGGTGGCCTGTGTGGCCAGGAACCGAGACAGGCGCCGGACCAGGTAGAGCCGGCTGTGCGGGTAGACATAGCCCAGGCCCCGCTTGTACTCGACGTACTCGGTGAATAGCTGCGGGAAGGCCCCGTCGATGGTGATCTCACCGGCAGTGATCTCACTGGGCATCGGGCACCTCCAGCGCCAGCGGGCGCAGATGAGTCAGGTCCACCCTCAGATACCGGCGGGTGGTGTTGGCCTCCACGTGCCCCAGCACCGCGCCGATCACCGGATACGCAGTGCCTGACTCGAGCATCCCGACCGCCACGGAGTGCCGCAGCGCGTGCAGCCCGCGGTGCCGCCCGGAGACCTCGACCCCGGCCCGGGCCAAACACCCGGTCACCACCTGGTGGAAGTGGTTGCCCGCGGCCGGCGACTGGTGCGGTGCCCGACCCCGTAGGAACACCCGCGGGTCGTCGACGTTGGCGCGCTCGTTCTTCCAGTAGTCGAGGATCGCGAACGCGCACTCATCCGGAAGCGGTAGATCCAGGCGCCGGCCGTTCTTGCGCTGGACCAGAGACAGGTGCCGGTTCGCCCAGTCGATCTGGTCGAACCGCAGCCCCTTGATGTCGCTCGAACGCAACCCGAGCAGCGACGCGAGCAGCATCACCGCCCGATCCCGCAGCGGCGCCTCGGACCGATTCCCGGCCTCGGCCAATGCCCCGGCCACCTCGCCCGGCCGGTAGACCGAGGGCAGGACCGCGTCCCGGTCGGTGACGATCACCGGGAACATCGCGCCCAGGGCAGGATCGACGCCGTGCTCGCGGACCGCGAACCGCAGGTACTCCCGCAGGAAGTACAGGTGCCCGGCGCGAGTGGACGCGGCCAGCGGCGCGAGCGAACGAACATAGGCGGACACGTCCGCGCTGCTCAGCGCCGCCACCTGCGCCAGCCCCGCCTCCGCGAGGAATGCCAGGAACCGACGCAGCATCCCGGTCTTGGCGCGCACCGTCCCCTCGGCCAGCCCGCTCCCGACCAGCGAGCTGGCATACGCCGCGAACTCGGCCCCGAAGACCTCCGGAACCACGGTCATGCCGCGCCCTGCCCGCAACGCGAACCGGCCCGTCTCTGCCACATCGAACAAGCAGCCGACAACCCGACGGTAGAACACCTTCCACTGCTCGGCGCCGTCCGCGCCGACCGCCGCACAGAACCCAGCAGCAGTCCCTCGATCCGGAACTGCAACCCCGCTGGCAGCGCAGTACCGGCCGAACTGATCCCAGATCCGCTGATAGCCGCCGCGCGTGCCAGGCGAGTAGCCGGCCCGCTCCATAGACGCGGCCGCTGCGGCCGCCAACTCAGTGAC
>JALYVZ010000478.1 GCA_030852965.1 Actinomycetota bacterium | reverse complement strand
CCTGGGCGCCGGGCCCGAGCGCGAGGAACGCCGTCTCCGCCGCGCTGGTGGGCTTCGGTGTCGGCGGCCGCGGTGCCCCGCTGGGATCCTGGGGGTGGCCCGGGTAGTGGGCCAGCTCGATCCGCAGCCGCCCCGGGGTGGACAGGGCGTGGCGGGCGACCTCGATGAGCCCGGCCGGTGGCGCGGGCGCCCAGCCCGGGCGCAGCGCGAGCGCGTTCATGTCGGCGACGATGACCAGCTCGTCGCCCGCCGCCCGGACCCACACCTGCGCACCGACCAGCCCGGGTGGGGTGGAGTAGCGCACCGACCCGAACCGCACAGTCTGGTCGGTGTTCACCAGCCGGGTCTGTCCGAGCGCCCCGGCATACGGCGCCGAGGGCAGCACATGCAGCCGTTCCCGCTCGAGCGCCAACCGCTCGATCGGGGCGACACCGGTCTCCCGATGCCGCCGGGCGTTCACCGTGGCGCAGAACGCGTCGCACGCCGCGACCAGCGCGGCCATGTCCGGATAGGCCTCCAGAAGGTTGGCCTCGGTGGGCACCAGATCGGCCTTCGCCACCCGCACGCTGGCCTCCGAGCCACCCTTGGACTCGGGGTCGAACGCCACACACGTCGCGACCTGGATCCCGTAGTGCCGCCCCGCCGCGACCACCTCCGGGTGGCGCACCGCGACCCGCGCGACATGCTCCACAGTCACCGTTTTCTCGTTGTCGGTCAACGCATACGTCGGCGCGCCCCCGAGCCGTCGCAGCGACGTGTCCACACACGCCAGCAGCGTGGGCAGGGTCCGGTCCCAGGTCGAGATCACCACCGGCGAACCGCGACCACGCCAACCACAAACAGAACAACAACGTCACCCGCGGCGGGCCACCCGCCCACCCCACCAGCGGACCGACTCCCCAATCGAACTGGCACCACATCCCCGGCTCGGTGATCCACGGCCGATACGTCCGCCGATGCCCCGCATCCCAGCGGGCCTTCGCCTCCGCGACCGCACGCCGCGTGGTCCGCTCATCCCCATCGAACCCCACCGCCAGCAGGCGCTCATGCACCACATCCGCACGGACCCGCCCCCTCGAACGGTCCACCCACTCCTCAACCTTGTCCACGAACGGATCGATCAACCGCTCCCGCCGCCCCGGACCCGCCACCGGCAGCCCACGATCACGCTGGGCCACCCAGTGCCGCACCGTCTTCGGATCACACCCGACCAGCTACCCGGCCGAGTGCGCACACCCAGTCAGGTCAAACGCCTCAAGAATTTCCATGATCTCCCTGGCATCCTTCTTCACAGGCCCCTCCACGGGCTCGGGTCCAAACAACACCCGAGTGGACCGTGGAGGGGCCACCCACGACGGACCGACACGCCGCCAGCCCGGACAGCCCCACAGGGAGATCAGCTGTCCGCGGAAAGGGAGATGCGATGTCCGCCTACAAGGAGATTGGCATGTCCGCTGTCAAGCCAGCTCCATGCCGTGCCGGCGAGGTGATGGGCGCGCAACACGACCAGCTCTCGGGCACGTTCAGCACGCAGACATGCCTGCGCCATCTGCGCCACCGTGGCGTCCCCGCCCTGCGCGGGGCGGTCCCAATGCTTGCCCAGCCCGGCGAGCACCTCGGACTGGAACCGCCACGCCCGGTGCTGCTTCGGGCTGGTGTGGACCACGAACCGACCGGTACGCCGACATGCCCTCCCCGCAGTGCGCGCGTACTCGGCGTTGTCGTGCGGGTCGGCCACGACCGTGATCTGGCCGGGACCGGGCACCGCCCGGCCCATCTCGGCGATCGCCGCGGCAGTGTGCGCCGCCGTGGACAACCGCGCAAGTGAGCTACCAGTGCGTGAAGTGTGCAACGCCATCCGGTCGCGCGCCGGGCCGCGACCAGCTCATCCATCAACTCAAACCGGCTGCGTCGCCCCGCCGAGCCGTAGGTCAGCTGCTCGAACAGCCGCGCGGCGACCAGACGGCCTTACACGCGGTTACGGACCGAACCTATGGCACGCGAAACGCCGAGATCAGCATTAGCTCGGTCAAGATCGGAGCGGGCGTCCCACATCCAGCAAACCGGCACAGCTGTCCGCGTTGTAGAGCTCCACAAACGGTCCATTCTGACTGACACGGCTCCCGATGGAGGGAGGTGGTGCCGAGTGCCGCGACCACGTATGGGGCACAACATATGGACGAACAGCGAGCGCCCGCGGCAGGTGAAGTCAACCGGAAGCGGGATACGTTGTGGCCGTGACGCGTTCCTCGTGGCCGGCCTGGTCGCACTGCTGACCGCACGCTCGTATGCGTTGCTGTCCACGTCCTACCCCAGTCGTGGCGGCACGGTCACCTTCCTCAACCGCGCTTTCGGCCCGGCCCGCTTCGCAGGCGGGCTCAATGAGGGTTATTCAGCTGGCAGTGTAGAAATGTAGGCCGATTACGGCTGAGATGGTAGTCGTGAATGTTTCGATGGGGCGGCGATAGTCGGTGTGCATGATCC
>JALYVZ010000477.1 GCA_030852965.1 Actinomycetota bacterium | reverse complement strand
ACCGGCGGCGGCGGCGGGTTGGGTAAGGCCGCCGCCAAGGGGTTTGCCCAGCTCGGGGCCACCGTAACGCTGCTGGTACGCGATACCGGCCGCGCGGAGGCCGCCCGCGCCGAAATCCGGGCCGCGGTGCCGGGAGCCCAGGTCGACCTGATGCGCTGCGACGTGTCCGACCTCGAAGACGTCCGGCGGGTCGCGGCCGAACTGCGCGGCCGACCGCTGCATGTGCTGGTGCACAACGCCGGCGTGCTGCCACCGGCGCGTGTCGAATCGGCCCAGCATCACGAGTTGACGCTGGCCACTCACGTGTTGGGTCCGGTGCTGTTCACCGAGCTGCTACTGCCTGCGCTCACGGGTGCTCGAGTGATCGTGGTGTCGTCCGGGGGGATGTACACCCAGTCGCTACCGGCGGACGACCCGGAGTACCTCGACGGGGACTACAAGGGCGCCACCGCGTACGCCCGCACCAAACGGATCCAGGTCGCGCTCACCCCGCTGCTGGCCCGCCGCTGGGCCGATCGGGACGTCGGAGTGCACGCGATGCATCCGGGCTGGGCGGATACCCCGGGGGTGAGTACCTCACTGCCCGGGTTCACCCGGGTGCTGCGGCGGGCGCTGCGGACACCCGAGCAGGGCGCGGACACCGTGGTGTGGCTCGGGGCGTGCGATCCGGCGCCGCCGAGCGGGCGGTTCTGGCACGACCGACGCGAGCGGCCGGAGTACTTCCTGCCGTTCACCGGGCACGGTGCCGAGGAGCTGCGGCGGATCTGGCGCTACTGCGCTGAGGCGGTCAGGATCGATCCGACCTGACCGGTCAGTCCGCGCGGCCGTTGCGGCGAGCCCGGAGCGCGCCGGTGATCAGCGTCAAACCGCCCAGCGTCACCACCAGCCCGATGAACAGCCAAAGTCGGGATCCGGTCATGAAGCTGCCCCCGACCATCCCGATGCCCTGTAGGAACCACAGGCCACCGAGCAGCACGCACACCGCACCGATCCCGATGGCACTCGAGCCGCGCACTGGCGTCACCTCCCGACCGCTGGTCAGACCCGGGTCATGTACTCGCCGGAGCGGGTGTCGACCTTGATCTTGTCGCCGTTGTTCACGAACAACGGCACCTTGACGATCTTGCCCGTCTCCAGGGTGGCCGGCTTGGTCGCGCCGGACACCCGGTTGCCCTGCACACCGGGCTCCACCTCGGTGATGGTCAGCTCCACCGACGCCGGCAGCTCGGCTCCGACGATCTCGATGCCGTAGAAGCTCAGCGCGGGCGTCATCTCCGGCAGCAGGTAGTCCGGTATGTCGCCCAGCGACGTCGCGGGCACGTCCAGCTGCTCGAAGGTGACCTGGTCCATGAAGACGTAGCTGTCACCGTCGTTGTACAGGTACTGCATCTCGCGGGTCTCCACGATCGCCTGCTCGACCTTCTCACCAGCGCGGAAGGTGCGGTCCAAGACGGCACCGGTCCGGACGTTCTTCAGCTTTGTGCGTACGAACGCACCTCCCTTGCCAGGCTTGACGTGCTGGAAGGTCACGACATTGAACAGCCCATCGGTCAGGTCCAGGGTGATGCCGGTCTTCAGGTCGTTGGTTGTGATCTGTGGCATGTCTAGAGACTCCTGGAACACCGAGGGCTGTCGCCGGCTAACGGCCGGGCCATGGACGAGATGTTTGGGCCATGGCCATGGTAGTCCAGCGTTCGGTATGCTCCGGGTCGGCGTCCGTCGACGGTGATCGCCAACGACACGCACGGCCGCATCGTGACCGCCCGGCGCCCGGCTGACCGCGACCGCGCCGGCCGCTTACGGTGAGTCCATGGCCGAGTACTTCTACCTCCGGGATCCCGCAGAGATCTACCGGCGCTCGTTCGCCACGATCCGCGCCGAGGCCGACCTGGGTGGTCTGCCGCCGGACGTGGCCGCCGTCGCCGTGCGCATGATCCACACTTGTGGGATGACCGACCTGCCGACCGATCTCGGCTACTCCCCGGACGTGGTGGCCAAGGGCAGGGCCGCGCTCGCGGCGGGTGCCCCAGTGCTCTGCGATGCCACCATGGTCGCAGCCGGGATCACCCGGTCCCGGCTGCCCGCCGACAACGAGGTGCTGTGTCTGCTCAGTATCCCCGCCGTACCAGCGTTGGCCGCCGCGCGGGCCACCACCCGCAGCGCGGCCGCGGTGGAGCTGTGGGGCGACCGGCTGGCCGGTGCGGTGGTGGCCATCGGCAACGCTCCGACCGCGTTGTTCCGGCTGCTCGAGCTGATCGACGCCGGGGCGCCGCCGCCGGCGGTGGTGGTCGGGGTTCCGGTCGGGTTCATCGGGGCCGCCGAGTCCAAGCGGGCACTGGTCGACCACCCCGGCGGGCTAGAGTACCTGGTCGTGCACGGCCGCCGAGGTGGCAGCGCCCTGGCTGCGGCGGCCGTCAACGCCATCGCGACCCCCCGGGAATGACCCGCCCCCTACCCGGCGAACGGCACTTTCGCCCGTTAGACA
>JALYVZ010000031.1 GCA_030852965.1 Actinomycetota bacterium | reverse complement strand
GGCCGGGGTCGCGCAGCGGGTGCAGCGGCTGCTGTTCCCACCCGACGCGACCCGCGCCCGGGTCGACCTCACCCTGGTCTTGGGCGCCATGCTGCTCGGCCCCACACTGTCCACCGGCATGACGGTCATCGTCCCGATGCTCTGCGCCAACTGACCCGCCCCCAGGGCGTGCCATATATAGCCGCACGTCCGGTTACCCCGAGCTGACCATTCCGCCGCCGCCGGTATCAATGCAACTGAGCGGCGGAGGTGGTCAGGGCTTGACCGCGACGAGGCGCTCCACCAGGCCGGCGGCGAACCGGTCCCTGCGTGACACCGTGAGTCCCGCCGCGTGGACCAGCTCGTACGGCCGGCGGCGGAAGTGTTCCCCGCCCAGCGGCACGCTGACCAGTCCAAGCAGTCGTTGGAGTGCGCGCACCACCGGTTGGGTGCTGATGACATGATCGGCGAGTAGCAGCTGACCGCCGGGGCGCAACACCCGCACCATCTCCAACACGGCCCGGTGGTGGTCAGGGATCGCGCACAACGAGAAGGTGCACACGACCGTGTCGAAGCTCGCGTCCTCGAAATCCAGCGCCTCAACATCCGCCCGGGTGCGCAACCTCACCGTGCGGTGCAGCTCCTCGGCCCTGAGCTCGGCCAGGGCGAGCATCACTTTGGGAGCGGCTCGTCCTTTGCTGGTGAGCGACCCAGTAGAGTTCGACGATCAAGACGATTGCCGAGCGGTCGGAGGTCATCTTGGCGGCCGGACCGCTGTCCCTGCCGCGAAGCACTGACCCAATTCTCCACCCCACCTGGGGTGGGATATGGTGTAGTCATGGACAGCCATCAGCGGGCCGTGGTGAACCGGTTGAAGACCGCCCGGGGGCATATCAACGGGATCCTGGCGATCGTTGAGGATGACGCGTACTGCCCGGATGTGATGAAGCAGCTCTCGGCGGTGCAGGGGTTGTTGGAGGGCGCGAGCCGGGTGATGTTGCGCCGGCATCTGGAGACCTGCGTGGCCAAGGCGATGCAGGAAGGCCGCATCGCGGAGATCGTGGATGAGCTGATGGAGACGTTGAAGTTCGACAAGCAGGTGTTCCGTACCCCTTCCGGGACGGTGTCCGACGCGCTGCTCTCGCCCGAGCACACGCCCGTCGAGTCCGCCGCTGACGAAGGGGAGGTCACGCGATGACCAGCGATGTCGGGGTGAGCGCGGGTGTGACGGTGGAGTTCGCGGTGCGTGGGATGACGTGTGGGTCGTGTGCCGCTCGGGTGCAGCGCACGCTGGGTAAACAGCCCGGTGTCGCGTCGGCGGAGGTCAACTACGCCACCGCGACCGCCCAGGTGGTGCTGACCGAGCAACCGGCCACCTCCGCCGCCGGTGAGGGTTTGATCGCGGGGCTGGTCGGGGCGGTGGCCAAGACCGGCTACCAGCTCACCCCTCTCACCACGCTCGTCGGGGCGCCACCGCACGTCGGGGGCGGGGAAGCCGGACGCCGTGGACTCGGCGATGTTGTGACCGGGCCGCAGACCTCACAAGAGGACCCGTCGTCCAGTAACGCCGTGGCACGAGCGACCGAGCCGGCCCCGCTACCGCCGCTCGAACCGGTTGAAGACGACGAGGCCCGCGCGGAGCGCGGGTGGTTGCGGCGACTGCTGTTCGGGGCGCCGTTCGCGGTCGCGGTGGGGGTGCTGGCGATGGTGCCGGGCCCGTGGATGCTCCAGCCGTGGGCGGGGTGGGTAGAGTTCGGGCTGGCCACGCCGGTGCAGTTTGTGATGGGTTGGCCGTTCCTGCGGGAGGCGGCGCGACGGGCCCGGTATTTGGCCGCGAGCATGGACACCCTGATCGCGGTAGGGACCTTGACCGCCTACACGTTCTCGACCGCCCAGTTGTACTTCGGTGGGCATCGGTACTTCGAGAGCGCCGCGCTGGTCATCGCGTTGCTGGTGTTGGGACGCTATTTCGAGGCCCGCGCGAAGCGCCGGGCCGGGAACGCGCTGCGGGCGTTGCTGGAGTTGGGCGCCAAGCAGGCCCGAGTACTGCGCGACGGGCAGGAAGTGATGGTTGCGGTCGGGCAGGTCCAGGTCGGAGACCTGATGCGGGTCCGACCGGGTGAGAAGATCCCCACCGACGGCCAGGTCGTGGACGGGGCGTCCGCGGTGGACGAGTCGATGCTGACCGGCGAGTCGGTCCCGGTCGACAAGAGCGTCGAGGACGCGGTGGTCGGGGCGACGGTGAACACCAGCGGCGTGCTCACCGTGCGCGCCACCGCGATCGGCGCCCAGACCGCGCTGGCGCAGATCGTGTCGCTGGTCACCGCCGCGCAGACCGGCAAGGGCGCCGCGCAGCGGCTGGCCGACCGGGTCTCCGCGGTGTTCGTGCCGACGGTGTTCCTGATCGCGGCCGCCACCTTCACCGGATGGTGGCTGCTGGGTCATGACCCCGTCGCCGGGCTCATCGCGGCAGTCGCGGTGCTGATCATCGCCTGCCCGTGCGCGCTCGGCCTGGCTACCCCGGTCGCGATCATGGTCGGTACCGGGCGCGGCGCGAAACTGGGCATCCTGATCAAGGGTGTCGAGGTGCTGGAACGAGCCCGCACCATCACCACCGTGATGTTCGACAAGACCGGCACCCTCACCCGAGGCCAGATGTCGCTCACCGACGTGGTGGTCGGCGAGGGCACCGACGAGGCCACCGTTGTGCGCCGGGCCGGCGCGGTCGAAGCCGACAGCGAGCACCCCATCGGCGCCGCCATCGCCGCGGCCGCCCGCGAACGCACCGGCCAACTAGCCCCGACGACCGCCTTTGCGTCGCTGGCCGGGCGCGGAGTCCACGCCGACCTCGAAGGCACCACGGTGTGGGTGGGCCGGCGCACCCTGCATGCTGAAGCCGGGCTGGCCCTGCCCGCCCGGCTGGAAACCGAGGCCGATCGGCTCGAACGCCTCGGACGCACCGCGGTGTTCGCCGGCTGGGACGGCCAGGTGCGTGGGGTGTTGGCGGTAGCCGACACCGTCAAGGACGACGCCGCGGACACCGTGGCCCGGCTACACCGGATGGGCCTGAAGGTCGCCATGATCACCGGCGACAACGCCCGCACCGCCGCGGCGATCGCCGAGCACCTCGGTATCGACACCGTCCTGGCCGAAGTCCTCCCGGCGGACAAACAAACCGAAGTCACCCGCCTGCAAGCCGCCGGTGAGGTGGTGGCCATGGTCGGTGACGGCATCAACGACGCCCCCGCCCTGGTCGCGGCGGACCTGGGCATCGCGATCGGCACCGGTACCGACGTGGCCATCGAGGCCTCCGACCTGACCCTGATGCGCGGCGACCTCGCATCCGTGCCGACCGCGATCCGGCTGTCTCGACGCACCTACCGCACCATCCGGCAAAACCTGGCCTGGGCGTTCGTCTACAACATCGCGCTGATCCCACTCGCCGCGGCCGGGTTGCTCAACCCCATCGTCGCCGGCGCCGCCATGGGACTCTCCTCGGTCAGCGTGGTCGCCAACTCCCTGCGGCTGCTGCGTTTCACCGACACCAAACCCACACCCGGCACCAAACCCACCCGTCGATCGTCTCGGTCCGCGCCGGTGCCCGCTGCCGCATCCGAGACCGGCGATCAGGTGCGGGTGCATCTGCTCGGCGGCGGGATCATCGAGGGCCGCCGACGAACCTCCGCTGTCCTGCACGCACCGGTGCTGCTACTCGAACCGACGCTGGTCCGAGAAGCCGACGGCAGCACCCGCCCACCCCGGCCCAGCGACCGGTTCGTGCCCGAGGCCCACACCCTGCGCATCGAACCCCTCACCCCCACCCTCGGGCACACCCCGCGACCTGGAGCCTGAGACATGCCTGTGCTCCCCGAGGAAATCACCACCGCCACCTTCCGACGGCGTCTCTGGCGCGGCTACCGACCCGACGAGGTCACCACATTCCTGGCCCGGGTGGCGACCGACTACACCGGCGCGATCGACAGCCTGGCCCGAGTGGCCACCCGCACCCCTGAGGAAATCGACCAAGCCCGCCGCCAAGCACACACCGAAACCACCACCGCCCGCGAACACGCCGAGCACGCCGCCGCGGCGATCCTGAAGCAAGCCGAAACCCTGCGCGCCCAGGCCCAAGCCGACGCCGACGCCGCCCGCGCCCGCATCGAAGCCGCCGACACCCGCGCCCACCAACTCGAAGACGCCGCCCGACAACGCTGGGAAGCACTCCGCACCGAAACCGAACAACGCTGGGACCGCATCCACGCCGCCGACCGCCGCCTCGACGACCGCGTCCGCCAACTCGAAGGAGCGCTGGCCTCCCTACGCTCCCGCGCGGCCCTGCTCGACCAGGTCAGCGAAGTCGAATCCCTGCTGTCCACGATCCGCGCGGAAGCCAGACCCGACTGGAACCCGACCGACAACCCCGCACACGGGAACTGATCACCGCGCTGGTTGCCCCGGGCACGCACGAACCCGGACACCGGCGGACCCAGACTGTGTCAAGATCGCCGGATGATGATCAAGGCCGTACTGTGAGACCGGGGCTGAGATCAAAGAGGAGGACCGATGCAGCGAGGCGAGCGGCGTAGGGAACAGGGGCCCCGCAGCGTGCCATGGCCGGTTGAGGGAGAAACGGATGTCGTTGCCGTGGACACGACCTGGGGTAGGGTCCAGCCGTGGCAGGCGGCGCCGGGGGTCCCCACGATTGGCGAGTTGGAGCTGATCGAGCTGGCCGCCCAAGCCGCGCTGGTGATCGACTGCCGAACCGCCGGGTCCTTCGGTGGCCGCACGATCCCGGGCTCGGTGCACATCCCGCACGACGAGCTGGTCGAGCGCCAGGGCGAGCTCGCGGATGCCCCAGTGTCGATACTGTTCTGTAACGGCCCGCAATGCCCGCAGTCTCCGCGGGCGATACGCCAACTGCTCGAAGACGGCTATCCAGCCCAGTCGCTGGCCTACTACCGCGGCGGAATGCACGACTGGGTCACGCTGGCCATGCCCACCGAGGTGCGTGCGGACTGATCTCTGGAACTTCGCCGTTTGCACAGCGTGTCATCGCGGGGACCGCAGCCCATGGCAGACCGCCCGCCGGACCCCACGCCGGCCAGTATGTCAGCGTTACCCCGTAGCGCGGGGCAGCCCGCGAGGAAGGCGGCGATGACCAGCCAGCATGACGCGGCGCGACCGGGGTGCACCACGTCAACGGCGCGATCTTCCTGAGCATCGGGGTCGGGCTGATCGTGGTGTCACGGCGGTTCGCGGGTGATCTCAGATGGCGCGGCCTCGCCGCGTACACGTTGGCAACGGGCATCGTGGTGGTGGTGCTGGACCCGTTGAACGGACTCCTCGCGGGTCCAGGGGCGCCGCTGTACCCGTGGGCGGGCCTGCTGCAGCGAGCGACGCTGGCGGTGTGGCTGCCGTGTGTGGTGATCCTCGCGCTCCGGTTGCGGCGCGTCGCCGCGCCGCAACCGACAAGCCGAGCGCCAGGGTTGCGCTGCCTCCTTACCCCGGGGCGCCACGCTGGGCGAAGGTGCTCGGGAGCGTCGGCGGCGTCGCGGTGGTGGTGGCCGGCGCCCTTCAGCACATCCTCGGGGCGGCATGGGCGGGCACTGATCGCGATGACCATGACACCGCGCCTGCGTAAGCTCGCGCTCACCACCCACGTCACCTGCTCGGTCGGCTGGCTTGGCGCCGTCGCAGCCTTCCTCGCCCTCGCGATCGTCGGCCTGACCAGCCAGGACGCCGCGACGGCGCGGGAGGTCTACCCCGCGATGGCCCCGATCGGTCGGTTCGTACTCGTCCCGTTGAGCCTGGCCTGTCTGCTGACGGGGCTCATCCAGGCCCTCGGCACCGCATGGGGTCTGTTCCGCCATTACTGGGTCATGTTCAAACTCTTGATCAACCTAGTCGCCACCATCCTGCTGTTGGTCCACGTACAGGTAGCCAGCCAGGTCGCGGCCGCCGCGAGCCAGGCCAGCCTGTCCAGCGGAGATCTGATCGGGATGATGATCCAACTCCTGGCCGACACCAGCGCCGCCCTCCTGGTGCTGCTCGTGGCCGTGACGCTGTCGGTGTACAAGCCCAAGGGCCTCACCCGTTACGGGTGGCGCACACAACACCAGCAACGCGAACAACCCGCCGGACCGCGACCCGTGGGGACCAGCCCACCGACCTACCAACCCGCTAACCAGCAACGGCCCGCAGCGGCATGCAGGCCCTGCTGTGGGACTCCTTCGGCCTGTCGTCGGCCCCGGCGCACGGGGCCTTGAGGGTGGTTAGGACCGGACGAGGCGTGCGATGGCCGCCGATGCCTCCTTCACCTTCTCCTGCGCCTCCTCGGAGGTGCCGTGAGCGGCGGCCTCAACCAGGCAGCTGGCCATGTGCTCGTCCAACAGCTGCAAGGAGAACGACTGCAGCGCCTTGGTCACCGCGGAGACCTGGGTGAGGATGTCGATGCAGTACTTGTCCTCGTCAATCATGCGCTGCAGACCGCGCACCTGGCCCTCGATCCGGCGCAGCCGATTGCGGTAGTCATCACGCCTGTTGCCGTAGCCGCTCATCGGCACCCCTTCTCGCAGTGTGCGTATACGGTACCCCCGTACCGGGGTGCTGCCCTGCGGACTCCACGCTCGGGCTTGGTGCGAGATCGCTCGGCCATGGGCCGCCCCCACGGACTCGGCGCCGACGCACCCAGTAGACCGTCCGTCGTGTGATCTCAGCCCCGCTGGTCATCGTTGACCTTCAGTGCAAGGTCCGTGGCCTGCGCTGAGGCTGCCCGGTGTTCGGTCAGTTGCGCCAGGCCGGTGGCCTGGGGGACTCTGCCCGCCAGTCGACCGGGCGATGCGGGTGCAAGGGTCGGGGACCAGCCCACCAGAAGGCCGAGCACCGCACCCACGAGGGCAGAGAGGACAACAGCTCCGCTCCACAACTCGGGCGGCCATCTCAGCTCGTCGATGAGCGCCACACCGGCCAGCTGAGCTGTCCAGAGCAGCAGTGGCAGGGTGGCGCCCACCGCCGGCATCCGCATGGATGCCGGCAGCCCGGCCCGATCAATGATGTCGGTCGCCAACTCGCCGATCACCGCAGCGGCCGTGGCCAGTGTGGCGGCCACGAGGCCATAAGCACTGAAGCCGTGAACAGCGGCCGAGAGCCAGGCCACCATCCCGACCACCACCATCAGCAGACCCCGTGGTCGCCGACCCACGCGCTCGGCAAGCAGCACCGGAACGACCAGCAGCACAGTTGTGATCAAGTATCCCGTCAGTCCGACGACAACGGGCTGTTCCGAGGCCTGATGTCCGGGGGCGCCCTCGGGTATTCGGACGTACGGGGCTGACGCCGCTGGTTGCCCGAACACCGAGGTGTAGAGCAGGAAGAATGCCGCGAGCGACGTGACCAAGCCGAGAGAAACCACCGCAGGCAGCTCAGCGCGCAGGGATGGCCGACCGTGGGTAATGGGCCGTGCCCAGCCGGACCGCAACGCGGCGGTGAGCACCAAAGCCCCGCCGGTGAGCAATACCAGATGCGTCGGGCTGAGCAGGGCGTCGATTCCCACCTCCACCCCGAATGTCATGTGCCAGAGCATGTCTCCGACCCCGCCGACACCAAAGACCAGCACCCCGGCGGCGGCCCAGGAGTATCCGATCGGCAGCGCCCGCGTCCATGCCCAGCCGCGCCGTCGCCTGCGGGTGGCCAACACAGCCATCCAGATCGCACTCGCGGTGAACCCGCTGTAGAGCAGGGCATGCCATGGCGTAAAGAACGTCTCCAGGCCAGGAAGGTTCGTATGCGCCCAGCCGTCGGTGAACAGACCGGCGATGAGCCAGACCCCCAGTGCGCTGGTCGCCAGGTCCTCGCCCGTCGAGCTGACCGGCCGGTCGAGTCGCGTCGGATCCGCACGTCCCGTCTGCGGCCCGGAGGAGCCCCGAGCACTATTTATACCAATATGGGGTATATACGCCCCGCAGGGCGCTGCGTCAAGCGGACGATCCACGTCTCAGTCAGCGCGATCGGCCGACGATCATCCACAGCACCGGCCGCATCTGAGTTCGCCTGGACCGCCTCGCACAGCAAATCAGGTCGATCCTGGCGGGGGCCGCTACCCGGCCGGTCGCCGCACGACACGCCGCAGCAACGGTTCCAAGACAGCGCGCATGACCACCAACCCGATGGCGGTGGAGAAGGCCGCTGAGTTCGGGTGGTCGAACGAGCCCCCGACGGCGGCGAACAGGAACGTGCCGGGAACGATCCCCATCACAGTGGCGACTAGGAAGTGGCCGAATCGGACACTGGAGACTCCGCTGACGTAGTTCACCACGGCAAAGGGCACAACGGGAAGCAGACGGACATAGAGCACGGCGACAAAGCTCCGGTCTCCCAGCCAGCCGTCAAGTAAAGCCGGCCGACCCCGAGCGAGCTCGACAAAGGTTTCGCGGCCGAACCGGCGACTGAGGTAGTACGAACCCGCCGCGCCGAGCGATGTCCCGAGCACCGCCAGCACGATACCGAGTGGTGTTCCGAAGACGGCTCCGGCGGCGATGCCAGCACCGGCTTGGGGATACCACGATCGTGAGCGCGGCGCAGACAGCAACAATCAAGGCTGGCGCCACCGGACCGAGGTCGCGAACTGTTCCCGCGACCCGGTCTGGACTTGGAGCATCCAGCACGGCAAAGGCGACCACGCCACCGAGAAGCAGCGCGGCAAGCACGATCAACCGGCGCCACATCCACCTGGCGGCTCCAGCGGACGGCTGAGGCTCTTGAACAGCCTGGTCGTCCACCACGCCCCTTAGCCTAACCGCGATCGGGGCCACAGGGCGGCGGCGTGCGCGGCGAGTGGTGGGGTCACCCGCTGGGGCGGGATCTCGTTGACACCCGGTACTCGGTGGGGGTATACCGGCGGGTCAGGTGTAGGGCAGTAGGGCTACTTCGCGGGCGTTCTTGACCGCGACCGCGACGTCGCGTTGGTGTTGGCGGCAGTTGCCGCTGACCTGGCGTGCTCGGATCTTGCCTTTGTCGGAGATGAATGTGCGTAGCATTCCGGTGTCCTTGTAATCGATCTCCCGAGTCTTGTCCATGCAGAACCGGCAGATCTTCGGCTTGAGCTTCTTCGGTGGGCGTGCGGGTGGTGGTGGCTACGCCATCGAGGAGCGCTCCCTGGGGGCTGGGTTCTCGCCGGGGAGATTAACCGGGTGTTGCGGCGATCGGTCGCTTACCCCGGAGCCGGGCCTCTCATCGCCGTCACCGAACTCTCCTCAATCCCACCGCAACGCGGAGACTGACCAGCCATCACGCGGCACGTCGGGAGGCTGGCGGCAGCGCGGTGAGGACCTTCCGGAGCAGGCTCAGCGCGGGCGCCGCGCGGGGCACAGCGGGGCGAGACCACCCCAGCACCCCAGGGCGGCGCCCCCGGTGGGCGTCATCAGCCGCCCGTCGTCCCGCCGGTGCCGTGCTGGCCCGACATCATGGCACCCATGCCGTTGGGGCCCGACATCATCTGGGCCATCCGCGGGCGCATCTGCTCGTGCATCTGCTGGGCGGCGGCCCGCTGGTCCGCGGGCAGGGTCGCGACCATCTGGGTCATGTGCGCGTCCATCTGGGCCAGCATCTGCTGCGTGTTCGTCGAGTTCGGCGGGTCGGCGGTCGCGGCCGCCGGGGACGCCGAGGCGGTCGCGCCGCCACCGATCAGACCGAGGCCCAGCACCGCCGCCGCCGCCGTCGCTAGGCCCGTACGTACCAGCATCTTCTTCTGCACCGTGTTCACTCCTCATGGGTTCGGGGTTGTGCTCCGATGACCCTGACGCTAGGTCGCGGTGATGCAGATCCTGTGAAGCGGCGATGGGGTTTCTGTGCGATATAGGGCAGGCGCACCAGGAACCGGCTGCCCTGCCCGGGGTCGCTGGCCACCGAGATCTCTCCGTCGTGCGCGGCGACGAGTCCCGCGACCACTGCCAGCCCGATGCCCGAGCCGCGACCGATCGAGGTGGCGCCGCGGAAGAACCGCTCGAACACCCGGGGGATGTCTTCCGCGGGGATGCCCACCCCGGTGTCGGCCACCTCGAGTTCGGCGTGAGCGTCGCGCACCTGCAGGGTGACGGTGATGGCGCCTCCGGGCGGGGTGAACTTGGTAGCGTTGGTTACCAGGTTCGTGACGACCTGCCGCAGCCGAACCGGGTCGGCAAGCACGCTCACCGCGGCGAGATCGGCGCGGATCTCGATGTCCGATTCGCCGACGTGACCGCCCAGCCCGGCCAGCGTGTCGGCGATCAGCGGTGCCAGCGCCACCTCGCGCCGGTCCAGGGTGAAGCCGGCGTCGTCGGCGTCGTCGACGGTCTCCAGGTCCGCGACCAGCCGGCCCAGCCGCAGCGCCTCCTCGTGCAGCGAGTCGATCACGCCGGGTTCCGGGGAGACGAGGCCATCCTGGACGGCTTCGAGGTGGCTCTGCAGGATGCTCAGCGGGGTGCGCAGTTCGTGGGCGATGTCCGCGGCGAAGCCGCGGCGGAGCTCGTCCTGACGCTGCACCGCGTCGGCCATGGTGTTGAACGACGCCGCGAGCTGGCCGATCTCGTCGGCCGAGGACACCTGCGCGCGGCGGTCGCGGTGTCCGGCGGCGAGCTCGTCGGCGGCCGCGGTCAGCTCGACCACCCGAGCGGTGGTGCGCCGCGCGATGAGCAGCCCGACCAGCAGTGCGACCACCCCCGCGGTCAGTGCCCCACCCAGCAGCGCCTGGTTGACCGAGGTGCGCAACGCCGCGTCGGCGGCCGGTAGCACGGCTTGCGGCACCCGCAGCAGCGCGGTGCCGACTTGTTGGCCGTCCACGATGACCGGTCGCGGGATGGCGGGGCCGAGCTCGGGGACCCCCATCATCTGGTTGTGCATGGCGAGCATGGCCGGGTCGGTGCCGGCCTGATCCAGCGACCAGATCTGGGTGCCGTCCGGACCGAAGAGCGAGACGTCCACGCCCGACATCACCAACCCGGGCCCCAGCCGGTCCAACGATGCGACCTGCCAGCCGGCGGCGCGCTGATAATCCACGGTCAGCAGCCCAACGACCTGGTCTTCGCGGGCCTGGCGCTGGCTGTCCACGTAGGTGGCGAACCTTGCGCCGAAGGCCAGGTTCACCACGATCGCGGTCAGCGCGGCGCCGGCCACCGCGGTGACGGCGAAGGCGAGGGTGAGACGGCGGGCGAACCGGCCCCCGAGCAGCAGCAAGCGCGCCGGGCGGAACCCGAGCCTAGCCATCGCGTTCCACGGCCAGCTTGTAGCCGATCCCGGGCACCGTGGCCACGAAGCGCGGCTGGGTCGGGCTGTCGCCCAGCTTGCGGCGCAGGTTCTTCACGTGCGCGTCGACGGTGCGATCGGCCGGGTCGTACTCGCCGCCGTAGTCCCCACCCCCGCCCTGCACCCGGCCGACCAATTCCGGGCGCGACCACACCCGCCCCGGGCGCCCGGCCAGCGCGGTGAGCAGATCGAACTCGGTGCGGGTCAACGCCACCGCGCTGTCATCGACCCGCACCTCGCGACGCTCGCCGTCGATCCGCAAGGCGCCCGCACCGAACGAGGCCGGGTGCTGCGCCGCGGCGGGGTCGGCGCTGGCGGTGCTACGGCGCAGCACCGCCGCGACCCGGGCGACCAGCTCCCGTGGGCTGAACGGCTTGGTGACGTAGTCGTCGGCGCCCAACCGCAGCCCGGCGATCCGCTGCGCCTCCCCCGCCTTCGCGGTGAGCATGATGATCGGCATGTCCCGGTCGCGGCGGACCTGGCGGGCCACGTCCTCCCCCGACCGGTCCGGCAGCCCGAGGTCCAGGATCATCAGATCAGCGGTGCCGGCCAATTCCATGGCCCGCACGGCGGTGGGGGCCTCCACCACCAGATAGCCCTCCCGCTCGAGGTAGACCCGCACCAGATGGCGGATCTTCGCCTCATCGTCGACCACCAAGACCACCGGCGCCGTCACCTGTGACCACCCCTCCCGCAATCTCGACCGTGAACCCGTCGGCGATGGCTCCTAGAGCGCTGTACTGAGGCCCCCGATGGGCACCCTCGGTCGCGCGATACGCACGTCGAGGAGACGGACTTTCGGATTCTTTGCCAGCTCCGCTCGCAGCGAGTTGGCGGTGACCTTCTCGGGTTTGGTGGCGGTCTTCATCGAGCCTCCGTTGTGTGAAATCTTCGTCGTGAGCGAGTCAGCTCACCGATGCTCGGTCACACTCCGCCTGCCAGGCGTTCCAGCCTCCCAGCAGGTCCGAGACGTCGGAGAAGCCGTTGGCGCGCAGCATGCTCGCGGCGGCGATCGAGCGGTAACCGCCGGCGCAGTTGACCAGCACAGGCCTGGCCGGGTCGAGCTGGGACATCAACGAGCGCAGCCGAGGCAGCGGCAGGTTGACCGCACCCGGAAGCGCGCCGCCGGCGAACTCGCCGGGACCGCGCACGTCGAGGATCTGGAGACCGTCGACGTGCGCGACAACTTCGACCGCCTGGCGCGCGGTGAGCCTGCTCTGGGAGGTGGTCATTTCTGGATTCGTGATCAGGGCGTGCATGTCGATGAACGTGCCCACCACGGTGTCGATGCCGACCCGGGCAAGGCGCAACCGCGCCTCGGTCACCTCGGCGCTGGAGCCGGCCAACACGACCGGTTGCTCCGGTGCATGCGCGGCGGCGGCGAACTCGGCGAACCGACCCGACAGCCCGACGTTCACCGCGCCCAACAGGTGGCCGGCGGCGAACATCTGGTTATCACGGACGTCCAGCAGCAGGCCACCCTCACGCTGCTGTCCGACCGCGTCGTCCGCGCTGAGCTCAGCAATTCCGACCGACGGGTCGAACGAGTCGTGCCCGGCCTTGTTGACCGCCACCTCCTGCTCGAAGTAGGCGGGCGGCTCGCCCATGCCCTCGGTCACCGTGGCGACGAACGCGTCCTCGGTCATCGCAGCGAGCGCGTAGTTGCCGGTGCGCTGCTCACCGAGCGAGGACACGGTCTCCGACGACAGCGCCTTGCCACAAGCGCTGCCCTCGCCGTGTCCGGGGTAAATCTTCACAGCGTCCGGCAGTGGGAGGATCTTCTCCCGCAACGATCGGTAGAGCTCACGTGCCATCTCTTCGGGGGTACGCCCCGCCGCGCCGAGCAGATCGGGCCGACCGACATCACCCAGGAAGAGCGTATCCTCGGTGAGCAGCGCCGCTGGGGCCTGGTCGCGGACGGCGAGCGTGATCGATTCGGGGGTGTGACCCGGGGTGGCGAGCACCTCGATGCTCACGCCGGTCTCCGGGTCGCCCAGCGAGATCACCTCGCCATCACTCAGGGCCCGTACCACAAAATCCACCGGGGCGTGCTCGCTCATGGCGATCGCCGCACCCGTCCGCTCTGCCAGTTCGGAGTGGCCCCGGGACGAAGTCGGCGTGTACGTGAGTCAGCACAACCAGCTCGATCGTCAAGCCCAGCTCACCCGCCGCGACAAGGTACTCCTCGACATCACGGCGAGGATCCACGACCACCGCCCGCCGGGAGGTCTCATCGGCGATCAGATACGACGCCTGCGACAGACACGACAGGTAGAACTGCTCGAGGATCATCTGGGGCACCTCCAGGGCACTCACGCGCCGAACATCAGATCTTCCGAATATAATTGTACGTACAATAAAGCCGGTCATACAGACCCGAAACTCGGGAGTTGTCGAACCCTCACCGTCCCCTACTCACCGGGACAAACTCCCGCCCGCCTGGTCGCGGGCGCTGAGCGTGCCCGCCACGCGGACACGCTCAGACCTTCTACTGTCTACGTACAGAGATAGTAGTCTTGTTCTTGTCATGGCGCACACTCGTTCTCGACTTGGGTGACGCCTGGTGAATGGTGGTCGGCCTGTGAGTCCAACGATCTTGTGAAAAATGGCGTTAAGGATGACGCACCGCTGTCACCGCCGGCGCAGATGCCGGTGAGGATGTGCAGGTTGATGTTGTTGGCGTGTAGGTCGTCTTCGAGCAGGCTCGGGAGTTCTTTCATGGAGTGGGCTACCCGGTCGGGTTTGTAGATGACGAGGACTCTGCTGCACACCCTCGTCGACGCCCTACTCGCCCTGGCCCTTCTCCGCTCCAGCTCCCCGGCGGCGACGCCGGTGGCGGCGATGGCAGCGGCCGGCGCCGGGGTCGCGCAGCGGGTGCAGCGACTGCTGTTCCCCCCCACCCCGACCCACGCCCGGGTCGGCCTGAGCTTGGTCTTGGGCGCGGTGTTGCTCGGTCCGATCCTGCCCGCGGGCATGACGGTCATCGTCCCGATGCTGTGCGCCAGCTGAACCGGATACGGGCCTAGCTGGAGCAGGCCCGTATCCGGGTTTCTTGCGCCACGATCTCCCGGACGCCAAGACCACCTCAGGCTCAGTACAGCCGCTCTACACGGTCTTCTCCACCATGGTCTTGCCACAGCAGCACGTCGGGGCACCATGGCGGCCGGTGCACGTCGGCGGCGCCGCCTTGGTCACTGTCACCTCGCAGCCGCAGTCCGGCTCCGGACAGCGATAGACCTCGCCCTCACGAAACGGCATGGCCTTCACTTCCTCTCATCGCGCGGTGTAACTCCTACGTCCGCGAGGCTAGAACCCGGCCCCTGGGGCCAGGTCAACACTCGATGGGACAACTCGAGGGGAGCACCACTGATGGCGCGGGAGCAACTCACCATCGGCCAGGCTGCCCAGGTCGTTGGGCTCACCCGCAAAGCGATACGCGTCTATGAAGCCCAGGGCCTGCTGCCCGCCGCCGAGCGCAGCTCAGCGGGCTACCGGCTCTACACCGCCAGCGACGTCGAGCTTCTGACTTTCATCCGCCGAGCCCGCTCTCTGGGTTTGCACCTGGGCGACATCCGCGAGGTCCTCGACATCCGCAACGGCGGCATCCCACCCTGCGCCACCGTCCGCGACCTACTCGACGCCCGCATCGCTGAGATCGACGCCCATGTCACCGAGCTCCTCGCCCTGCGCAATACCCTCACCGACACCCGCCAGCGAGCCGACAGCTGCACAGACGACAACCCCGTCACCGTCTGCGCGATCATCGAGGACTAGCCATCATGTGGTCACGGCGTGCCAACGGCGGGGCCGCCCGCTCGCTACCACAGCCTCTGTCACTCCGGCGATGAGATGGTTACGGCTTGACCGCGACGAGGCGCTCCACCAGGCCGGCGGTGAACCGATCGCTGCGTGACACGGTCAGTCCCGCCGCGCGGACCAGCTCGTAGGGCCGCCGCCGGTAGTGTTCCCCGCCCAGTGGCACGCTGACCAGCTCCAGCAGTCGTTGCAGTGTGCGCACCACCGGTTGGGTGCTGATGACGTGATCGGCGAGCAGCAGCTGACCGCCGGGACGCAGCACCCGCACCATCTCCAACACCGCCCGGTGGTGGTCAGGGATCGCGCACAACGAAAAGGTGCACACGACCGTGTCGAAGCTCGCGTCCTGGAAATCCAGCGCCTCGGCGTCCCCGGTACGCAACCTCACCGCGCGCTGCAGCTCCTCGGCCCTGACCTCGGCCCGCGCGAGCATCTGCGGGCTGAGGTCGATCCCGGTCACGTCCGCCTCGGGCGGGTAGTGCGCCAGGTTCAACCCGGTGCCGATGGCCACCTCGAGGACCTCGCCGCGGGCTTGATCACAGATCCAGGCGCGAGTGTCGCGAAACAGCACCCGGTCGAAAAAGCCGATTTCGCGGTCATAGGTGCGGGAGTGTTTATCCCAGTACCGCACCCACCGCCGCCGACGCTTATCGCTGCTAGCCATGACGAAGCCTCACCAGGTTGACGTCATGGCCGGTCCAGCCATGATCAGTGTCGCCGGCCTACCGCCGGGACCGGGGCTGACGCTGATGGTGGCCAACATGCCGGCGTCGCTGGGCTCAGCGACGCCAGCAATGGTGGACGCTGCGCCGAGCCCGACGAGCGCGATCGCCCAATGCCGATTCACCGCCGCCAGCTCCCGGGCACTCGATGCCCGCGAGTTGACTGGGCGTGGGGTCACAGCAGCCCCGAGACCCGCTGTCGATATTCCTCGGCCTCGATCTCGCCGCGGGCGAAACGCTCGTCCAGGATGTCCCGAGCCGTCACCCGCCCGGGACCCGTCTCGGGCCTATGTCCCCCGCGCAGCAGCCCGTAAGCGACTACTCCAAGGAGCACCAACCCGATCAACACCAGCACCGGCCACGCCCACATCCAACCGACGCCCCAGCCAATCATCGACCCAAACCCGCCACCACACATCGTGATCACTCCTCTCGCCCGCCGCGTTCATCGGCGACACACGTGGTTCGCGGGGATCGTGGGGGTCGACTGACCCCTCCCCGCGATCACTCTCACCCCATACTACTATCTCCGTACCGAGATAGTACCGAATGGGGCGGGACGCGATGCGCCGGTGAGCGACCCGGCAGGGGCCGACGACCTCGACGGGGACGCGCCGTTCGACGTCACTTTTGCGGGCTGGCCACGGCCGTAACCGCAAGCACCTGGCGCCTTATCCACCCCTCCTAGGGTGGGGTATGGTGTGCGCATGGACAGCCATCAGCGGGCCGTGGTGAACCGGTTGAAGACCGCCCGGGGTCATATCAACGGGATCATCGGAATCGTCGAGAGCGATGCGTACTGCCCGGATGTGATGAAGCAGCTCTCGGCGGTGCAGGGGCTGTTGGAGGGCGCGTCCCGGGTGATGTTGCGCCGGCATCTGGAGACCTGCGTTGCCAAGGCGATGCAGGAAGGCCGCATCGCCGAGATTGTGGATGAGTTGATGGAGACGTTGAAGTTCGACAAGCAAGTGTTCCGTACCCCGCCCGAGTCGGTGTCTGACGCGTTGCTCTCGGGCAAGGACAGGCTCGTCGAGCACAGCGCCGCCGCTGGGGAGGTCGCTCGATGACCAGCGACATCGGGGTGAGCACTGGGGTGTCGGCGGCTTTCGCGGTGCGCGGTTTGACGTGTGGGTCGTGTGCCGCTCGGGTGCAGCGGACGCTGGGTAAGCAGCCCGGTGTCGCGTCGGCGGAGGTCAACTACGCCACCGCGACCGCCCAGGTGGTGCTAACCGAGCAGCCGGGCAGCGCCGCGGCCGGTGAGGGATTGATCGCGGGGCTGGTCAGGGCCGTGGCCAAGACCGGCTACCAGCTCGTGGTTCGCGACGACGGGCAGGCGGAGCTCGAGCAGGGGGAGCCGGCTCATGTCTGAGACCGCGCTGGGCAACAGGTCTGAGTCAGGATCTACCCAGCCGGCGACGCTGGATTTCATGGTGCGTGGCATGACGTGTGGGTCGTGCGCGAACCGGGTGCAGCGCACGCTGGGCAAACAGTCGGGAGTGGCGTCGGCGGAGGTCAACTTCGCCACCTCGACTGCCCGGGTGGTGCTGGCCGACACGTCTGGACAGCAGCCTGCTGACCCGGAGTCGCTGCGGGCGGCGGTGGCCAAGGCCGGCTACAAGCTTGAGTCACCTGGCGCTCGCGCCGGTACCCGCTCCGAGGGAAGTGAGACTCCCGACGACGCTCGTGCGGCCTCCGCCGCGCAGCCGGGGCGGACGGCGCCAGTTCGGTCGGCCCCAGCGCAGGAGCCACAAGAGGAGGATGAGGAGGCCGCGGCGCAGCGGGCCTGGTTCTGGCGCACCGTGTTCGCCTGGCCGCTGGGACTGGCCATCATGGGGCTGGCGTTCTGGCCGGGGGCGATGCAACAGCCATGGGCGCCGTGGGTGCAGCTTGTGTTGGCGACCCCGGTGCAGTTCGACGCCGGCTGGCCGTTCCTGCGTGGGGCGGCGGCGCGGGCGCGGCGGCTCTCGGCGAACATGGACACGTTGATCGCGATCGGCACCCTGACCGCGTACGTGTTCTCCATCGTGCAGCTGCTGCGGGGCCGCGACGAGCTGTACTTCGAAACCGCGGCATTGCTGATCGCGTTCTTGACGCTGGGCCGCTACTTCGAGGTTCGCGCCAAGCGGGGCGCCGGGAAAGCCATCCGGGCTCTGCTTGAGCTGGGCGCCAAGGAAGCCCGCGTGATCCGCGCCGGCGTCGAGGTCATGGTTCCCGTCGAGCAAGTTCAGGTCGGGGACCTGTTGCGCATCCGGCCCGGGGAGAAGGTGCCTACCGACGGCGAGGTCGTCGACGGCGCCTCAGCGGTGGACGAGTCGATGCTGACCGGGGAGTCGGTACCGGTGGACAAAACCGTCGGGCACACCGTGAGCGGCGCGACGGTCAACACCAGCGGGGTGTTGACCGTGCGGGCCACCGCGGTCGGCGCGGACACCGCGCTGGCCCAGATCGTGTCGCTGGTCACGGCCGCCCAAACCGGCAAGGGCAAGGCCCAGCGCCTGGCCGACCGCATCTCCGCGGTGTTCGTGCCCACGGTGGTACTGCTCGCACTGGGCACGTTCCTGGTGTGGTGGCTACTGCTCGGCGACCTGGAGGCCGGGTTGATCGCCGCGGTCGCGGTGGTGATCGTGGCCTGCCCCTGCGCACTCGGGCTCGCCACCCCCGTCGCCATCATGGTGGGTACCGGGCGGGGTGCGTCGCTGGGCATCCTGATCAAGGGTGTGGAGGTGCTGGAACGCACCCGGAAGATCACCACGGTGGTGTTCGACAAGACCGGCACCCTGACTCACGGCGACATGGCCCTCACCGACACCCACGTCGAGACCGGCGGCGACGCTGCTGAGTTGCTGCGCCGGGCCGGCGCGGTGGAGGCCGACAGTGAGCACCCCATCGGACACGCCATCGCCTCGGCCGCCCGCGACCGGTACGGCCCGCTACCGGTGACGGCCGGGTTCCAGTCCGTGGCCGGTCACGGCGTCCGGGCCGAGGTGGAATCGACGATCGTCTGGGTCGGACGTCGCAAGATGCTCGCCGAGGCGGGGCTAGCCCTGTCCGATCAGTTGGGCCACGCCGCGACACGGCTGGAGGAGCAGGGCAAGACCGCCGTGTTCGCCGGCTGGGACGGCCAGGCACGCGGGGTACTCGCGGTCGCCGACACCCTCAAGGACGGCGCCGCCGACACCGTGGCCGAGTTGCACCGGATGGGCCTGAAGGTCGCCATGATCACCGGCGACAACGCGGCCACCGCACACGCGATCGCCGCCCGGGTCGGTATCGACACCGTGCTGGCCGAGGTGCTGCCCGCCGACAAGCAGAACGAGGTCACCCGGCTGCAGGCCGCAGGCGAGCGGGTCGCCATGGTTGGAGACGGAGTGAACGACGCCCCCGCCCTGGTCGCCGCCGATCTCGGCATCGCCATCGGCACCGGCACCGATGTCGCCATCGAGTCCAGTGACCTCACGTTGATGCGCGGTGAGCTGTCCGGGGTGCCCACCGCGATCCGGCTGTCGCGGCGCACCTACCGCACCATCCTGCAGAACCTCGGATGGGCATTCGCCTACAACATCGTGCTCATCCCGCTGGCCGCCGCCGGGCTGCTCAACCCGGTGCTGGCCGGCGCGGCCATGGGCTTCTCCTCGGTCAGCGTGGTCACCAACTCTCTGCGGCTGCGCCGCTTCCGCGATCGCCGCCTCCCCGCCGTGACAGTGGGCCAGGGCGAACCGGCATCGGCGGCGCCCTCACCCCGCCCGCCCGCCACCTTCTCCGACTCCGCGCGGCCCGGCCACGACCAGCCGCACGACGGGGCTGACCCTACGGTCGGGCACGCGGCCCCAGCTGCGCTGGTCGCGCAGCCGGGCGCCCGGCAGGGAGGCAGCGCCCGACAAACCGATGAGGCGCTACGGCCGCCTAGCGTGGCGGGCGATCTCGACACAGACAACGGCCACGACGGCGAGAACGGCCTCGATCTCGGCGGCTGGCCTCGCGGTGCTACCGAGCCGCACGCGAGCTGGGACGCCGAGCGGCCATTCGCCGAGCAGATCCATCAGCTGGAGACGGCGCTGAGCGGGCTGCGTTCTCAAGTCCGGTCGCTCGACCAGATTCGCCACATGGAGCACGCCCTTGCGGACTTGCGGAAAGAGATCACCGCGTCGGGCAGCGCCCGCCCGGGACAGCAACCAGCCACCGGCGATCACCAGTGAGCACGTTCGCCGCCCAGTACCGCACCCAGCCCATCCCCGCCAGCGCCACCGATGATCGCGGTGTGCCGGTGGTCATCACCAAACGTCTGTGCCGGCCGCGCCGTCACCGCCGAGACCAGGAGCCCACATGATTCCCGCCGCATCGCAGCGCTGGTCCCGAACGTGTCCCGGTGATCCCTTCCGGGCATCGAGGAGAGCAGCCCACAACCTCGGCGTCCAGGCCGCGAGAACCACCTGCGCCGCGCCCTCAGCCGCCATCGTCGTGCCACACGTCCGGACCCAGCGGTGAAGGTTCGCGTTGCCGTCTACGCCGGCGTCCTGGCGCTGGGTCTGTTGATCGGCGGCGGCTTCTACCTAGCCCACGCTGTCGCCCCGGGCGCGCCGCGTGATGCCGACCTGGCGGCGAGTGCCGTGGTGCCCATGTCTTCGGTGCAGCGTGGCTACCGCCTGGCCTCCGATACCATGTCCTTCCCCGTGGGGGTGAGTCAACCGTTCCGGTTCCAGATCCTGGGGCCCGATGGCCAGCCGGTCCGAGACCTCGCCCCCGGCCAAGGCCCGGACCTGAACTTGGTCGTGGTCCGTCTGGACGGCGCCGCTTTCCAGCACCCGCTCCCGGTGCGGGACATGACCGGAACCTGGACCGCCCCGCTGACCCTGCCGTCCGGGGGCAGCTACGCGGCCTGGGTGAGTTTCACCGCGCCCGGCGGGGCCGGCGTGGTCTTGGGGTCGTACTTGTCCGCGGCGGGAGACTTCCAACCGCAAGCGCTACCCTCACCGGCGTCCAGCACCGACGTCGACGGCTACCACGTCCAGCTCGCCGGTACCCCGGCGGTCGGCACCGACAGCGAGCTGACGTTGAGCGTGTCCCGCGACGGCACACCGGTCACCGATCTGCAAAGCACCGCGGACACCTTCGCCCACCTGGCGGTGATGCGCACCGGCGATCTGGCCTACGCCTTCACCGACGCCACCCCCCAGCTTTCCCCCGGCCGCGAGGACGCATCGGCGCTGCGGTTCTCGGTGCGCCTACCCACCAGCGGCACCTACTGGCTGTTCGTGCAGTTCCTGCATCTCGGCCAGGTCCACGTCGCGACCCTCACCGTGACCATCCCCACCCCGACACCCACCCCAACAGCGCCCAGCACAACACCCACCCCGATGCCCGCCGCGCGGCCTGGTACCCCGGGAGGACATTGACCACAACCCCCACCCCCTCGCCGGCGGTACCTGCCACGGCGGAATCCGCTACGGCGGTAGCCCGCGCGATCGATGTGACGGTCGGGAAGGTGACCCGCGCCTGCGGCGCGGCGCGCATCGAACGCAAACTCAACAAGTCGACGGGGTCCAGGCCAGCGTCAACTTCGCACTGGGCAACGCCCACATCAGTAGCTACCGCGACGGGGGCTCACCCCCGCCGATCTGATCGCCACCATCGAGGACACCGGCTACACCGCCACCCTCCCGCGAACCAAACCGGCCCCCTCCCCGACCACCCCGCGCGGCGACCAGTCAGGCACCGGCCACCCGCGCCCAGATCAGCCGGGGCACGGCATCCCGCCGCGCGTGGTCCCGCCATCATTGCTACTATCTCGGTACCGAGATCGTAGACGATGGGTGGGCGATGAGTGAGTTGCTGGTGGGCACCACCTTGCTGGTGTCCTTCCTCGGCGGGGTCGTGGCGTTACTCGCGCCGTGCTGCGTGTCGGTGATGTTGCCGGCGTACCTGGCCACCGGGGTCCGTCGACGCGGCGGGGTGTTGGCGGCCTCGTTGGTCTTCGGCGCCGGGGTGGCCACGGTCATCTTGCCGATCGGGTTGGGTGCGGTCGCGTTGAGCCGGCTGTTCCTCGGTCAGCACCTGATCATCTATCTCGCTGGTGGGGTTCTGATGCTCGGCGCCGGGGTGGCGACGCTGCTCGGGTGGGCACCGAGGCTGCCGATGCCCGGCGGTCGGGGCGGGCGGGGTGG
>JALYVZ010000476.1 GCA_030852965.1 Actinomycetota bacterium | reverse complement strand
GTGCGCGCCCACCACGAGGACCACCCAGGGCAGTGTCAGAGACGGACGGTGCAACACGTTGGCGATGACGGCGATCCCAATGGGGATGGCGAGCAGTTCCGCCAGCACTGACAGCCGGTACACCCGGAGGGTGACGCCCGATGGCCACAGTTGTGACGAGGGACGAGACCACGGGCGCAGTACAGCTGCGTAGACGACAACCAGGAAGAACACCACCGCGGTGATGCGCACAAGAACGATCCATGGAGCAAGCAGCTGAGCGGCACCGAGCAGCGCGAACGCCGGTAGCGGCACGTTTCGCATCGCTCCCAAGCCGTACCGCGCACACCCTCAAGGCCCTCCGCCGCGAACAGTCACCTTGGCCACCCGTGTGACAAGAAGCTGAGAAGTGACACGCCCGTGCCAAGAAGATGAGAAAGGACAGGTTGCGTGAGAACCCACAGTCGCTGTAGGAACTCGTTGGAGTTGTCATCACGCCGGGACCCCGACCTGCTGATTCTGATCGGCCCGGTCCCGCCGCCGTCGCACCAAGTTGTCCAAATCCTCAGCAAGATGGCTCTCCCTCTGCCGGATAGCGGTCGTCGGGGAGTCGCGGGGTGAACCGGGCGGGGTCGCTACGCGGGCAAGTGCACCGAGCGGGTGTAGCGATATACCTGCGGCGGAAGCGCAACTGGCTCTGGCTCGAGGGCGCTTCTTGCACGCACGGTTCTTTGTCGACCACGAAGACCGACCCGAACAACTCGACCAACTCACGAAGGCGACCGAACTATTCCATGAGCTCGGCGACGTGCGAGGTGAGGCTGAAGCGACGTTATGGGCGGCCATCTACCACCAGGTCATCCACCACGATGAGACGACTGCTGTCCCGCTGCTGGAACGTGCTCAAACCCTGGCCGGCGCCGCAAACGATCTGCTGGTGATGTCATACGTCGTGCGACACCTTGGGTTCGTCGACGTTAATGCCGAACAGTTCGTTCCTGCCCACGAGAAGTTCGAGGAGTCGGTGCGACTGCGGCGCCAGATCGGCTTCCTCCCAGGCGTGGCTGCAGGACTCGTGGCTCTGGCCGAGCTGGCGGCCACGATGGCGGACCGTCCTACTGCGCAGCGCTACCTCGAGGAGGCCAGCACGATCTGCAGCGAGACTGACTCGAAGGGCGCCATGCGCTGGATCTCCCAAGTACGCGAGGAGCACGGCCTCACGTAAGGCAACCAGCATCCGCATGCCGACCGGGTAGCGGGACGCCGTATCCAGCGTCCGCGTCTCGACGCCGCCGGTACGGTTTCCCAGCATGGCGGATAGCGACTTCCAGGTCGCGCTGGTCACCGTGGACGACACCGTGCTCGAGCAGCTCGTCGAGGCCGCAATCACCGATGCCTCGGCCGACGAAGTGACTCCGCCGTTGACCGCCGGGCCAGCCTGGACGCCGACCCGGATTGCCTGGCTCCGCGACTTCCACCGTGACCGGCGTACCGGCCTAGACGGCCCGGCCCGGGAAGCCACGTGGGCCATCATCCTCGATCAGCGGGTCGTCGGCTCAGTGCGCCTTCAGCGAACGGAGCGGCCCGGCCTGCTGGAGACCGGGATTTGGCTAACCCGGGGCACCCGGGGTCATGGCGTCGGCCGGGCGGCCATGGCAGCAGCGCTGCGTGAGGCCGCTGCGTTCGGGTCCACATCTGTGTGCGCAGAGACCACCGCGAGCAACGCCGGCGCACTGACGGTGCTGGAGCGTCTCGGCTTCGACGTCACCCCAGTTGATGACGGTCGCGGTGTCCACGCGCTGCTCGTCTTCAAAACTCTGTGATCCCACACCGGTGTAGGAACTCACTGAGGTTGTCATCGCGCCGGGACCTGACGTGCTGGTTCTCACCGGCGCTATACCGCCGGCGTCTCACTCAGTTGTCCAAATCCTCAGCATGAGGACGCCCAGCCTTGGCTAAATAGCGGGTGCAAGGGTCGGTCGCGCGGGCGAACCCGTATGGGGTTCCTGGGGTTCCTCCGCGGCACCTACGTCGCGGGCGGGTGTACGGGACTTGTCACTGCGCGGGTAGGGCCTGATGTGACGTGTTTCGCGCAAGGCTGTCGGCTTGCGGGACGGGGTCCAGCGGGCGATACGTGCACTCCGTGGACGAGCCGTCGGCGCCATCACCTTCCTCGTCAGTTGGTCCCCGACCTGATCGGCATCGCAGTAATCGTGCTGGCCCGCCGTCTCCAGGGACGCGTCCTGCGCCTGGTCAGGTGGTCTGCGCCTTGGCGTGCTCGGCGACGACGGATGCGGGGATGGGACCACGGTCGCTGACGGGGTGTCCGTTTGTTAGGGCCCAGGCTCTGACGTCGGAGGTCTTCGGCGCAGCGGCCGTGGGTGGTCGTCGCCGGGAGGTGCTCGGTGAGACCGTGGGTCGAGGTGGGGCTTGGGTGGCGTTGCGGCCCCTTGTTGAGGCGCCGGATCTGCGGGTGCGGCTTGCTGTGCCGGCCGAGTCCGGGGGCGT
>JALYVZ010000475.1 GCA_030852965.1 Actinomycetota bacterium | reverse complement strand
GCCACGACGCCACCGGCGCGCCGGTGCTGGAACGGGCGGCGGCTCGGCGGGCGAAGCCGACCAGGCAGGGCCAGCGTCGCCCGCGGTACTCCGTACCGCCTCGACCACCCACGGTCGCCCCGGAGGAGCTGGCCGCGCGGCTGATGGCTGGCCCTTCGAACGACTCGCCGATCAGGTCGGTGGGTGGGCCGGGGATCGGGCCGCGGCGGAGCCGCTGTTCGAGCTGGAACTCATCGCCGCGGTGAGCCCGGCCGACAGCTGATCACGCTCAGATCAACGTGATGGTCTGCCGCTGAACAGGAGTCGGGCCCCGATTTCGACTGGTTCTTGGGTACGGAGATCGGTGTGGCCGTTCATGCGTCGCTGGCAGCGGGGACGGCGCAGGTCGGGTCGTGAGAGTGCCACCACGGCTGTCTCGCCGCGCGGAAAAGCAGCGCTGGTCGCACTCTCACGGACACCCAAACACCCAGGCCGCGCACCCACGGGGTAACCCCGCACCCTCCCGCATGCGGATGGTCTACAACCCCTTACCGACCGGTGACGGTCACCCGAGGTGACCGCATTTCGGCCGACTCGACACTGCTGGCGGCGTAGCGTTGCGCCCGGGCGATTCGCCTCGGTACTCCTCCGGGCGGCTCGGCCTCCGGACGACACGCGGCTGGGCCGCCGGACGACACTCGGCTGGGCCGCCGGACAACACTCGGCTGGGCCGCCGGACAACACTCGGCTGGGCCGCCGGACAACACTCGGCTCGGCCTCCGGAACACTCGGCACGACGAAAGGTGACATGGTGCAGACAGCGAGAGCACTGGCGATGACCGGGCTGGCCCTGGTCGCGGGCTGCTCAGCACCGTCCGGTTCGACCGCCGGCACATCCTCGGCCCAGAAGGAAGTGTCCGGCTCCGCGATGCAGGCAGCGGCGCAGCCCGCCGGCGACCGGCTGGGGTTCACCGCCAGCACGCTCGACGGCAAGCCGTTCGACGGTCAGAGCCTGCGCGGCAAGCCAGCGGTGATGTGGTTCTGGGCGGCGTGGTGCTCGATCTGCGCGCGGGAGGCGCCGACGGTGGCCAAGGTCGCGGCGGCCAACCCCGGGGTGACGTTCGTCGGAGTGTCCGCGCTCGACGGCGTGCCGGCGATGCAGAAGTTCGTGACCGATCGCGGGGTCGGCGGCTTCACCCACCTGGCCGACCAGGACGCGGCGGTATGGCGGCGCTTCGGCGTCACCTCCCAGCCCGCGCAGGCGTTCATCAGCGCGGACGGCACGGTCTCCGTGGTACCGGGTCCGATGTCCGAACAGGATCTGGCCAGCCGGGTCAACGCGCTCTCCCAGCCCTGAGCTGAGTCGGTGGACGCCGGGAGCCTTGCTTTCGCACTGGCCGCCGGGCTGGTCGCGGCGTTCAACCCATGCGGGTTCGCGATGCTGCCGGCCTACCTGACGTTGGCGGTGCGAGGCGAACGCAGCCAGGGCTCCGGCTCCAGTGCGGGCTCCGGTGCGGGCTCGGGTCGGGGCTCGGCGCGGCCCGACCGGGCCGTCGCGCTCGGTCGGGCACTCGGCGCCACCGCCGCGATGACCGGCGGGTTCCTGCTGGTGTTCGGCGTGTTCGGGCTCCTGGTGGCCCCGTTGGCGACCGCGGTGCAGGAGCACCTGCCCTGGGTCACCGCGCTGATCGGGCTCGGGCTGGTCGGGCTCGGCGGCTGGCTGCTGGCCGGTCGGGAGCTGACCGTGCTGCTGCCCCGGACCGGCCGAGGCGCTCCGACCGCACGGCTCGGCTCGATGTTCGGCTACGGCATCGCGTACGCGATGGCCTCGCTGTCCTGCACGATCGCCCCGTTCATCGGGGTCACCGCCGCCGCGTTCCGAAGTGGCTCCGTACTGGCCGGCGTGGCGGTGTTCCTGGCCTACGGCCTGGGCATGGCGCTGGTCGTCGGGGTGCTGGCGGTCGCGGTCGCGCTGGTCGGGGCCGGGTTGGCGGCACGGGCCCGGAAGCTGCTGCCGCTGGTGAACCGGCTGAGCGGGGCGCTGCTCGTGCTGGTCGGGCTCTACGTCGGCTACTACGGCGTCTTCGAGCTGCGGCTGGCCAGTGGCGGCGACCCGGACGACCCGGTCATCGGCGCCGCCGGGGTGATCCAGCAGCGGCTCGCCGACTGGGTGGCGGGAGTGGGTGCGGTCGGGCTGCTAGGGATCCTGGTGGCGCTGGCCGCGGTCGTGCTGGGCGGGACACTGTTGGCCCGGCGTCGGCGCCGAGTGGACCCGAGGCTGCCGGAGACCGGGACATGACAGCCGCCTGGCGCGAGCCGGCAGCGTCGGCGCGGTGCACTCGGTGTGGGTGCTGGCGACCCCACCCCAGACGGGATCGCCGACACCCACGGCGTCGGCGGACCGGGACACCTCGCCCCGCAAAGACACGGGAGTTTCACGTGAAACGCTGCGCCGCCCCGGCCGCCCTGGTCACCGCACTGGCCGCTTCCCTGGTCACCGTGCTGGCC
>JALYVZ010000474.1 GCA_030852965.1 Actinomycetota bacterium | reverse complement strand
CCGTCCGGGCAAAACACCTGTTGTCATCGCGACTCGGGTGGCCGGCCAGCGATCGGTTGACGCCCGCTGAAAATGATGAGTGCGATCGCCGTTGCCACCCATGCTTTTGAGCCCCTGATCTCGGCGGAAGGACGGCCACCAGGATTGATCAGCGTGGCGACCTTGAGCGCACCCTCGACGGCTGCACCGATCACGATCAGGCGCGGGACGCGAGGGTCAAGCTCACTCCATGTTTTCCTTGCCGCGGAACCACCATGCGCCGTCATCTCCCCTCACGGCAAGAGGCTGCTAACGGATCCGCCCGGGGAATCCCCTAGCTTTTCGTGCTGGCAGAACCAAGGTGGCCGTCACGTGTTTCTCGCAGCCCCGCCTCCGGTTGTGCCAGCCTACGAGGCATGAAGACCCGGGCGCCAAGACTTGACGAAGCGGACGCGGTGAGCCAGGTGATCACGCGAGCGTTCGCGGACGGCGGGCGCGTCGCAGCCATCTGGGCTGACGTCGTGGCTCGCGGTCTCGACCGCTCAAGTCTCGTTGCGGTCGACGCCGAGCGCGTGGTCGGCCATGTGGGTCTGAGCCACGGTTGGCTTGACGCACGACAACAGTTGGTCGACGTGCTGGTGCTGAGCCCGCTGAGTGTCCAAGCGGATCGACAGGGTGAAGGGGTCGGGACCATGCTGATCGCTGCCGCGATCAAGGCGGCTGAGCACCTAGGGGCTCCGGCCTTGTTCCTTGAAGGCAGCCCGGGATACTACGGGAGACGTGGTTTCGAGCGAGGAAGCGAGAGAGGATTTGAGGCGCCCTCCCGGCGAACCCCTGAGCCCGCGTTCCAAGTGGCGTTGCTGTCCAGGTACGCGGACTGGATGACCGGCAGAGTGATCTATCGCGATGTGTGGTGGGAGCACGATTCGGCCGGCCTGCGTGACCCTGAGCTGACCGAGATCGAGCGAGCGCTTGAGGTCGGGTTCTAACCGCCCCGTGGGCCGATCGGTCAGGGGGCGGGCACCGGTTTCGATCACCGGGCAGCGGTGAACAGTTTGGTGAGCAGTGCGTGTAGCGTCCGTCGCTCGGTTGTGGTGAGCGGGACCAGCAGGCCCTCTTCGGCTTCGTCGGCTGCGTGGCGAAGCTGAGTGAGCAACGTGCTTCCGGTCGCGGTGAGCGTGACGGCATGGCGGCGTCGGTCGGTGGGGTCGGGGTTGCGGGCGAGCAGGCCGCGGGTCTGGAGCTGGTCGATGACCGGCACCGCGTTGCGGGGGTCGATGCCGACCAGGTGGCTCAGCTGCTGCTGGGACATGGCACCGAGCTGATCCAGGGCGATCAGCGCGCTGTAGTGGTGCGGGGTGAGGTCTTCCTCGGCCAGGGTGCGCGCCCAGGCTCGGCGGGAGTCGCCGCCCACCCGGGCCAACAGGTATCCGGTGCTGGCCTCCAGGCCGGCCGGCTCGACCAGCCCGGACGGCTGGCCCGGCGGGGGCTTGCGTCCAGAAGACATAATCGTCATGCTACATGACAGACATCACTCATGTCAGTAGCGCCTCCACCTGCACGCGAGGAGAGCCGATGGCTGCTCAACGGATCTATGACCTGCGCGGCCGCGTCTGCCTCGTCACCGGCACGACCAGCGGCATCGGCCGGGAGACCGCCCGCGGGCTGGCCCAGGCCGGCGCGAGCGTGCTGATGGTGGCCCGGGACCGCGCCCGCGGCGCCGAGGTGGCCGCGGAGATTCAGTCCACCGCGGCACCGGGCAATGTTGAGCTGCTGATCGGTGACCTGGCCTGCCAGGCCGATGTGACGGCGCTAGCCGACCAGGTCCGCCAGCGTCATGACCGTCTCGACGTGCTCATCCACAACGCCGCCGCGGTCAACACCACCCGGCGGGTCACCGTGGACGGCATCGAGGCCACGCTGGCGGTCAACCACCTCGCCCCGTTCCTGCTGACTCACCTCCTGGCACCACTGCTGCAGGCCACCGCGAGCTCGCGGGTGGTGACCGTCAGCTCCTACCTGCACACCCGGGTCAACACCATTCCCTGGGACGACCTGCAGGCCGAACACGACTACAGGCCGGGCGCGACCTACAACTTGACCAAGCTGATGAACGTGCTGTTCACCAATGAGCTCGCCCGCCGCTGGGCCGACACCAGCGTCACCGCCAACGCGCTGCATCCTGGCTGGCCGCTGAAGACCAACCTCGGCCGCGAGCAGACCGGGCCCGGTGCCCTGTTCGATCGCGCCAGCAAGCTCATCGGCTCCTCCGCAGCCAAGGGGGCCAGAACAAGCCTCTACCTGGCCGGCTCACCCGACGTCGCCGCCGTCACCGGCCAGTACTTCTCCCGCTGCCGGCCGGCGACATCCTCCGCCCTGTCCCACAACACTGGGGCCGCCGAACGCCTCTGGGTACGCAGCGCCGAACTCTGCGGCCTGCCGGCCTCGTAAGAGGAAGGCGAGCCGACGCCCCGAGGGGGAAGGCGATGGTCAACGCGGCCGCGTGTTCACGTCTACAG
>JALYVZ010000030.1 GCA_030852965.1 Actinomycetota bacterium | reverse complement strand
CACTCCCACAGCCGCCTGAAGGAAGGCCACCGAACCAAAGTCAGCCCGGACACGACAACCCGGCCCGCTACGGTCACCGGGTACACGAGCATGACCGTCCCCGACTTGATTTTCGAGTTAGTTACGCTGGGAGGATGTTCTCGGCCTGCGGACCTTTCTGACCTTGAGTGACTTCGAAGCTGACTCTCTGACCCTCCTGCAGTTCCCGAAATCCTTGGGTGGCGATGTTCGAGTAGTGGGCGAAGACATCCGGACCTCCGCCATCCTGTTCGATGAAACCGAACCCCTTCTCCGAGTTGAACCACTTCACTGTCCCTAAAGCCATGATGCTCCCCTTCCAGCCTGCACAGACTGCGTTCGGCCCGTTGCCAGACAGCCATCCTTCTCGCGCATCCTACTGTCTGGTCTTAGTTGAGACTCTCGGCGCGGCGCTGGGCGTGCCATTCGGCCATGACGAACGGCCGGAAGTGTGCGGTCAAGCCGGTGGGTCTGGCCGACCGCTTCGTCGAGCGCGGTGTGGACCCCAAGGACGCCCACTCGCTGGCCCGCATGTGCACCGGGATCTCCGCCGCCGGCCAGTTCGGCGGTCTGCGTCGCCGCGACGGTACCGAGCACGCACGCCCTGGGTGATCGGCCTCCACCGAGCCCGAGCCGGCGACTTCGTCCAGCACCGCCGCGCCGCCGGTGCGGGCACCGCAACGGTCACCGTCGCGCCGATCACCACCGACCGCCTGCTCGCGCAGGTCCGGGACCTCGGCCACAGCCCTCTAGTTCTTGTGGATCTTTACGGTAACGTTGAGGCCGGGCACCAGGGGCAGTCCCTGCCAGTCGGCGATGGCGATCTTCACCGGGATGACCTGGGTGACCCGGTCGAAGCTGCTGGCGGTGTTGTCCGGCGGCTTCGCCGCGAAGCTCGCCGCGGTGGCGGGCTGGATCTCCCGCAGGTGGCCGACCAGCGTCCGGCTCGTGTCCGAGTCGAGCCGGACGTCGACCTGGTGTCCGATCCGCAGCGCACCGAGGTCGCGCTCGTCGATCCGGGCGGTCACGTAGGTCTCGGGCAGGTCGTAGACGACCGCGAGCCGGGTACCGGCGGTGACGAACGCGCCAACGACCCCGTTGTCGACCACGACGGTGCCGTCACCGGGTGCGCGGACCACCATCTTGGGCGCGCTGCTGCCCGGCAGCTGGAGGCGTCCGATCGCCTGGTCCGCGCGCACGGTGGTGCCCAGGGTGGCCCGCCAGTCGAGCAGCGTGCCGTCGGTCTTCGCGACGATCGGCAGCTGTTGGCCGTCGACGAATGCGTTGTCGGTGGTGACGTAGCGGGCCGCGTCGATGCCGTAGTACACCGCGATGCCGCCGCTGAGGATGAGCGCTACCAGCGGGATCACTCGCAGCCTGCGCTGCTCTGCAGGGGTCCGGTCGCCGGTGCGCCGGCGCAGCGTGGTGGCGGCCAGCACGAGGGCGAGGAGCGCGGCGCCGAGGACGGCGGCCAGATCCCCCACGAACTCACCGGTCACCAGGGCCGTGCTGCCCACCTTTTCCAAGGCCTTGATGCTGTAGGTCAGCGGTAGGGCGTCGCTCACGGTCTCCAGCCAGTTGGCCATCTGCTTGCGTGGCACGAACAGGCCACCCAGGAAGGTCTGCGGCATCACCACGATCGGCATGAACTGCACTGCCTGGAACTCGCTGGTGGCGAACGCGCTGGCCAGCAGGCCCAGGGCCATGCCGAGCAGTGCGCTGGCGATCGCCACCACGAGGACGAGCAGGGGACTGCCGGGTGTGTAGAGGTCGAGCAGCAGGTAGGCGGTCGCGCAGGTGACCACCGCCTGGGCGGTGGCCGCGACCGCGAACGCGATGCCGTACCCGAGCAGCAGGTCGAGCTTGGACAGCGGCGTGGTCAGCAACCGCTCCAGCGTCCCGCTGGTGCGTTCGCGCAGCATCGCGATGCTGGTGATCAGGAACATCAGGGTGAACGGGAAGATCCCGAGCAGCGTGAGACCGATCCGGTTGAACGACGCCTGGTTGTCGTACATCTGGTTGATCAGGGCCAGCAGGGCGCTGGGGACGACCAGCAGCATGGCCACCGTGCGCTTGTCACCGCGTAGCTGGCTCAGTACCCGGCGGGCGGTTGCGGCCACGATCCGTGGGCTGACCAACCGCCCCCTCGGCTCGCTCGGAGTCGATGGTGGGGGCGGTGGCGCGGCCGTCGGGGGCGCGGGGCTCTGAGTCAGCAGGCCGGTCATCGCGCCACCTCCGGAAGCGTCGCCGCGTGCCGGGTTGCTTCCGGCTCGGCGCTCCGGATCACCCGGAGGAACGCCTCCTCCAGGTCTTCAGTGCCGGTCGCGGCGCGCAGTGCAGTCGGCGTGTCGTCGGCGACGATTCGGCCCTCCCGCATGAACAGCAGTTTGTCGCACTGGCTGGCCTCGTCCATCACGTGGCTGGAGACCAGCAGCGTGGTGCCGGCGGCGGCCATCGCGTGGAACCGGACCCAGAGCTCGCGGCGCAGCACCGGGTCCAACCCCACGGTCGGCTCGTCGAGCACCAGCAGCTCCGGGGCGGCCAGCAGCGCACACGCCAGCGACGCCCGGGCCTTCTGCCCGCCGGAGAGCGTCCGGACCAACTGGCCCGCCTGGTCGGCGAGGTCGACGTCGGCTAGTGCCCGCTTTGCCGCGACCCGGGAGACGCCGTAGACGGCCGCGAAGTAGCGCACGTTGTCCCACACAGTCAGGTCTGTGTATACCGAGGCCGCCTGTGTGACGTAGCCGACCCGGCTGCGCAGCGAGGCGGTGCCGGCCGGCTCGCCGAGTACCCGAACCGTGCCCGAGCTGATCTGCTGCACGCCGACCACGCAGCGCATCAGCGTGGTCTTGCCGCAGCCGCTCGGCCCGAACAACCCGGTGATCTGGCCGGCGGGCGCGTCGAAGGTCAGGCCGTGCAGGATGCGCCGTCCACCGAGCACGACCGCCAGGTCGAGGGACTCGACGGCCACCCGGCCGGCTGGGCTCTGGATGGCTGGGCTCTGGATGGCCGGGTCGAGGGCCGCTGGGCCGGGCACGTTCATGGCGCTCCCTCCACGGCCGCGACAGCCGCCGAACGAGGTTCGATTAATTCCACGTACGATGAATAGTAGCTTCGGTCCGGCTCCCGGTCTACCCCGACCCTGGTGACGAGCCCGACTCAATAAGGTGGTCGTGGGCTGCGTTGTCGGTGAAGGGCTGCGTCGTCGGTGAAGGGCTGGTCGTCGGTGAAGGGTCGGTCGGGGTTGGGTATGTCCAACGCACCGTTGTCCGGGGTGACCGTGTTGGCGGTCGAGCACGCGGTGGCCGGGCCGTTCGCCAGCCGGCAGCTGGCCGACCTCGGCGCCCGGGTGATCAAGATCGAGCGCCCGGGTACGGGTGACTTCGCCCGCGACTACGACCACGCGGTGCGCGGGATGGGCAGCCACTTCATCTGGCTGAACCGGGGCAAGGAGTCGGTCGCGGTGGACGTGAAGTCCCCGCTCGGGGCCGATGCGCTGCGCCGGCTGACCGACCGGGTCGACGTGGTGCTGCAGAACCTCTCGCCGCGTGCCGCCCAGCGGCTCGGACTGGATGCCGAGACCCTGCGGGCCCGCCGCCCGGAGCTCATCGTCTGCGCGATCAACGGCTACGGCGTCGACGGTCCATACGCCGGTCGGCGGGCCTACGACATGTTGGTGCAGGGCGAGACCGGGCTAATCTCGATCACTGGGGCGGGTGCGCACCGGGCCAAGTCGGGCGTCCCGGTCGGTGACATCGCCGGCGGCATCACCGCGGCCAATGCGGTGCTCGCCGCGCTGCTGGCCCGGGCGAACACCGGGCAGGGCGCGAGCCTGGAGGTGAGTCTGCTGGCCGCGCTCGCGGAGTGGATGGGCTATCCGCTGACGTTCACCGAGGCGACCGGTGAGCAGCAGCCCCGCTCGGGCATCAGCCATCCCGCCGTCGCCCCCTACGACGCCTACCCCACCGCCGACGGCCCGGACGTGCTGATCAGCGTGCAGAACGATACCGAGTGGGCGCGCCTGGCCGCCGACGTGCTAGAGCGTCCCGACCTGGTGGTGCACCCACACTTCGCCACCAATGTGGCGCGCTGCGCGAACCGGGCCAAGGTGGACGCCGCAGTCGCGGCCGCCACCAAGACGTTGAGCAGCGATGCGGCAGCGCTCCGGCTGGACGCGGCGGGTGTCGCGAACGGTCGGGTGAACGATGTCGCGGACGTCCTGCGTCATCCGCAGCTGGCGGGGCACTGGCGGGAGCATCCGACCCCGGTCGGTCCGGTGCGCGGACTGCGCCCGGTGGGCGCGGACCCGAGCTGGGAGCTGCCGCCCGGAGCGGTGCCCGCGCTCGGCGAGCACACCGCCGCGGTGCTGGCCGAGCTGGGCTTCGATGACACCGAGATCGCCTTGATGGTCGACGCGGCTTAGCTGAGTCATGCCGACTGGTACCGGCCGAATCGGTTCGCGCATCGGCCTGCCTGGCCTGGCTTGCCAGCAGGGTTCGCGCAGGACGCGCATCACGCGGTGATCGGCGGATTTGGCTGACCGGGTTCACTTCGAAGGCTGCCGGATCCGGACGACCTTCTTGGCCCTCGGCGGGGTGGAGATGCATACCTCGTTCTGACGAGGGTTCTGCCAGGATAGATGGCGTGCCCAGTGTCGACCGGGCCGACACCGAGCCGGCAGCGCGGACCTGTGCCGAATGCGGACAGCCGTTCCAGCCACGGCGGCGGGGTCGTCCGAGCATCTACTGCCGCCCCGCGTGCCGACAGCGGGCCTGGGCGCTGCGGCAGGCCGAGTCCGCCCGCATTGCGGAGTCGAGGGAGCCCGAGCCATCGCCTGCTGTGCCTGCTGTGCCTGCTGTGGCGCCGGGGCCGCCGACGGACGTGCGCGGGTGGGCGACCCTGCTGAAGCAGCTACGGGCACAGTTGGACGACGCGGGCAGCGAGCTGGTGAGCCGGCCCTGGGAGCACCCCCGGCTCTACGACGGCCTCGGGCAGGTGCTCACCGCATTGGACGGCGCGACGCCGGGAGGCCTGGCGTGGCTGGATCGGCACGAGTAGCCGACGACTGCCGGCTGCCGCACCGGTGCCCACACTCGACACTCCGCGTCGAGCAGCCCTGCCAGCCCACGTTCGGGCGTACCACCCTCGGCGAGCACACCGTCGGCCGCTCCGGTGCCGACTCCGCTACCCGGCGCCGGACCGCCGACGTCCACGTCTCCCGTGCCGTCCTCGGCCACCTGAGCACGGTACGGCTGGCTCGCCAGGACGGTTACGACCGCTTGGTGCTTGAGTTCACCGACCAGGTACCGGGCTACACCGTCGGCTACCGGCCGCTGCCGGTGCGGGCCGACGCATCCGGGGCTGAGATTCCGCTGCCAGGGGCAACCACCGCGGTGGTCGTGACGCTGCACCCGGCCAGCGGTCACCGGGAGGATACCGGGGCGCCGACCTACACCGGCCCGGCCACAGTGGCCGCCGGTACCGCGCAGGTGACCCAGGCGCAGGCTGCCGGCGACTTCGAGGCCGTGCTGAACTGGGTGGTCGGGTTACGGGCGAAGACCCCGTTCCGCGTCACCGTACTCGGCGGGCCTCCCCGCCTGGTGATCGACTTCCAGCACTGACCACGCACCACGGAACCGTGAGAGTGCCGTCACGGTCGTTCGGGTTTCGCGCAGACAGCCGTGGTGACACCCTCACGTTTGGCTGCGGTACGTTCCCGGCAGCCACGATGGCGCGAGGCTCTCCTACGATCACGCAGTGCGGGTGCCTCGATCGCGCTCACGCGCAGGTGCTCGGGCAGCCCGGCTCGCTCACCGAGCCAGCGCACCCAGTCGGGCATCAGCGCCTTGACCGCGACGGTGACCGGGTCGTCCGGCGTCCAGTCACCGATCAGTTCGAGCTGGAACTCGACTCGGCGGGGTGATGCCGCCGCGCCACGCCGAGCGTCGGCCACCGCCAGACGGGTCTTGACCATGATGAGCGCCCCGTCCCGGCAGATGGCGTCCGACTACGGACCACACGGCGTGCGGGTCAACACCATCATTGTCAGTTACCATTGTCATGTGTCAGAGAGTTCAGCAGTGGTGCCACGTTCGGAACTATCTGTCAATGCTCAAGGGCGTGTGACGATCCCAGCCCAGATCCGCCGGGAGGCCGGGTTGGAGGTTGGGGCTCCGCTGGTTGTGTATGTCGAGGATGGTCGAGTCGTGATCGAGACTCGTGAGCAGCTGAGCGCGCGGCTCCGCCGCGACGTCGCCGCCGCCTGGACCGGCTGTCCCGGCGTGTCGGTCGCGGACGAACTCATCGCCGACCGGCGGGCCGAGGCGGCGACCGAAGACGGCCAGCCCGGAGGCCGGGCGTGACGGCGGGCGACGCGGACGTCAAGTCAGAGCCCGGCGCGTCCAGGGTGGCGGTATTCGACGCGTCCGCGGTGTTGGCGTGGCTACGCAGGGAACCGGGCGCGGAGTTCGTCGACCGTCGCACGGAGTTGACGCCGATCGGGCGACCCGCCGACTGGCCACCCTGGGCCTGAGGGTTGAGCCGCTCACGGAGGAGGATGCCGTCCACGCGGCAAGGTTGTGGCCCGTCGCCCGCAAGGCCGGGTTGTCATTGGGTGATCGTTGTTGCCTCGCCCTGGCTCATCGGCTGGCGGCTCCCGCCGTAACCGCGGACGCGGCATGGGCACATCTCGACCTCGCTGTCCCGGTAGAGGTCATTCGCTGATCCGGGTCCGGTAGTCGACCGGCGTTCAGAAACAGGACCTCAAAGGACTTCGCGGGTGAGCGAGCTGGCCGCCTCAGCGGCCGCGTGACCGAGCCTAGTGGGGGTTGGAGCTCAGATCGGGGTTCTCGTTCTCGGTGATGGCCACGCCGTCCTTGCCCGAGGTGTTCTCGACGGAGGACACCAGGGAGTTGACGTTCTCCACCCCGCCGGCGTCGCCGCCCTTGAGCTTGTCGAGGGCGTCTTTCACGCTGTCGCCGATCTTGCCGAGCGGGGCGGCGATCGCCTTGCACAGGGTGGGGTTGGCCTTGACGTCCGCGCTGGCCAACCGGATCTCGCGTTTGACGAACAGGGCGGCCAGCCCGCCCTTGATGAACGCCTTGATGCGGCCGTCCGCGCCCTTGGAGAAGGTGCCGGCTTTGTAGGGTTTGTAGAGGTAGCGGTGGAACGCGCCGAATGCCAGCCCGGTGTGCAGCACGAACTTCGTCTTCGCGAACGCGATGGTGTTGCTGGTCGGGCAGCCCTCATCGATCGGCTGGGCGTCGGATCCGGTCCCGGTCGGGTCTGGTGGAATCGAGCCGTCCTGCGCGGAGTCAGCGGAAGCCGCCGGCGGTGCGCTGTCGTTGCCCTTGCAGCCGGCCATCACCAGCAGCGGCAGCAGCAGCACAATCAACAGTCGCAGAGCCCGCGTCATCGACCCGCCCATTCGTCTCAGTGCCGGTTCACCTGGAGCCTTCGGCCGCGCGAGGCGGGCCGACCCCAGACCAGAGAGCGTCTGGGAAAACGTGCACCCACTCAGTCTCAGGAGCGCCCTTTCCGCAGCACCGCGGAGTTGGCGGTCACCAGCTTCGAGAGGGTGGCCTGGGCCGCCTCGGCGCGGTCGGGTGCACCGCGCCAGACGTCCAGCGCGGGGCTCACCAGCGCCCGCCCGAAGGAGAACGTCAGTGGCCAGGGCGTGTCGATCAGCTGCATGGCGGCGAGGTTGGTCGTCGCCGTCTCGGGTGACTGTCCGCCCGAGAGGAACGCGACCCCGGCCAGCTCGGCGGCCATGGTGGCCCGCAGGGTGTCCACGGTGACCCGCGCGACCTCGCCAGGGGTGGACTGCTGCTCCGCGCCCGCGCCCGGCACCACCATGTTCGGCTTCAGCACCATTGCCGTCGGATCGACACCGGCGTCGGTGAGCGCGCTGGTCAGTGTGGTCAGGGTCAGCTCCGTGACCGCGGCACACTGCGAGAGTGAATGGGTGCCGTCCATCATCACCTCGGGCTCGACGATCGGCACGATGCCGGCGGCCTGACAGGAACGCGCGTAACGGGCCAGCGCATGGGTGTTTGCGCGCACCGCCCACAGGCTGGGCGTCGCCTCGCCGATCGTGATGACCGCCCGCCACTTAGCGAACCGCGCCCCCAGATCGGCGTACTCCACCAGCCGGGCGTCGAGCCCGTCGAGGCCCTCGGTGACCGTCTCACCGGGCCAGCCGGCGAGGGGTCGCGCACCGGTGTCGACCTTGATCCCGGGGAGAATACCCATGTCGAGCAGCGCCCGAGGGAACGTCCGCCCGTCGGCGAGCCGCTGGCGCAGCGTCTCGTCGCAAAGGATGACACCACTGACCCCGTCGGACAGATCGGGTGTGGTCACCAGCATCTCGCGGTAGGCCCGCCGGTTGTCCTCGCTCGGCTCGACACCGGCCTTCTCCAGCCGGCTCGACATCGTGGCGATGCTCTCGTCGGCGGCAAGGATGCCGCGCCGAGCGCCCACGAGCTCCCGAGCGGTGTCGGCGACGGATTGCATCATGGTGCTGGTCATGCTGGGTCCAGTTTCACCACACCACATTATGGCGTGACCGCGGTGCACCACATCCCCCCGTGAGTGGGACCCTCGGGGGGATGGAGCTGGGAGCTGTCCCCCCGGCTCTCCACTGCGCGAGGGATGGCGGGCGTCGCAGTCGGGACGTACGTTTGTCCCGACCCGGTTCCCCGCCGGGTCTAGCGAGCGACCCGGCCGGGGGGTCTGGTTGTCGCTCGGTCCCGATCCGAGGAGGACGTGATGGTCGCCGACCGCACGACGCTGACCAGGTTCCTGATCGAGGAGCGCAGACGTTATCCCGGCGCCAGCGGGGAGCTGAACTCGCTGATCCTCGACGTCTCGCTGGCCTGCAAGGCCATCGCCAAACGGGTGGCACACGGGGCGCTGGCAGGTGTGCTGGGCGTGGAGTCGAGCATCAACGTCCAGGGCGAGACCCAGCAGAAGCTCGACGTCATCGCCAACAACCTGTTCCTGCGGGTGAACGAATGGGGCGGACAGCTGGCCGGCATGGTGTCCGAGGAGCTCGAGGACCCACACCACATCCCGTCGGAGTACCCGAGGGGGAAGTACCTGCTGGCGTTCGACCCGCTGGACGGTTCGTCCAACATCGACGTCAATGTCGCCGTGGGCAGCATCTTCTCGATCCTGCGGGCCCCGAAACCGGGTGTCGACGCGACAGCCGCAGACTTTCTGCAGCCCGGCTCGGCGCAGGTCTGTGCTGGGTACGCCATCTACGGGCCGTCGACGATGTTCGTGCTGAGTGTCGGCACCGGCGTGCACGGGTTCACCCTGGAGCCGGAGCTCGGGGAGTTCATCCTCACCCACCGGGACATGCGGATCCCGACGGCGGGCAAGGAGTTCGCGATCAACGCCTCGAACCGCCGCTTCTGGGAGCCCCCGGTACGCCGCTACGTCGACGAGTGTCTGGCCGGCGAGTCCGGACCCCGGGGCAAGGACTACAACATGCGCTGGGTGGCCTCACTGGTCGCCGAGGTGCACCGCATTCTGACCAGGGGCGGGGTGTTCCTCTACCCGCGCGACACCAAGGACCCGTCGCGGGCCGGTCGGTTGCGGTTGTTGTACGAGGCGGCGCCGGTGGCGTTCCTGGTGGAGCAGGCGGGTGGGCAGGCCAGCACCGGTCTGCGGCGGATCCTCGACGTGGTGCCCGACGAGTTGCACCAGCGAATTGCGTTGGTCTTCGGTGCCAGCGAGGAGGTCGAGCGGATCGAGAACCTGCACGCCAACGAGCAGGCCGGCGCCGAGGACTCGCCACTGTTCGGGGCCAGGGGCCTGTTCCGAGTCACCAGCTGACCAGCGACATCGACGAAACGGGAACGACATGTCCACCAGACATCCGATCATCGCCGTAACCGGCGCCTCCGGCGCCGGGACGACCTCGGTGATGCGGACCTTCGAGCAGATCTTCCGCCGCGAGCACATCGACGCGGCCTACGTCGAGGGCGACAGCTTCCACCGGTTCGACCGCGTCGAGATGAAGGACCGGATGGCGGCGGCCCTTGCCGAGGGCGATCACACGTTCAGCCACTTCGGGCCCGAGTCGAACCTCTTCGAGGACCTGGAGGAGCTGTTCCGGGTTTTCGGGGAGACCGGCAGCGGGAAGGTACGCAAGTACCTGCACAACGACGCCGAGGCCGAGCCGTACAACCAGCCGTCGGGCACCTTCACCCCGTGGGAGAACCTGCCGCCAGACTCAGACCTGCTGTTCTACGAGGGCCTGCACGGGGGAGTCGCCACCGACAAGGTCGACGTCGCCCGGCACCCCGACCTGCTGATCGGTGTCGTCCCGGTGATCAACCTGGAATGGATCCAGAAGGTGCTGCGGGACAAGACGCAACGCGGGTACTCGACCGAGGTGGTCATGGAGACGGTCCTTCGCCGGATGCCGGACTACGTGCACTACATCGCCCCGCAGTTCTCTCGCACTCATGTGAACTTCCAGCGCGTACCCGTGGTCGACACATCCAACCCGTTCATCGCCCGGACGATCCCGACCGCCGACGAGTCCATGCTCGTGATCCGGTTCGCCCGCCCCCAGGGCATCGACTTCCCCTACCTGCTCTCGATGCTGCACGACTCCTTCATGTCGCGGCCGAACACCATCGTCTGCCCTGGGGGCAAGATGGACCTCGCGATGCAGCTGATCTTCACCCCGATGATCTGGCGGCTGATGGAACGACGCGAGGCCGCGATCGCGAAGGCGTGAGCTGGCGCCGCGCCGTCAGCCGACTTCGGGGCGGTCGGTAAGCCCAAGGCGCAGGTGCTCGGTGTGGTGGACGGCCTCGTCGATCAGTTGAGCGACATGGTGGTCGTGCAGGCTGTAGACGATGTTGCGCCCGGTCCTGGTGCCGGTGACCAGGTGCAGGTTGCGCAGCAGCCGCAGCTGATGCGACACGGCGGACTGCTCCATGCCCACCGCCTCGGCCAGCTCGGTGACCGGGCGGGGGCCCTGGCGCAGCTCGGTGAGGATCAGCAGCCGGCTCGGCGTGGCCAGGGCCTGCAGGGTGGTCGCCACGTGCGCCGCGGTCTCCGGGTCCAGGCGCCCGACCGGCAGATCCCGACCCTCGACCCCGTGCCCCATGCGCGGAGCATACCCTCAGTGTCATACGTGAAGACATCTTCATAGTTTCTGTTATGGTCGGTGGGGTCGCTTCCCGTTCTCCGCCGATGTCGTCGAGGTGTGATCTGTGGCTACCTTCTCCGCCGCCCCCCGTCTGAGGCCGCCGCACGCCGGTTCGGCGCGAGATGTGGTGCCGGTTCGACGGACCCGACTGCTGGCCTTGGCGGAGATGCGGTGGGCCGGCACGGCGGTGGCACTGTTCCTGGCCGGGCTGGTCGCCCAGTTGTCGGGGGGGCCGGCGTGGTTGTGGTGGACGTTGTATCTGGGCTGCTACGCGGCCGGGGGCTGGGAGCCCGGCCTGGCTGGGCTGCGCGCCATGTGGGCCAAGACCCTGGATGTCGATCTGCTGATGGTGGTCGCCGCGATCGGTGCGGCGGCGATCGGGCAGGTCACCGATGGTGCCCTGTTGATCGTCATCTTCGCCACCTCCGGGGCTCTGGAAGCGTTGGCCACCGCGCGGACCGAGGACTCGGTACGGGGCCTGCTTGACCTGACCCCCGACACCGCCACCCGCCTGAGCCCCGGTGGCGACGAGGAGCCGGTGGCCGCGGCTGACCTGGAGATCGGGGAGGTCATCCTGGTCCGGCCAGGGGAACAGATCGCCGCTGACGGCGCGGTGGTGTCCGGGACGAGCGAGGTGGACCAGGCCACGATCACCGGGGAGCCGTTGCCGGTGGACAAGGCGGTGGGTGACGAGGTGTTCGCCGGCACGCTGAACGGCACCGGGTCGCTCCGAGTCCGGGTGACCCGCCGCGCCGGGGAGTCGGTGGTGGCCCGGATCGCGACCCTGGTGGAGCAGGCCAGCCGCACCAAGTCCACCACGCAGCTATTCATCGAGAAGATCGAACAGCGCTACTCCATCGGCATGGTCGTCGCCACCATCGCGGTGTTCGTGCTGCCCCTGCTGGCCGGGCAACCGGTGCAGGAGTCGCTGCTGCGCGCGATGACGTTCATGATCGTCGCCTCGCCGTGCGCGGTGGTGCTGGCCACGATGCCGCCGCTGCTGGCAGCGATCGCGAACGCTGGCCGACACGGGGTGTTGGTCAAGTCGGCGGTGGTCATGGAACAGCTCGGTGCCACCACCCAGGTCGCGTTCGACAAGACCGGCACGCTGACTCGGGGCCTGCCCGCGCTGGCCGAGATCCGGGCACTGCCTGGCGCCGGCGTGGCCGAAGCCGAGGTGCTGCGCCTGGCCGCCTCGGTCGAGCGTTTCAGCGAACACCCCCTGGCCGCGGCGATCGTGCGCGCCGCGCGTCACCGCGAGCTGCACCTGAACGAGGTGACCGGCTTCTCCGCCACACCCGGACGCGGGGTCATCGCACGGGCCGGCGACCATCTCATCCAGATCGGATCTGCGGCCGCGTTGCTCCCGCCGACGCACGACAAGGCGCAGGTTGAGGCGGCCAGATCGGCGGTCGACGCGCTGCACGAACGTGGTCACACCGCTGTCGTCGTACTCCGCGACACCCGCCCGGTCGGGGTGCTGGGCATCGCCGACCAACTGCGCGTCGAAGCCGGCGCCGCCGTCGCGGCCGTCACCCGACTGACCGGCACCGCCCCAGTACTGCTCACCGGGGACAACCACGCCACGGCGATCCGGCTGGCCGAACAGGTCGGCATCACCGATGTGCGGGCCGGGTTGCTGCCTGAGGACAAGGTCACCGCCGTGCGTGAGCTGGCGATGAGCGGGCAGCGGGTGATGGTGGTCGGTGATGGCATCAACGACGCACCCGCCCTGGCCGCGGCCCACATCGGCATCGCGATGGGCGGTGCCGGCTCGGAGCTGACTCTGCGGACCGCGGACGCCGTGGTCATCCGGGACGACCTGTCCACCATCCCCGCCGTCATCGCGCTGTCGCGGCGCGCCCGCCGAGTCGTGGTGGCCAACCTGTTCATCGCCGCGACGTTCATCGGCGGACTGGTCCTCTGGGACCTGCTCGGGCACCTCCCACTGCCGCTGGGCGTGGCCGGACACGAAGGCTCCACCGTCGTCGTCGGACTCAACGGGCTGCGCCTGCTGCGCCCCACCGCCTGGCGCAAGGAGGTATAGAGTGGTCGAAACGGTTGTCATTATCGTTTAGGGGGAGGAGCGTCGCGGTGCGGCTCCGCTCGCAGTGGGGCGATCTTGCACACGATTTTCATTTCCGTATAGAGTACTCGTTGGTGGTCTCGGCCAATCCCGGACCGTTGACGGGAGCGTTGTGATGACCAGTCGGGCGCTGGTGGTGTCCGCTGTGGGGCTGGCGGTGGCGGTGGGAGCCATCGGGTGCGCCACCGGTGCGCCGCAGCCGGGTGCCCCCGCCCCCGATGCCGAGGGGACGGTCCTTCCGGTGGCGGCGAGCACCAACGCCTGGGGCTCGATCCTCGCCCAGCTCGGCGGCGGCCACGTCCAGGCGAGGTCGATCATCACCAATCCGGACACTGATCCGCATGCGTTCGAGCCGACCCCGGCGGACGGTCGGACCATCGCCTCCTCGGTGCTGTTCGTCGAGAACGGCGTCGGCTACGACCCGTGGGCGGCGAAGTCGATCGCGGCGAGCCCGGATCCGAACCGGATCGTGGTGGACGTGGGCCAGCTGGTCGGCACCCCGGACGGCGGGAACCCGCACCGCTGGTACTCGCCCCTGGACGTGGAGAAGACCGCCGATGCGATCACCGCGAGTCTGAAGATGCTCGACCCGGCCGCCGCCGCCTACTTCGACACCCAGCGCTCGTCATTCGAGACCACCGGGCTCGCTCGCTACCACCAGCTGATCGCCGACATCAAGGCCCGCTACGCCGGCACCCCGGTCGGGGCCAGCGAGAGCATTTTCGCGCCGCTGTCGGACGCGCTGGGGCTGGACTTGGTAACCCCTCCGGAGTTCCTCAACGCGATCAGCGAGGGCGCCGACCCGTCCGCCGCGGCCAAGACCACCGTCGATCGCCAGCTCAGCGGCCGCCAGCTCAAGGCATACGTGTTCAACAGCCAGAACTCGACCCCCGATGTCGCCGCGCAGGTTGACGCCGCGAAGAAGGCCGGGATCCCGGTGGTGGCGGTGACCGAGACCCTGTCTCCGGCCGGCGCACGCTTCCAGGACTGGCAGTCCGACCAGCTGCAAGCCCTGGCGACGGCCCTGGCGCAGGCGACCGGCAGATGACACACCGGGCGGCCGGGCCGGAGATCATGTCCCTGACCGGGGCGGCGGCCGAGGTGGCCGGGCGCACCGTCTGGTCGGAGGTCAGCCTGACGGTGCGGGCCGGCGAGTTCGTGGCGGTGCTCGGCCCGAACGGCGTCGGCAAGTCCACCCTGCTCAAGGTCGTCCTCGGGCTGATCCCGATCACGGCTGGGAAGGCCCAGGTGCTCGGCGAGCGCCCCGGCGCGCGCAACTCCAAGATCGGCTACGTACCGCAGCGGCGGGCGTTCGACCCGGGCGTGCGAGTCCGCGGTGTCGACATCGTGCGCCTCGGCCTGGACGGAGACCGCTGGGGGGTGCCGCTGCCCACACCACGGGGCCGGGCCAGGGCGCGCGCCGCCCGCGACCGGGTCCGTGAGGTGATCGCCCTGGTCGGGGCGCAGGCCTACTCGCAGCGCCCGATCGGTCAATGCTCCGGGGGCGAGCAGCAACGGCTCCTGATCGCCCAGGCCTTGGTGCGCCGCCCCGAACTGCTGCTCCTGGACGAACCGCTGGACAGCCTGGATGCCACCAGCCAGGCTTCGGTCAGCGCCCTGATCCAGTCGGTGTGCCGTGGCGAGGGGGTGGCTGTCCTGTTGGTCGCCCACGACGTCAACCCGATCCTGTCCCATCTCGACCAGGTGATCTACCTCGCCCACGGCGGGGCGGTGCTGGGCACACCCGAGCAGGTGATCACCGCCGACACCCTGACCATGCTCTACGGCACCCCGATCGACGTGCTTCGGGACCGGGCCGGGCGGCTGGTGGTCGTCGGCCAACCCGACGCTCCACCGGACCATTCCCGGACCACGCACCGGCCCCCACCGTGAACACCGTCCACGCCGTGAACACGGCGCTGACCGACGGGCCGGGATGGAACCTCGTCGAGGGCCTCCGTCAGGTGCTCAGCTATCACTTCATGCTCAACGCGCTGCGGGCCGGGACCGTCGTCGCCGTCGTCGCGGGCGCGATCGGCTACCTGATGGTGCTGCGCCGGCAGAGCTTCGCAGGGCACACTCTGGCGGTGATCGGATTCCCGGGCGCCGCCGGCGCCACCTGGCTGGGCGTCAATGCCGGGTTCGGCTACGTGGGGTTCTGCCTGGCCGGGGCGCTGGTCATCGCAGCCCTGCCCGGAGGTGCCCACACCAGGGGCGGGTTCGGCGGCTCCGGGGAGGAGTCAGCCGGCATCGGCACCGTGCAGGCGTTCGCGCTGGCCTGCGGACTCCTGTTCGTCAGCCTTTACAAAGGCTTTCTGACCGGGTTGAACAACCTGCTCTTCGGCACAGTCACCGGGGTCACCGACACCCAGGTCATCGTTCTGCTGCTAGCCGGGACAGTCTGCCTGGTCGCGCTGACGATCCTGGGTCGCCCGCTGCTGTTCGCCACCGTCGATCCAGACGTGGCCGCCGCGCGGGGCGTCCCGGTGCGCCTGATCAGCGCCGGGTTCCTGGTGCTGCTGAGTCTTGCCACGGCCGGCACCAGCCAGGTCACCGGCAGCCTGCTCGTGTTCGCCCTGCTCGTCGCCCCGGCGGCGGCCGCCATCCGGCTCACCGCCCGACCCACCACCGGGATCGCCGTCTCGGTCACGCTGGCGCTGCTGATCACCTGGATCGGCGAGTACGCCGCGTTCTTCTCCCCTTATCCGATCGGGTTCTGGATCACCACCCTGGGTTTCGCCGCCTACCTCGCGGCCAGCGCCTACCGCAACATCGCCGATCGAGTCGGCCGGCGTCCGGTGTCCGGCGTCCTGATCGGCTGGCCGGGATGATCCAGAGCCCCTACCTGGCCAGCGCCACGGTCGTGGACCCCATCGGCGGGCTGGCGAACATGCTGTCGCTGCCGTTCATGCAACATGCCCTGCTCGCGGGAACCTCGGTGGCCCTGTTGTCCGGGTTGGTCGGCTATTTCGTGGTGCTGCGCGGACAGGTATTCGCCGGTGACATGCTCTCCCATGTCGCCTACGCCGGATCGCTGGCCGCGTTGGCCGCCGGGGTCGACCCCCGGCTGGGCCTGTTCACCGCCACGGTCGCCGTCGCGCTCGGGATCGGGCTGCTCGGCGGCCGCGCGGCCGCGGACGACGTCATCATCGGCAACGCCATGGCGTGGGTACTCGGGCTCGGGGTGTTCTTCCTGGCGCTCTACAGCACTCACCGCGCGAGCGGGAACTCCGCCGCCAACGCCACGGTGTTGTTCGGGTCCATCTTCGGAGTCAGCGCCGCGTCCGCCGTCCTCGCCGCGTGGATCGCCGTGGGGCTCATCGCCGTGCTGCTGCTGATCGCGCGGCCGCTGCTGTTCGCCAGCCTCGACCCGCACGTCGCCGCCGCCCGGGGTGTGCCGGTCGGCCTGCTCGGACCGCTGTTCCTGGCGATCCTCGGCGCCGCCGCTGGCGAGGCCACCCAGGTCGTGGGAGCACTGCTGCTCGTCGGGCTCATCGCCGCCCCGGCCGCCGCCGCGCAGCGACTCACCAACCGACCCTGGCCCGCGCTGGCTCTGTCCGGGGCGCTCGCCGTGGCCGCGATGTGGACCGGGCTCGCGGTCTCCTACGCCGTCCCCGCGCTGCCGCCCAGCTTCACCATCATCGCCGTTGCCACCGCCGAGTACACCCTCGCGGCCACCAGCACTCGATCACAGCGACGCCAACGGCAGCCCATCGACGAGGGGCGGTCCGTAAGAGTCGGGCAACAAGTCGGATGACGGGGAGTTGGACCAGCGGGGCCGTGCCGCTACACCGGGTTGATCTTGCGCCAGCTGCTGGGCCATCTGGCCGGTGAGCCGGGGCTGTCCTACAGCGAGTTGGGGCGCAGGGCCGGGGTCACCGCCCAGAGCATGCAGGCCACCCTGCGTCAGCTCGAGGAACGCGGGGCGGCCGCCCCGCGTCACCGAACCGGCTCGGGGCCGGACCGCTCGGCTGCACGTCACCGCCGCCGGCGCCGTGCTCACCCAGGGGCCCGCGAAGCGCGAGAATGGGCGCCATGACACACCGCGCTGCGCGAACACTGAAGCTCGAGCCCGACGCGCCGCTCGGGCCCGCTGAGTTCGACCCCGCGCCACCGGAGGTTGAACAGGATGCGCTATGGGACTGCGTTGCCGCCAACGACTCTGTCATTGTGCCGAGTCATGTCGCCGACTGGAAGATCCAGGAGAGCCAGATCGTGGGGGTCGACTTGGCCGCCCGCGGCTTCACCGGTTTCCGGTGTCGCGACACGCATTTCGTCCATTGCGACCTGTCTGGGGCCTCTTTCGACGGGGCGACCTTAGACCGCGTCGTCTTTAGCGAGTGCCGACTGACGGGTACCGTTTTCTCCGGGACGCAGCTCGGCGACGTCCGGATAGACGACTGCCGAGCGGATCTCTTGAACCTGCGCATGGCACACGCGAGGAACGTGCTGATGGAGAGTTCGGTGCTGCGAGCCGCAGACCTCACGAGTTGCCAGTTCGTCAACAGCGCGTTCCTGAGATGTGATCTGCGTGAAGCAATACTGGACAATTCGGACCTCGCCGGGACTCGTCTGCATGGTTCCGAGCTGGACGGCGTTCGGTCGCCGCTGGCATTGCGGTCCTGCCTGATCAGCGGCGAGCAGCAGGTCACCGTTGGTGCGCTGCTGCTCGCCGCGCTGGACATCGCAGTCACCGACGACATGTCGGGCCGGTGAACCCACAGTGACGTGGGTATCGGCGGCGGACCGGCACCTGCCGTGATCACGCGCAACGGGGCTGCCGCGTCATCGGTGGCTTACGACGAACCACGCTCGACTCGATCCGGTTGTTTCAGTCTCGAGTAACCGACCGCGGGTCAGCGGTCGAAAAGCTTCCGCAGGATCCCTAGTCCCGGTACGTGGCTGAACACGTCGTCCGCCGTGTCGGCCATCTGGGGCAGCTGTCGCGGCATCTGGCTTGCCAGGTCGTCCACCGTGTCGGCCAGCTGTGGCAGCCGCTCGGCGATCCGCGTCACGTCATGTGACATGTGCTGTAGGGCGAGGGCGAGCTCACCGCCGATCCGGATCGCTGAGACCAGCCCGATCACCACCACCGGCACCAGCAGCACCGACCCGATGGCCAGCCACCAGGTACTGGCCAGCGCGATAGCGATACCGATCGCCCCGCCAGCGATGACCGCCGCGGTCAACGTCCAGGTGGCGATCGGCACCAGCCTGCAGATCAGCGGGATGTCCGCTCGGCCTCGGGCGGGCGTGTCGGCGGTACCCGGGCTGGTGTTTGGGGATTGCTGGAGCTCCATCGAAAACTCGCCTCCAAGAGTGGCGTGGTGTGTTCTGTGTTGCTGCTGGCGCGGGAGAACCCGAGGATGGTGGCTGCCGAGGTATTCGGACCCGGCGCGGGATTGGGTTGCTCAGGAGCGCCACGAAGCCAACGTGATCGTCGGAAGTGAGTTGTGCCCGCACCGGCATCATCGCCGATCCGGGCTGTCGCCGTTCACTGGACGGACTGCGTCTACCCGGTGCAGGTCGTGCGCCCAGCCCGCGTCAGGCGCTGGTCCGGGTCGGCGGTCCGTGGCCCGTCGCGGTGCGCGCCACGGCCTGGTCGCGGTGCTGGCGGCTGGGGTGTGTGCGGTGGAGGACCGTGCGCGGTGGACGACTGGGGTCAGAATGTGTCAGGGCACGACAGCTGGCGGCTGGATCAGCTCTGGGTCCGGGGGCTGCTGCCCGCGTCTCACTGGTGACCTCCTTGTGCCGCTCGGCGTCCACGGTCAGTTCCAGGGTGACCGCGCACTGGGAAGCGTCTTGGTGAGACTGCCAGAGCCCTGGTCGGCGAGGTACCTTGCCGTTTCCTGGTGCCCCTGCTCGATGAGGTCGCCGTGGCGGGACAGGTCGGTCAAGGACACCGGGGCGCAGTGACACCGGATCTGAGAACGTGTCGGGAAAGTCAGGCTGCGGCTGTTTCTGCCATGGTAGGTGGCCTGGACCGGGTGCGAGGCGGCGGGTCATGATTTCCGATCATGGCCCACTTGGCCCAGGTTTCGGAGTGCTCGGGGGTGCGCTCGTAGTCGCGGGCGAGGCGGCGGTGCGCGGTGATCCAGGACAGGGTCGGCTCGACGACCCAGCGTCGCGGCAGCACCGAGAGTCCGCGTTGGCCCTCGGGTTTGCGCACGATGTCGAGCAGGATCCGCGGCCGTCGTTCGACCCAGGTCACCAGTTTTCCGGCGTAGCCGCCGTCGGCCCACACCAGCGCGAGGGAGGGCGCGCGATGATCCCGGGCTTCACGCGCAAGGCGGCGCAGATCGCCCAGGCGGGCATCTGTGACCTTCGTGTCCATCACGATGAGATCGTGCAACCGTTGCTGCGACACTGGGGGTCTTCGACATCGAAGGTCTCGACGCGCAGGGCGAGCAAGCCCGCGACGAGTTGGCCGAGTTCGTGGCCGGGCTGTCAGCCCAGGCCACCCGGTTCGACGAGCAACCTGCACGCACCCAGGCGCGGCTGGCGGCTCGACAGGCCTGAGCGATTGGTGGGGTCGTGGTCCGCCACCACTCTTTGTGACGTGACGACGCCCGATTGGCCGACGGCCGCACCCACGACGGAGACGGCGCCTGGGCGCTGGGTGCGGAGGACCTGTTCGTGATCGACGAGTCCTCGATGGCCGACACCTCAGTGGTCGCTGCCGTCCACGCACACGTCCGGGGGGCTGCGGCCTTGCGCGCGCAGCTGGTGGAGCTGGGCCGGGTCGTGCAGCACCGCGAACAGCCCGAACACGATGAACCCGAGCGCCACCGCAGTGAGCAGGAATCTCCCGAACGGCTGGGCCAGGATGGCCTGCATCGCGCCGTCGAGGCCTTGCGCATGCTGCCCCTGCAAGGTCAACGTCGGGTAGGGGCGCTCCACGCGATCTTGAGGGCCAGCCAGCCGATGAGCAGGTGCACCAGCCCGTAAGCGACCAGCCCGGTGCGGGCCACCATTTCCAGCGACGTGCTGTCGCCGACCTGTTCGGCCTTGCCTTCGGCATCAGCCGCCGCCATTAGGGCGCCTCCAGGTCACGGGCGGTGAGTCAGGTCCTGGGGCCGACGGTCGACGGGCCTACGCCGCTCGGGGTGTGCTTCGTGTTCGTGCCGCATCCGCGTGCCCGTCGGCAATGCGGGCCTGCGCCACCGCATCCCGATACCGCCGGCGCACATCGACGGGGTCGAACGGCCGCGAGCAGGTGCACGGATCACCGTTGACTGTGACGTCGCCGCAGCGACCGCAGATCCGGACGGCAGCGGCCTCACCCGGCGTATCGGGGGCCACCGCCGGCAGGGCGGGGCGCCGAAGATCACTCCGCTAAGCCCCAGGCGGCCGAAGAACTGCTGGCCGCTGCGTTCGATGACCATCCAGCTACCAGCGAATAGCGGGTTCGGTCGGCGCGGCGGTGCTGCGACCGATACCTGGGCCTGCACAACGCCATCGACGAGTTGCTGGCCGATCCGCCGCTCACCCGCCGGGCACGCCGCCCCGCCGCCGACAGCGCCCGAGGTATCCGCCGCGCAGGTCGAATCGAGCCGTGGCGATCCGGCGGTTCACAAGTAGCCATGCCCGGTCGATCGACGCTGGTTGTCACCAGGCCCGATTCTGAGGGGATCGGGGCTAAGCTGTGCCCTGGACGGTGCGGTATCGGCGCATTGTTCGCCTCGAGTTCCCCGGCCTGGACCCTGTCGGCGCGTGGCAGACACGACAGACGACACTCCCGCCGCTCGGAGGGGGTCTGCCTTCATCACCCAGCGCCGGCGGCGCACGGGAGGACCGGGTCCGATGACGACAGTCCCATCCGGCGGCGCCGACGACGCCGACCATCTCCCCTACCCGGCAGTGTCCCACGCGGTGCGCGCATGTCACGCAGAGCGCTGGCACACCCGGGCTCTGTCCGACGGCTTGGAGCGCAGCCCCGCGCCCATCATTCGGGGCTGGTCGTGATTGTCCCGCCCCGGACCGGTGCGGAGACGTCCCGGTCGTGGCGGTCCCCGGCCGCCACCGCGGTGACGGGCTAGCGGTCGTGGTGCGGCTCAGTCGGGGAACCGAGGTCTGGGGTTGGGTCGGCGCGCATGCCGCCGGTCTGGGGATCCCGGCGTCGGCGCGGTCGGTGTGCCAGGTGGCCGCCGTGGAGTTGGGGGTCAGTGAAGCCTGGGTGAACCTGGCTCATGGTGGGTCGGGGACGGAGCCGGTGTGTGCGAGCGGGTTGCTGGCTCACCGGTTGGAGGAGCTGCAGGTGACCGTCGGGGAGGGGCCGTGTGTGGATGCGCTGGCCCGGGGTACCGCGGTATTGATCGGCGAGCTGGCCACCGTCGCTGCGCAGCGGCGGTGGCCCCTGTTCGCGCCGTTGGCGGTCGATGCCGGCGCGCGCGCAATCTTTGCGCTGCCGATGCAGCTGGGCGCGATCCAGATCGGTGTCCTGGGGCTCTACCGCGACCAGCCCGGCGGGTTGACGGCCCAGCATCTGGCCGACGCGCTGGTCCTTGCCGAGTTGGGGACGCGGGTGCTGCTCGACGAGCAAGCCGGGCTACCGGTGAACGGTGATCCGGGCGGGGGCCCGGAACCGGTCGTGCGGGCCTCGGTACACCAGGCCACCGGCATGATCTCGGTACAGCTGGGGATCGGGCTCGACGCCGCATTCAGCCGGCTCCGGGCCCGGGCGTTCGTCGAGGGGCAACCGCTCGACGAGTTGGCCGCCGACGTGGTGTCGCGGCTGGTGCGGTTCTACCCCGAACGGGAGGCGCAGTGACTCTCAAC
>JALYVZ010000158.1 GCA_030852965.1 Actinomycetota bacterium | reverse complement strand
CCAGCGCGCTGTGCTTCCCCCAGGCCGCCGCGTCCGCCTCGGCGTCGAGCCGCTCCGCGAGGCGCCCGAGCAGCGCGGTCAGTCGGTCGGCGCGGGGTGGCAGCGCGCAGGCGCTCCCGGTCAGCCGTACTAGCAACCCACCGTCGCACCACTCCAAGGCCGTCGGTTCCAATGGACTGGCCAGCACCGATCGGGCCGCGATCACCGAATCGGCCAGTGATGCGGGCAGCCGCAATGTGGTGCTCGCCGCCACCACCGGGTGCAGCCGCAGCACCACCTCGGCGATCAACGCGAGGGTGCCGTGGCAGCCGTGCATCAGTTTGGCCAGGTCGTACCCGGCCACGTTTTTGATCACATGTCCGCCGTTGCGGGCGGGGGTGCCGTCGGCGAGCACCACGGTCGTCCCGATCACCAGGTCCCGCAGCGAGCCGTGCACCAATGCGGACGGCCCGGAGTCGGCGGTGGCGATCAATCCGCCCACGGTTGCGCCCAGCGACACCCGGGCGGCGTCCAGCGCGACCCGCTGCCCGTGGGTGGCCAACTCCGCGTTGAGCGCGCGCAGCAGGGTGCCGGCGCGCACCGCGACCGTCATGTCGCCGGGGTTGTGGGTGATTATCCCGGACAGTGCGGTGGTATCCAGGGTGAGGTCGGCGGGTTCGGGGCGTCCGGCCCAGTCGGCGGCGGTGCCGGCGCCGCGGATCTGGACGCTGCCGGCGGTGTCGGCCAGCGCCGCACAGGCCTGCGCCAGGTCGGTAAGGGAGATCACGGTGGTCGGTGCCGATGACTCGACCCTGCGAGCAGGTCTCTGGGTCGATGATTCGACCCTGCGAGCAGGTCTCATAAGCGTTCGATCACCCCCGCTTCCTCCAGCGGGTGCGGCCGGAACTTCCCGGGCCGTTCCCCGCACAGCCGGGGGGTGGGCAGCAGCTTGCCGGGATTGCACAACCCGGCCGGGTCGAAGGCCCGCCGTACCAGGTCCATCACGGCCAGGTCGGCTGGAGAGAACATCATCGGCATCGAGCAGGCCTTGTCGGTGCCGATGCCGTGCTCGCCCGACAGTGAGCCGCCCAGCTCGACGCACAGCTCGGCGATCTCGGCCGAGAGCTTCTCCGCCACCGAGGTCTGCCCGGCGGCGGCGTCGTAGAGCACCAGTGGGTGCAGGTTGCCGTCGCCGGCGTGGAATACGTTGGCCACCCGGAGCCCAGCTTCATCGCCCATCGCGGCGATCCGGGCCAGCACCTCGGCCAGCCGGGTGCGCGGCACCACGCCGTCCTGCACGAAGTAGTCCGGGCTGATCCTGCCCACCGCCGCGAATGCCGACTTGCGGCCCCGCCAGATCGCGGCGCGTTCCTCGGCGTCGGCGGCGACGTGCAGCCGGGTGCACCCGTGCTGCTCGCAGATCGCCTTGACCTGCTCGAACTGGGTGGCGCACTCCTCGGCGGGCCCGTCCAGTTCGACGACCAGCGCGGCCGGCGTGCCGAGGGTGTAGCCCGCGTGTACAGCAGCCTCGGCGGCTTCGATGGCCAGAGTGTCCATCATCTCCACCGCCGCCGGCACGATCCCGCCGGCCACGATGTCGCTGACCACCTCCCCGGCGGCGGCCACCGACGGAAAGTCCGCCAGCAGCGTGCGCACCGTCTCGGGCGTACGCAGCAGCCGCACGGTGATCTTGGTGGCGATGCCGAGGGTGCCCTCGGAGCCGACGAACACCCCACGCAGGTCCGGTCCGAGCTGCTCCCCGGTGTCGCCGCCCAGGGTGACCAGCGACCCGTCGGACAGCACCACCTCCAGCGCAAGCACGTGGTTGGTGGTGAAGCCGTACTTCAGGCAGTGCGCACCGCCGGAGTTCTCCGCCACGTTGCCGCCGATGGTGCAGACCTGCTGGCTGGACGGATCGGGGGCGTAGTACAGCCCGTAGGGGGCGGCGGCTCGGGTGATGTCCAGGTTGGTCACTCCGGGCTCCACCACCGCGATCCGGTCGATCGGGTCGACCTCCAGCACCCGGCGTAGCCGCTGCAGGCTGATCACCACCCCCTCGGCCACCGGCAGCGCGCCACCCGACAGGCCGGTGCCGGCGCCTCGGGCCACGAACGGCACGCCGTGGGCGGCGCACACCCGGACGGCGGCGGCCACCTGCTCGGCTGTATGTGGCAGCAATACCAGAGATGGCACCACCCGGTAGCCGGTCAGGCCGTCGCATTCGTAGCTGCGCAGCCGGGCGGGGTCGCTGATCACGTTCTCCGAGCCCAGGACGTCGGCGAACGCCCATTTGGGCGCCTCGTCGAGCCTCATGCAAAGGAGCCTACGGCGCGGCGAGAGTCTGAACACCGACTGAGCGGTAGCAACATTGTCCTACCGCCATGGTACCGTTGCTTCATGGGTGAGGTGCGCAAGATCTCGGTCTCGATGCCGGCCTCGGTGATCGAGCGGATCAGGCTGGCCGCCGAAGCATGCGGGCAGAGCGTGTCCGCCTGGCTTGCCGACGCCGCCATGGCGCAGCTCGACGAGCAGGCGCGCCTGGCCATTGGTCGCATCGCGGCGGAAGAGCTGGTCGCCGAGTACGAAGCCAAGCACGGTCCTATCCCGCCGGAGACTATCGCCGAGGTCGAGGCGTTCCTGGCCGCACCCGGGCCCACGCCGATCGTCCCGACCGACCTTCGCCGCACCGGGTAGCCGGGCCGATGACGGTCGTCTACGACGCGGGCGCCCTGATTGCCGCCGAGCGAAGTTCGGCCCGCATGCTCAGCCTTCATGCCGCAGCGCTGCGAAGTGGCCGTTGCCCCGTCGTTCCGACGATTGTATTGGGTCAGGTGTGGCGCGGCACAGCCCGGCAGGCTGTGCTCTCCCGGTTGCTCGAGAGCTGCCAAGTTTTCGATCTTGACGTCGTCACCGCGAAGCAGGGCGGTCAGTTGTGTGGGCAGGCCGGCACAGCGGACCTCGCGGATGCGGTTGTCGCGGTGCTGGCGATCCGGCACAACGCGCGGGTGGCCACCTCCGATCCGGGAGACATCAGCTGGCTCGGGGAGGCGGCTGGCTGGCATCTGCCGATCGTGACGATCTGACCACTGGGGAGCGCTGCGCTTGCGGCGGTCCGATGGTGGTCAGCCGGTCGGGTGATTCGCGGGACACGCTCTGAGCCAGGTGGTCACGCCGGGGCTCGTGGGTGTCGGGTGCTGGTGGGTACCGCCGCCGGGTGAACAGCCTGTAGTGCGACCCGGCGGCGGAACCGACCTGCCCCGGTCGTTATCAGGTAGACCAGCAGTGACGCGATGAACATCGCGGCGCACAGCAGCAGCCAGCGCGCCATGAACGGCTGCTGAGTCAGTCCAGTGGCATCGTGATAGGTGGCGGCACCCTGGGCAATGATGCCCGGGAAGAACAGTAGAAAGGTCAGGCCGACGCCCATCAGCGGTACCCGCAGGTAGTTGATTCCCGCGCCGTCCCTGCGCCCCGGCCGGCCCAGCCGTGTCAGTACCCGGTCGACCGTGGCGTATAGCGGGAACAACACCAGGTCGTGCGCCACGATCGCGCCGACGAACCACAGCAGGATCTGTGGCCAGGACGGCGTGGTCAGTATCCTGAGCGCGGCGTAGCCGCCCAGCGCGAGGCAGCCCAGCATCGCCACCAGATGCAGCGGGTGCTCGCCGTAGAACGCCCTCCAGCGGGTGATCACGCCGTGCTCCGGAACTCGATGGCCCGTACCCACTTGGTGCAGTGCACCCCGGGCACTGCCGGGGCTATCACTCGCGCCGGGAAGCCGTGATCAATCGTCAACGGCGCCCCATTGACGTGGGTGGCCAACAGTGAGTCCGGGTCCAGCACCTGTGCCCCGGTCAGTTGTGCTGTGTTGAATGCTCCCGCTGTCTCCACCGAGCTGACCCGCGCCGAGGTGGGCGCGGGTATCCCTGCTAAAGCGGCGAGATCGCGTAGGGGCACACCGGTCCAGGTCTGCGTCACCGACCAGCCCTCCACGCAGGCCAACGGCAGCTCGGCGGTGTGCATGGGCAGCGTGCCGAGCTGCTGGGCGTCCAGGGTCATCGGTTGGGTGCCCCCGGTCAGCGTCAGCCGCCATGCCGGCCCGACCAGCTCGTCGGTGATCTTGGCGGCGGCCGGTGTGCGGTTGATCTGGAAGTCGTTCGGGCCGTTGCCGTAGGAACGGCCCCTGGGCAGCAGCACCGCGAGGGGACGCAGTAGCCCGCCGACGCTTTGCCCGGCGGTGAGCAAGCCGACGAACACCGACCCGCCACCGACCAGCGCGACGAGACCTCGACGTGAGAGGCTCGGTGACGCCGGGTCCAGTGCGACCAGGCTGTCGGGATCCTCGGGGTGCGCCGGCTCGGGGTGGGTGTCCGCTCGGGTGGTTCGTAGTTCGGTGCGCAGCGAACGCGACCGCAGCCCCTTGAGCATGGTTGGGAACTTGATCGCGACGTGCACGACGATCCCGGCGATGAACACCCAGGCCCCGTAGTAGTGCGCGGTGTAGAAGTCGAACCCGAACAGGTAGTCGTACTGGATGTTCAGCACGCCGGTGGCGATCTCGAACAGGATCCCGCCGACCACCGCCAGCAGCGAGAGGCGTTCCAGCGCCTGGGCCAGTGACCGCGCGGGCGGCCAGGCGAACAGCCGGGGGACCACCGACCACAGCTTGGCCAGCACCAGCGGAATGATCACCAGGCCCAGACCGACGTGCAGACCTTCGGTGAGCCGGAACAGCCACGACGGTCGGGACGGCCAATCGAAGAGCGGCAGGTGCAGCCAACCCACATCGGATGGCAACGCCTGGCCCAACCTGGGCAGGTAGGCGATGTAGTCCAACAGCCCGGTCACGATCACGATCGGCAGGGAGCCCAGCAACATTGCGCCGAACAACGAGGTCAGCCAGGGTCCGCGCAGCGGGCTGCGCCAGTGTCGGGTACGGCCCAGCCCGGGCGGGCGCCGCCGCTCAATCAGCCGCCACAACGGCGCCGGAAAACCGTAGACCGGCGGCGGCGGTTGGATTCCAGACCGCGAACTCGGTTTGGTATCGGCGGTGTCAACCACGGTCGACACCGCCGGAGCCTGCGCCGGTCCGGTGCCGCGCCCCGGCCGCGACGGGCTGGGTCCGCGGTCCACGCCGGGACATCGAGGTGACAGCTAGCCCGCTCACCGAGGCTGACCTTTCCGTTGGCACGCATGTCGAAACTTCGGTCACCCAGGGTCTGGAGGTGCAGGCCACCACTTCAGCCTGGACGCGACCAAAACTACCCCTGCCGATCACACAACTCCAGCTAGCCGCTGGCCGGAACTCCTTACAGATCGGGGACGAACACACCACGAGGGCGATGGCACCAAACGATGTTTGCCGCGCCGGACAGCGGGTACGACTACGGCGATGGATGGGCGCCGCCGGAGAGTGGATGCGGCGCCACTGCACGAGATGTGACCGATACGCCACCCAACCCGGTCCGAGGCACCCACATGAGCCAGACGACTCCCGCCAGCACGGAGAGTGCCGGTCCCCAGCCGGACAGATCGTCACCGATCCCAACGGTTAGCCGGTACCCAGCATGAGTCGGGGCGGGTCTGTAGGTCGAGACGTGCTGAGCGGAATCGCTGCTGGCGCGGCCGGCACGACAGCGCTCAACGCTGTCACCTACCTGGACATGACCATCCGTGCCCGGGCGTCGAGCACCACCCCCGACGATACGGTGCGCAAGGCGGAAGAGATCATCGGCGCGAGCCTGTCGGAGAACGGACCGGACAGCGACGATGCAGCCAACCGCCGCTCCGCGCTGGGTGCCCTGCTCGGCATCGCATCCGGGCTGGGTGTCGGAGCGCTCTACGGACTCGTCCGCCCGAGGCTCGGTCGCGTGCCGCTGACGTTCCTGGGTATCGGCGCGGGGTTGGCCGCGAACCTCGCCACCACTGGCCCGATGGCTGCGCTGGGCATTACGGACCCCCGTACCTGGCCCGCCGACTCCTGGCTCTCGGACCTGGTGCCGCACCTGGCCTACGGATTCACTGCCGCCGCCGTCTGGGACCTGGCCCAGCCCCGACGCACGCGTCACTGACTCGTGTGAGGTAACACTTGGCCGTGGCGCCCGGCTTGGACCTACGGGCCGTCAGCTTCGACCACCCGGACGCGGTCGCACTGATCGACGCCGTGCAGCAGGTGTATGTGGAGCGTTACGGCGGGGCGGACCGCACCCCGGTCGAGCCGGGCGAGTTCGCCCCGCCGCTCGGGTTGTTCGTGGTCGGCTACACGGCAGACCGACCGATTTCTTTGCGGGGGATGGCGGCTGCGATCAGCCGACCGGACGACCCCGAACTGCGGGACGGTGACGTGGAGCTCAAGCGGATGTACGTGGCAGACACCTACCGGGGCCGGGGGTACGCGCGCCGACTGTTGGCGGAGCTGGAACGGGCCGCCGCCGAGGCCGGGGGCTTGCGGATGGTGTTGGAGACCGGCACCCGCCAGCCGGAGGCGATCGCGCTGTACCGCTCCTCGGGCTACCTGGAGATGGGTCGCTTCGGGGTGACCGACACGCCGAGGACAGCCGATGCTTCGCCAAGCCGCTGACGTGAGGGCAGCCCGCGCTCGATAGTGTCGGGAGGTGGCTATCTACGCGCTCGGTGACATCGAACCGGAGACTCATCCCGACGCCGACGTGCATCCCGAGGCCGTGGTGATCGGAGCAGTGGCCCTCGGGGCGGGGAGCTCGGTGTGGCCCACCGCCGTGCTGCGCGGGGGCAACGGCACGATCCTCGTCGGCGAGCGCACGAGCATCCAAGACGGCACCGTCGTGCACACCACCGAGATCCAGCACACGATCATCGGTTCGGACTGCACCGTCGGGCACAACGTGCACATCGAAGCGGCCGTCATCGCCGATCACTGCCTGATCGCCTCCGGTGCGGTCGTACTGAACGGTTCCCAGATCGACGAAGGCGCGGTGGTCGGCGCCGGCGCGGTGATCTCGCCGAACTTCCACCTCCCGGCCCGGCGGATGGCGCTCGGGGTGCCGGCCCGGATTCGGGAGGGTTATGAGGTACCCGACCGGGTTGCGGCGGGTGCCGCGCAGGCCTATGTGCAGATCGCCAAGCGTCACCGCGCCGAGCTCCGGCGGCTGTCATGACGGCGGCGAGACCTGCTGGCCGGATCGAGTCATCGGCACGGCCGCTGGCCGAGGTGGTAGAGGCGGGTTGGGCGCGGGCGCTGGCACCGGTGGCGGACGACATCGCCGCGATGGGTGAGTTCCTACGCGCGGAGCTGGCCGCCGGCCGACGTTACCTGCCGTCCGGCGCCAACGTGCTGCGGGCGTTCCAGCAGCCGTTCGACGCGGTGCGGGTGCTGATCGTCGGCCAGGACCCGTACCCGACGCCCGGGCACCCGGTCGGCCTGTCGTTCTCGGTGTCCCCGGAGACCCGGCCGTTGCCGCGCAGCCTGATGAACATCTTCCGGGAGTATTCCGAGGACCTCGGTCACCCGCCGCCCGCGTCCGGGGACCTGACGCCGTGGACCGAGCGCGGGGTGCTGCTGCTCAACCGGGTGCTCACCGTGCAACCGGGACAGCCCGGTTCGCACCGAGGAAAGGGCTGGGAACGGGTCACCGACCAGGCTATTACGGCGCTGGTCGCCCGGCCGACCCCGCTGGTGGCGATCCTGTGGGGCCGCGACGCCCGCACCCTGCGCCCGCTGCTGGGCGAGCGGGTGCCATGCATCGAGTCCGCGCACCCCAGCCCGATGTCGGCCGATCGGGGGTTCTTCGGCTCGCGACCATGCAGCCGGGTGAACACGCTGCTCGAGGAGCGCGGTGACGCTCCGGTCGACTGGAAGCTGCCCTGAGCTTCAGGCGTCGGCTGGCAAGGCCGCACTGAGCGACGCGTGCTCAGCACGCGAGGGGACGAGAACGCCGCCAGCCGACGCCTGCGGGTCAGGAGCGGGTGACCTTGCCAGCTTTGAGGCAAGAGGTGCACACGTTCAACCGCCGGCGGGTGCCCTGGATGGTGGCCCGCACAGTCTGGATGTTCGGGTTCCAGCGGCGGTGGGTCCGGCGGTGGGAGTGGGACACGGACATGCCGAAACCCGGGCCCTTACCACAGACGTCGCAGACGGCAGCCACGTCGATAACTCCTTGCGTTCGATGTTCGGTGCGCGCTCGGAACGGGCGCGGGACCGGCGCGTAACCGGGTGTTGGCACCAAGACTAGCGAGCCGGGCCTGCATCGACCACACCGGGGCGGTCGATACGCTCCGCGACAGGGCGTCTTGAGGAGGGTGACGGCGTGCTCCAGATCCTGGACTCGGTCGCTTTCCGCCGCTGGGCCGATCTCGCTGTCGACCTGCTGGACGACTGCCGCGCGGAGCTGGACCGGATCAACGTCTTCCCGGTACCGGATGCAGACACGGGCACCAACCTGCTGCTCACCGTGCGGGCAGCGGCCGATGCCATCGCCCGGAAGCTGTCCGGCTCACCCGGTGAGCTCGCCGCGGCAGTGGTGGCCGCGGCCGCTGCGGACGGTGCGCTGCGTGGGGCCCGGGGCAACTCCGGGGTGATCGTGTCGCAGTTGTTCCGGGGGGTTGCGGAGGTGCTGGCCGCCGAGGACAGCCCGGGATTGACCGGGCCGGGGCTGGTCGAGGCGCTGAGCCGCTCGGAGGAGCTGGCCAGGGCGGCGGTCAGTCGTCCGGTGGAGGGCACCGTCCTGACCGTGCTCACCGGCGCCGCCGATGCGGCGGCCGAGGCGCTCAGCTGCGCCGCCACGTCGGCGGCGGAGGCGCTCGGCGGGGTGCGCAGTGCGGTGCCCGACACGGTGCTCGAT
>JALYVZ010000157.1 GCA_030852965.1 Actinomycetota bacterium | reverse complement strand
GCACTCCGCGCCGCCAGCGCCCGCCCCCGCACCGAAGCCCCCGGTGCCGTGCCTGGCGCAGGCCGACGACGGGCTGTTCGCCACCTGCCTGCGCAGCGAGCTCGACGAGGTGTGGGCTCGGGAATTCCGCGACACCGGGCGCACATACACCTCACCGCGGCTGACCGTGGGCAACGACCCCGGGCCCCGAGGCGACCACACCCGCGACGGCGGACCCGACCTCGCCTTCTACAGCCCCCGCGGCGGTATCCACTTCCCGACGCAGTACCTCGATACAGTGCATACCGCCCACGGCCCCCGCTCACACGTCGTGCTGAGCTTCACCATGAGCCACGAGACCGGACACCACGTCCAGTTCCTGCTCCACCCCCGGATCGACGTGCCGGTGAACGACCTGGAGGCCCAAGCCGACTGCTACGCCGGGATGTGGGCCCGTAACGAAGCGGACGCCGGCAGGCTGGACACCGAGCAGTTCCGGTCGGCCGCGGCCGCCGAGCTGAACCGACTGTCGACCTACCCGCACGAGGTGGCCACTCACGGCGAGCTGGGCCAGCGGCTCGCGTCACTGGACAAGGGCCTGCACAGTGCGGACCCGGCGGCCTGCGACATTGGTCAACTCACCTGGCGCTGACCGGCCCGACCCGGCGACGGTAGAGGTGGTGCCCAAGGGATCAAACCCTGGACCCGTGGATTAAAAGATCACGGCTCGTGGCGTACTCCTGCTATCAGACCTGCTTAGGGAGGCCGCTCCGGCGGCATGACTGGCAGAGTTGGCAGCAGAACCGGATAACTCGCACCCATCGTGATTCCCATTTGTCCGGTCATTATCCTACGCAACCTCGCCGTTAGCTGCCACCGCCTCAACGCTCCACATCAAACAACCCGGTCTGCGGCACCCCGAAATTCTCCCGGAGACCGATCCCAGCCCAGCACCCCCGGCGCCGTGTTACGGGGACACACTCCTAGCCGGCCTGCTGGGGATGTAGCCACAGCTGAGCGGTCAACCAAGCGCACGAGCCGGTGGCGGCGATCCTTTGCAATCCTTCGGGGCCAAGGGACATCAGTGCGCCGCGCATCGCTTCGACGTCCTTGCTCTGAAGCGCGTCGAGAAAGACTCCAACGCCTTGGATGCCCACTTCGCCGCCGATCGCGTCCGCGCAGGCGGCTGCGGCATCTTTGATGGCCTGGTCGTCGTCGGCGTGCGCGATGCCGGTAGGACCAAACACAGCGACGACGAGAGTGAGGGCCGTAGCGACGGAGATAGTCGAGGCTGAGCGCATGGCTGGCCACCTAATGGTGTCTCCCGCAACCCTATCGGTCACGGTGGACCACCTGAAAGTGTGACAGATCGTCCTCTCGCGACACCTAAATGGCCATCGAACGTGACCTGAAAGTTGCAATCGTGCCCATATCGCACCCTGACGAGAGGTACGCGACGGCCGCCAGCCAAAGCTTGTGCTGGCCTCTCCAGCGACTGCCGAGGGTCCGGTTGGGGCCTCTCCAGCGACTGCCGAGGGTCCGGTTGGGGATCGTCTCCGGGCAGGTGATCATCTCGCGTCAGCGCTCTCCGTGGTTGTCGGTTGGGTGATTCTCCTGACCGGGCAACCTGAGGTTGCGCGGGTCCGTCGCGCCTGACGCGCCCGGCCGTGCGACCTCGACCGTGGACGTCTGCTCATGTGGCCGGTAGATCGGCGAACAACCGCTGCCCCTTGACCAACCAGGAGATGCCGAACGCCCAGATCGCCACGGTCTCGCAGAAGAACAGGACGTGGAGGCGGGTGTACGTGTCTCGTCCGAGGATGAACGGGCCAAGTCCCGCGACGAGAAGCGCAAGAACGATGACCAGGCCCGAGACGATGAAGATACGATTCCTGGTCTTCTTCCGGGGGCGATCCGTGGTGTCCCCACGAGTGAAGTAGAACAAGGAAAGTATGGCCAATATTGCGAAGAACAACCCGGCGCACACTTGGTGGATCGTCGCCGAGCTGAACAGCGTCCTCGGCAGATCCTGCTTCGTGGTCGGGAACAGGGCAACGCCGATTGCGAAGGTGCCGGCAGCGCTGGTCAGGACGTTGTCGGCTCGTTCGTAGTCGTAGAACCAGAGAAAGACTCCAATGGTCCATAGGAGGCCGCCGAAGATGTCGCCAGCGAAGGGTACGTAGTAGTAGGCGCTGATCGATCCAAGGAAGGCGTGGGGCGGTAGCGCGATACCCACGACGAAGACGGCGATGGGCAGGGCCAAGCCAAAGTAGCCAACCGCTCTGCGGAGGTCGAAGTACGACAACACGTATCCGTCCTGGCCGTCTACGTCGATTCTGGACCCGAGCGGTGATCGTTGGGGTTTCATGGTCGCATCGAAGCCAGTGTGGCGACGGTTGCACAAGAGGCTGCGGGGTCCGCCACAACTGCTCCCAGCGGCCAAGTTCACCCTCGGCCGGCCAATCAGGCTCACAGGCCACACCGGATCGGACCCCGGGACCCACGGGAGGGGATGCGGAACGCGGGTGGACGTACCGCCGCAAGTGCTGCGCCGATGCAGACCGCCCCGCCACCCGGAGACCAACCAGGGCCAGCAGATCATGGCGTCCATGGGTGCCGGGCACTCCCGCGAGCTGCAACCCCGGCAGCGCGGTGACCCCGCGCGAGGATTCGGTTCCGCTCGGCTAAACCCCTCTTGTCGTCGCGGGCGACCGCGAGTTCGTTCGCGATCGCACCGGATCTGGGTTGTTCGACCACGAACCATCCCCCTGACCAGTACCCATGTCTGGTGCTCGTCGCTGGTTGATCGGCACGTCGGCTCGATGTGCCCGGCGCCGGTGGCCTAGGGTTGGCGGAGGTGTGGCAATGACGATGCTCATACAGGCCGCTGGCCTGGCTGCCGGCGCAGGTCGTGGGGACCCGGCCGGCTGGTTTCTCAAGGTGGCGGTGCTGCTCCTCGCCGCGTCGTGGGTGCTGTCGCTGTTCTCCCGCCGCATCGGCGGCAAGGGCGGCGGTAGCGACGCGGCCAGCGTCGGGGCGTGGCTGCTACTGGCCTCGATCGTGGTCGGGATCATCGTCGCCACCCGGTAGTCCCGGACCTCCCACACGGCCCGGGCAGTTTGTCGATTTCCCCCGAGCAGTGACGATCACCGCGCGTACACCACGGCCTTGACCATTGCCAGTGTGACACGCCGTGATTCGTCATTTTTGTTACCTGCGGGCACTAGCGCCTACCGTTAACACCTCGGGCATCTGAAGGGAGATCGTCGTGGTGAACCAGCCCTCCAGCGGGCAGCGGGTCCAGCCACGGGTCGGTGTCGTCGGCGTGTATGCCGGAGGCGCCGACGTCGAGCTTGTGCGACAGACCCGGGCGGTCGCCGGGCACGTCACCGTGTCCGGAACGGCGGGTCGGCGCGCGATCACCGCGCTGGCCAAGGCGGGGGATCTGTACGGGGTGGACCTCGACCCCGCCACCTACTGTGACCTCAAGCCCGCGCCGCAGTTGGCGATGTTCGGGCTGGACTGGGAAGCCTGGCAACGCGACCAGGGACTGCCGGTGGTGCGCTCGGCGGGCCGCCACGTCGGTTCGGGCGACGTCACGGCGCTGGCCGAGGCGTTCAGCATGCCGGTGGGCACCGCAACGGTTCGGGTGGTCAGCCTGCACAGCGGGTGGCTCCGCCGGGAAGGGCTGCTTCCGCGGTTGCTGGGTTGGGTGCGCCGCTGTGATGACATGCTCGCGTTCGTTCTGGCCGACGTGTTCGACCCGCTCGGCGACGTGGGCGCGGTCGATGGGTTACGCGGGGTGCTCGACGCCGCCGGGGAGGGCGGGCGGCGGGTGGAGCTGCTGCGATCGGATCTGACAGCGGTCGGGTTCGCGGTCACCGGCGGTTCGCTGGCCACGATCGGGCTGGGCACCTCGACCCGCCATCACGGACTGCCGATGAACAGACAGACCGCCGAGAAGTACAGGGAACGACAGTGCTCGCCGTATGCGCTGGTCCGAGCGTTGCTGAGCTGGCAGAAAGGCACCGCCCTCGGCGCGCTCGCCCCGTTCGGCGGCGCCGGGATCACTGAGTGCGACTGCCCGGCATGCGGCGGCGCGAGCCTGCTGCGGTTCGACCGTCAGTGGCCCGGTCAGGTTCCCGCCGACGTACGCGCCGAAGCCCGAGCCCACGATCTGCACACTGCCGTCGGGTTCGCCGAGGAGATCCTCAACGGGCCCGCTCCGGCAAGAGCGTGGGTCCATGCCTGCCGAGCGGCGATGACCACAGCGGATGCTATCGCCGAAGCTCACAGAGTCGAGCTGTCTGTGCCGAACTCGATCACCGGCTGGATCTGAGCGCTACCCCGCCACGAGCGGCCCGGTGTGACCGGGCGTCGATCGAGCCAGTTGGCGTAGACGGTTTCCAGCAGGTCCCACTCACGCGCGTTGAACACTGTTCCTGCGACCCGGGGTCCGGGCTGGGCCAGCAACTCCGCACCACTGGCCCGAGTTACCACGACACCTTGGTCAAGGACGGCGGCGTCTACCAACACCGGGAGCAGATCCACCCGATCGTCGAGCAGTACCGCGCGCGGGCTGTACCCGGACAGGAACGAGGCGTGCTGTATCGCCTGTCGCGGATCAGAGCCGCGCACGATCGCGCCTGCCAGGCTCACCGCCGCACGAGCACAGCCCACAACCCCCCGGGAGCCGGCGTCCGCCGCGGTCAGGTGCAACTCCAGCAGCTCCCGCTGACCCACGATCGCGCCCTCACCAGCCGCGACCCTCCGGGCGTGTTCCACCGTGTCCAGGCGGGTGACCGCCCAAAACGTGACACCGCCGAAGGACACCGGGCCCACCACATCACCGGACCACCCCAGCAGCCGCGTCGCGGCCACCAGGTCGAGGACCTCGCGGTCTGCCTGGGTCATGTGAAACATGTTCCTAAGTTTTCTCCCGGAGATGGGGCCGCCATGCCGTCGAGCGAACCGAATTCTCGACCACCCGGCGCGGGCGCGCGTGGGCCAGTTGGCCGCCTGCCGCCGATGGCCCCCACCGGCTACCGGGTATCGGCCCGCCGCCGATTCGAGCTGGTCATGGCCCAAGGCTTCACCGGCACCGAGTCGCTCCAAGCGGTGATCGATCTCGCGGTCACCGAGTTCCTGGACCGCTGCCGCGCCGAGCCCGGCTTCCTCGACGCACTCACCTCGGCGGAACGGGCCCAACAACGACGAACCCACGTGCGACCACTCGCCGGCCCGTAGCGCCCGCCAGAACATCACCGGTTACCCCGCCCGCGTGACACGTCGGGTCGGGCGACACCAGCCACCGCGGGTCTCCCCGGCGGTGAGCCTCGCTCGTCGTCTAGCTGCCCGAGAATCTCCAGCAGGACATCGGCGTGACATAGGTGGTCCAACGAGCACCAACACACCAGGTTCCGGCCGGCCAAGTCGCCGCGGGCGGCCGTGATCAGCTCCGGTGATCGGCCAGGTGGCGTCGGTAGCGCTCGACGGCTTCCGCCGGGCTCATCCCCGGCTTGTCGCCGCTGGTGGTGCCCGTCCAGGGGTTGCCCCACCGTGTCGGGCGGGCCGACGTACACCGCGCCGCCGAGCGAGCGCCAGCCCGCCGTCCGGCGGCGCTGAATCCGCGTCGGGCCATGTTCAGTCATCGGCTGGGCCGATCACCGGGCCACGCGCGAGGCCCTCCCCACCGATGAACACCACCGGGAGCCGGGCGGTGTCGCTGGCCTCGCCGTGGTGCCAGCCCAAGGTGGCGAAGTGGCCCAGCGTCAACCCAGCCCCTCCGCCGGAACCGGCGCCAAGGATGACCACCACGGCGGGGATCTCGGGGTGACGGGTCCAGATGTCAACCCACGCGGACTCCAGAGCGGCGACGAGCGGAGCACTGACCAGTGGAATTGACTCGTCAGTGTCAACGGTCGCGGTCATCGGGAGGGCCGCCACTCGACCGGTCCCACCACCACGGGCGCACCGTCGGGTTGTCCGCACAGTGGGGAGCCGTCGCGGTGTGACCAGGTCAACGGGGGCTCACCCGGCTGGCGGGTTGTTGGGGGTTCGTCGCTGACGGGTTCACCGCAGCCTGGGCATGCCAACTCGCCCAGCTCGACCCACTGGTGGTGCTCGCCGGCTGGGGTGCTCACGCGACCCACCGCCGCCCGCCGCGCTCGAGCTCGCCGCGTTGACGTAGCAGCTCACGGCGCTCGCCCGGGGTCATCCCACCGAGCACCCCGTAGGCGGTGTCACGCCGGTCGAGGGCATCGGTCAGGCAGGCGGTCCGGACCGGGCAGACGGCGCATACCCGTTTGGCCGCGCGCCCGCCGCCTCCGGCCTCGGGGAAAAACAGCTCTGGGTCGACTTCCAGACACGTTGCTTCGTCGCGCCACCGCCGGTCCGATGGCGGGTTCATCGCCCGACCCGGCGGTGAGCTGTTGCCTGGTCCCACTGCGTGCGGTTGGTGACCGCCCACAGCCGCACCGACCGTCCCTCGATCTCACCGCTGTATTCCGTCGTCCCGGCCAGCTCGGCAGGTGGTGTGTGCTGGATCAGCCCGAACCTCTGGGCCCACCGTCCGATCGCGGCGCCGGCTTCGGCGTCGGGGTATTCCGGGCCGGCCATGCCCTCAAGCCCGCCCGGCAACACGTCACGGTCCTCGACGAAACTCCAGTACAGCGGCGGGCAGCCACGGGCGCGGGAGTTCATCACCCGGGTGAGTGCCTCACCCACCGCGACGCGGATCGCGCTGTTCAGGTTGCCGGCGCTGGCGGTGTTGCCACGGTCGGTGTCGGTCATGACTGTCGGCCTCCTCGGCCAAGGTGGTGGGTAGTGCTGGCCCCGTTTGGCGGGGCGGCTGGCTGCTGCCTGCCGCCGTGAGGCGCCCGGTGGTGGTCGCAGAGGCTCCGCGCCAAGGGGTTCCGGGTCGTCCGGGCGGGTGGATCGCGGCGGTTGGCGATTCACCCGGGCGGATGTGCCCGGGTTCGCTTGGTGTGGAGGGGCGGGCACCGCTAAGCCGGGGCCAGCATCAGAGCCCCGCCGTAGGCGGGTCCACCCGGCTGTTGGCGTGGCCGGCGCGCGGCCGTGAGCGCGAACCCGGCCGCCACGCAACGCGACACGCCGGGCCCATGCTTGACCAGCACGGCGTGGCGCGGTGCGACGGTGGGGGGATGGACGTGACGGATGCGCTGGTCGCGGCGGTGCCGGAGTTCAACGTGCGGGTTGCGATGGACGAGTTCGCGCCGATGTGGCGTTTCGCCGAGCGTTGGCACGGGGTGTGGATGCCCAACCCGCGCACCGTGGGCACCATCGGCGGGATCGTGGACACCTGCCGGTGGATGGCGGGAGTGACCGACGCGGCTCCGGCCACCGGGCGGCGGGTACGGGCAACGTGGGAGACGATCACGGACGAGGTCGCCTACGTCGAGGACACCATCACCCAGGTCGAGCAGGGTAGGACCCCAACGTGGACGCTGCGCCCGCCCGGCCGGGCCGACGGTGTGATCCTGACGTTCGCCTGGGCGTGGTTGGGTGCGGACCTGCCGGTCCACTACTTCGACTTGCCGGGGACACCGGCCGGTACGGTCTGAGCGCTCACCGGGCATAGCTGTCCTCCAGCACGGGGCCGGTGTCCTCATCGCCACGGTCGGTCTCGGTGGTGTTGTCGTCGGTGTGCCAGCGGGCGAGCTGGCCCTCTCGGTCCTCGGCTTCGCGGGCGTCGTCGGCGGCGTCTCGGGCCCGCATCTCGGCCAACGCCCGCACCGCGCGGCGGGTGGAGTCGGACATCTCCTCGCCGGTCGGGACCCGCACGGTGTCCTCGTCAGCGCCCGCCGGCTCGTCGGCCGCGAGTTCGCGTAGGTCGATCGTGTCGACCGGCTGTACGTGCGACTTGGCCCGGTCGACCTCGTCCCGGTCCGACCGGGCCGTGTCATGTTCGGCGGGTTCTGCCTGCTCGTGTTCGGTGAGGTCGTGTTCGGTGAGGTCGTGTTCGGTGAGGTCGTGTTCGGTGATTTCGCGGTGCGGGTCCTCGGCGCGTATCGCTTCGGCGCGGGCGGCGGCCCATTCGGCGGTGGTGACCCGGTCGTCCTGTGCGGGGTCGAGGGCGTGGCGGGTGGCGAGTTCGGTGTGCGCACGGTCTGCGCCGGCGCGGGTGCCGGCGGTGTGGGCCACCCACAGCGCCCACTGCTGGTCTTGCTCCCGCAACACGGGTACCTGGCTATCGAGGGTGTCGGCCAGCGCGTTGGACTCACCCGCTTCGCGGGTGAGCTGCGCGCGCTGTATCGGGTCGCTCGCGGCGGCGGCCTCGGCGGTCTTCAGCTCTGCTGTCTGGCGGTGGTGGGAGGCGGCCTGAATGGTCCCGGCCAGCTCGTTGGCGACGCGGCGGGGCGCCCAGGGCAGTTCACGCTGATAGGCGCGGACCCGCATCCGGAGCTGTCCGTCGGACATGCTTTGTTCGTGGCGGTCCACGTCGGGCTGGCCCATCGCCCGCCAGGAGGCGCGCCAGGACGCGTAGGCCTCGATCTGCCCAGGCTTCGGCGCCGGGCCGAGCACATCGGTGGGGTCGTCGTGTTCGACGAGCTCGCGGTGACCGGCGACGATCCCGGCCCGCTCGATCCACCCGGCCCGCTCGGCAGGGTCGTCGGGCACCTGCCCGAATGCCTCGCGTGCCCACGCCGGTGGGTGGGCGGCGAGTTGTTCGCCGAGTTCGCGGCGCCGGGTGTCGGCGGCGGTGGTGATCTCGGCCAACGCGGCCGCGAGGGCGGGGTCGTCGGTGGCGGGTGCCCAGTCGGCGAAGCTTGTGCCGACCGGGTCGAAGGTGCGGCCGTCGGACAGGCGGTGCACGATCACGTTGCTGATCGCCTGGGCGCTGTCCAGGCTG
>JALYVZ010000473.1 GCA_030852965.1 Actinomycetota bacterium | reverse complement strand
CGGTTGCGCTCAACGTCTTTTCCCACATGCACCAGGCACAGCTCGGCTTCGACGAAGGGCACCAGCCGGCTGGAGGTGGAGACCCCCAGGCGGCCGTCAGATCAGGCTCGAACCCCATCTCGGCGAACACACCGGTCACCTGGCGCGGCCTCGTCGACACCCCGGTCAGCGCCCTGGGTGGCGGGCACGAGCTGGTCGGCCAGCATTCGACCAGGCCTTCGTAGGACGTACCCGCCCCTCACCCACCCGGCCGACGGAGACCGGCGCGTATGCGGTCCGCGGGCGGCCGACGCCCTGCTGCGGGTATGGGCCTCTCACCACGAGATGTGCATCCCGCAGCACCTCGAGGTGGAATCGCACCGCGGTCAGGTGCGAGGCAGCGGTCTGGCTGCCCTGGCGAAAAGCGCCGGTGGAGTGTCAGGAGGTGGCCTGCCCGCGGGGTTCGTTCACGGAACCGCTGCCGTTCCACCAGACGTTGGCGCCGTCGCTGCCGCCGGTGCGTGTGCGGGGCATCGACTGGGGGTGCCCCCGCTTGCGAGGGAGACTCGGCGAGGCAAATCAAAACCGTTGGCCGCCAACCGTTTTGGGAAATGACACAGGGCCGGACACTCGACCAGTCCCGTCGCCCGAAGCGCGTGACACTAATCACGCTCTACAGCCGACGGCGGCTCTGGTGAAGCAGTGGGCGACCTGCGAACATGGGGGATGAGCGAGATCTCTGTACGTTTGCTGCGAGTGGAAGACTGGCGTGACTACCGCGAAGTCCGACTGGCGGCGCTGCAAGAATCACCGCAGGCTTTCCAAGCCACTTACGCGGAAGAAGCCACGAAGCTAGAACCGCACTGGCGAGACTGTATGGGACAGGCCGACCGGTTACTTGCCGAGCGTGAAGGAACGCCGCTCGGAGTTGCCTCCGTCATGATGAATGACGCAGCGACACAGTCCGCTGACCTCTGTGACCTTTGGGTGAAACCTGAAGTGCGCAATACAGGGATAGCTTCACGCTTGGCTCAGGCCGCCGCAGACCAGGCGGTTCAGGACGGCTGCACACACTTGTTCTACTGGGTCAGCACCGAGAACGGCCGCGCGATCGCATTCGCGAGCAACGCCGGATTTCGCGTGACGTCGCAGCGTCGGACCACCCGGACAGAAGACCGAGAGTTCGGCGACCAGGAGATCGCTATGGTGCAGTCCCTCGCCGACGACCCGAGGTCGGTGCCCTCGTCATCACCACCGCGTCTGACGTCCGAAGCAGGGCCCCGGTGACACGCCGCCCGTGAGTCCATCAGTCGACCGAGGTGGCCTGTGAAGGCATTGCCGATGTCGCACTGGTCGGCTGGAACTCGGTGATCGCACTCGTCCAGCAACCGCTCTGCGGCGCCCGTGGAACCGCAGTAACAAGTCCGACACGTGGCGGCGAACACGGCCACCATCAGGGCCCGACAACTGGAACGGCTGACAAACGATCCCCGTCCCCAGGGAGTCGAAGTCGGCCAGCAATGACCGAGACAGCTTCAGCTGGCGCTCGCTTGTAGATCACATGGTGGCCGATGGTGTGTCTGTAGATTCTCGCCGCATTGGTCATCTCCAGCGGCTTCCTCCTGCGGGGAGCTTGCAGGTCTTCTCACGATGTCAGGGCCCCGGTTCTCATGGGAGTGGCGACTTTTCGGCCCCTACTCATAAAGAGGCCCTTCGGAACACGGCCGCGTTGACGTCTGCGCGCGTTGGGCCGCTCCGGGTCGTCGACAACGGCTGTTGCACCGCGGCTGGACCGTCGCCGCGCCGTAGCGGCATCCAGCTGCCTGCCATGTGCGGGAGCTCAGGAACAGTGCCCGCCGCTGTGTGTCGCGACGATCCTATGCAGCACGAGCAGCACGAGGACCAGGAGGGCCAGGGTCCAGCCAAGGCTGATCGCCAGAGCAGCCCAGGCGTGGAAGCGCTCTGAGAAAGCGGCGTCGACGATGACACGGCCGGGGCCGTAGCCAGGCAGAAGCACCGCCCATTCCGGTGGGGTGCCGACGCCGAACATGGGGTTCTGCACGATGCCAAGGTCGAGCATCGCCCCGAACAGGATCAGGTACGTGGCCCCGAGCCCTCCCAGGAGCGCCCCGGCCAGGGCGCCGAGCAGCGCGTAGACCGCCCCGGTGAGCAGGTTCCCGACGATGAAGGCCGCCCAAGACCGGGGTTGGAAGCTGAACGCGGTCACCGCGAGGGAGACGCCCAGGACCAGGACGCTCTCAGCGCCGAGGACCACCAGCCGCGGCAGCAGGGCCTGGAAGGGGGTGAACCCGGCGACGACCAGCCGCCGGTCACCCTGGCGGATCGCCTGCATCACGAATACCCCGCAGAGCCCGGCCAGGAACGCCACGGTGATCGCGGCCATGACCGCGCCGTGCACGTCGCGCATGTTGGTGAGCACCTGGACGCCGCCGGGGAGGCCGACCTGCCGGGGTAGGGGCTGGGTCGCGGCGATCGCCTTGGTGATGAACAGCAGCGGCACGATCACCAGCAGGACCAGCAGCAGCGGCCGGCG
>JALYVZ010000156.1 GCA_030852965.1 Actinomycetota bacterium | reverse complement strand
GGCCCGGGCAGGTCCGGTGTGTCCTGGCCCGGCGGGTCCGCGCCGTGCGGGTCCGCGCCGTCGGGCGGGTCGCTCATCTCAGCCGGACGGCAGTTCCAGGTCGGCCAGCCCGAGCAGCGCCCGGTAGGCCAACCCCTCCGCCTCGATCACCTCGCGGGCGCCGGTGTCCCGGTCGACCACGGCGACCACGCCGGCGATCTCGGCGCCGGCCTCCCGCACGGCGTGCACCGCGGCCAGCACCGAAGCGCCGGTGGTCGAGGTGTCCTCCACCACGAGCACCCGGCGGGCGGCGATGTCCGGGCCCTCGATCAGGCGTTGCAGGCCGTGGCGCTTGCTCTCCTTGCGCACCACGAAGGCGTCCAGCGCATCGGCGTCAGCGGCGGCCGCGTGCAACATGGCGGCGGCCACCGGATCGGCACCCAGGGTCAGCCCACCCACCGCCTGGTAGGACCAGTCGACGGTCAGCGTGCGCAGCAGGCGTCCGATCAGCGGGGCGGCCTCGTGGTGCAGCGTCACCCGGCGCAGGTCGACGTAGTAGTCGGCCTGCTTGCCCGAGGACAACGTGACCGGTCCGGGCACCACGGCAAGCTCGCGGACCAGCCCGGCGAGCCGGTCGCGATCCTGGTCAGCGCTCATCCCCCGGTGCTCACGGACGCGAGTCCTGGTCCGGCTCGGGCCGGCGGACGGCCTCCAACACCGCGCCGCCGGTAGCGGTGAAGTCGAGCGCGGCGGCCACCTCGACCAGCTGGTCGAGGAGGTCCGGCAGCTGCTCCGGCGGGGTGGACAGCGGAGTGGTGCACAGCACCCAGGCGTCCTCGGCCCACAGCAGCTCGATCTCCTCGCCGATGGCGTCGGCGGCCCGCACCAGCCGCGGCGTGATCATCGGGCGGATCAGGTTCAGGTCGGACCCGAACGCGTAGCGGTCGCCGACCGGTTCCAGCAGGTCCAGTCCGGCGTCGTCGGGCAGTGGGGCGGACGGCATCCGCAGCTCAAGCGCCCCACCCAACGACCCGCGCCGCTGCACAGCGGCCACCGTCGTGGTGACCCGACCGGCTTGCTCGTGGTCGAACACGTACACCAGCCGCCGGCCTTCGTCGGTCAGCAGCGACCCGGTGACCAGGTTGCGGGCCACCCCGGGACCACCCTGGTGGATGGTGCCGTAGCGCCACCGGCTGGGCAGCACCGGATCGCTGTCGAGGTACTCCCACTCCATGGTGGCCGCCCAGCGCCGGCGGTCGCGGGACTGGCCGCGTCCACTGCCGCCGGCACCCGACTCCGCGGCCTGTGTATTCAATCGGAGCGCGGCGAGCCCGAGTACGAGCGCGACTACGGAGATGGTGAACCAGCCTGCTGTACTCACCCGTCCCAGGGTAGTGGCGCACCGGACACGGCGCCGGGTGCCGCGCCGTCGAGCAGCCCGGTGAACCCGCTCGGCGTGTGCGGCCCGATCACCAGCTGTTCGAGCACCCCGAGGCCGGTGCGGCCCTCCCACTTGGCGCGCACGACCTGCTGGACGTGCACCTGGTCGAGACCGACACCGTCCAGCTCGGCCACGTCGCGGCGCTCCCCGGCCACCATCAGCTCGTCGTGCCAGCGTACGTGCGGGTATGTCCAGCACGGTGGCCCTGGTGACGTCCATCCACAGCCGGTTGCCCGTCCAGCGGGTCTGCCGGGGTTCCTCACACACCGGGGTGCCCGCGGTGAACGTCAGGTCCGCGACCAGGCCGTGCTCGGGGCGTCCACCCGGACCCGGTTCACCCGCAGCGGGTCGACGATCCCCACGCTGACCGGCCCGATGCGGGTCTGCGTCCGGTCGGCCGGGACCCGCCCGGAGGCGAACACCGAACGCTGCACGCCCCTGCGCACCATCGAGAATGCCGCGTCGATCACGCCACGGTTGGGGTAGACCCCGAGCGCGACCGCGAAGTAGGAGTCCTCGGTGTAGCCGTTGAAGAAGAACCGGTCGTAGAAGTCCGGGTGGCTGCCGCCGGCGTGGGCCAGCGGCAGCACGGTCTGGTGAACGGGGTAGTCGTCAAACGGCATCAACACAGCATGAGCTCAGCCCGCCACGCCGCGACCGACGATCAACGCGGGCACCGTTGGTCCGGAGGCGCCGAGCGGGTCGCCGGACAGGTCCACCCGCACGGTGTCGCCGTCGGTGATCTCGCCGGCCAGCAGCGCCTTGGCCAGCTGGTCGCCGATCGCGGACTGCACCAGCCGGCGCAGTGGGCGGGCCCCGTACAGCGGGTCGAACCCGTTCATCGCCAGCCACTCCCTCGCGCCGTCGGTCACGTTCAGGGTGAGCCTACGGGCGGCCAGCCGCCGCCCGAGGGCGTTCAGCTGGATGTCCACGATCGAGGTCAGCTCCTCGGTGGACAGCGCGTGGAAGACCACGATGTCGTCGAGCCGGTTGAGGAACTCCGGCTTGAAGTGCAGCCGGACCCCGATCAGGACCGCGTCGCGCCGGCCGGCCTCGTCCAGGTTCGGGTCGGTGCTGGCGTGGCTGCCCAGGTTCGAGGTGAGCACCAGGATGGTGTTGCGGAAGTCGACGGTGCGGCCCTGACCGTCGGTGAGCCGGCCGTCGTCGAGCACCGCGAGCAGCACGTCGAACACGTCCGGGTGGGCCTTCTCCACCTCGTCGAACAGCACCACGGTGTAGGGCCGACGGCGGACCGCCTCGGTGAGCTGGCCGCCCTGGTCATAGCCCACGTAGCCGGGGGGCGCGCCGACGAGTCGAGCTACGGAGTGTTTCTCGGAGTACTCGGACATGTCGATGCGGACCATCGCCCGTTCGTCGTCGAACAGGAACTCTGCCAGCGCCTTGGCCAGCTCGGTCTTGCCGACGCCGGTCGGGCCGAGGAACAGGAACGAGCCGGTCGGGCGGTTGGGGTCGGCCACCCCGGCGCGGGCCCTTCGCACCGCATCGCTGACCGCCTGGACGGCTTCTTTCTGCCCGATGACGCGGCGGCCCAGCTCGTCCTCCATCCGCAGCAGCTTGGCGGTCTCGCCCTCCATCAGCCGCCCGGCCGGGATGCCGGTCCAGGCGGAGACCACGTCGGCCACGTCGTCGGGGCCGACCTCCTCCTTGAGCATCAGCTCGTCCTTCTTCGCGGACAGCGCGTCGGCGGCGGCCAGCTCTCGCTCCAGCGCCGGGATCCGGCCGTAGCGCAGCTCGGCGACCCGGCCCAGGTCACCGTCGCGCTCGGCCCGCTCGGCCTCCCCGCGCAGGGCTTCCAGCTGCTCCTTGAGCTCGCGGGAGGCCTGGATGGCGTTCTTCTCGTTCTGCCACCTGGCGGTGAGGGCCGTGAGGGCCTCCTTCTTCTCGGCCAGCTCGGCCCGCAACGCTCTCAGTCGGATGTCGGACGCTGTGTCAGTCTCTTTGGCGAGCGCCATCTCCTCGATCTCCAGGCGGCGCACCGCGCGCTCCACCTCGTCGATCTCCACCGGCCGGGAGTCGATCTCCATCCGGAGCCGGGAGGCGGCCTCGTCGACCAGGTCGATCGCCTTGTCGGGCAGGAACCGGGCGGTAATGTAGCGGTCGGACAGGGTGGCGGCGGCGACCAGCGCGCTGTCGGTGATCCGCACCCCGTGGTGCACCTCGTAGCGTTCCTTCAGCCCGCGCAGGATGGCCACGGTGTCCTCCGGGGACGGCTCGCCGACCAGCACCTGCTGGAACCGCCGCTCCAGCGCCGCGTCCTTCTCGATGTGCTGGCGGTACTCGTCCAGCGTGGTGGCGCCGACCATCCGCAGCTCGCCCCGGGCCAGCATCGGCTTGATCATGTTCCCGGCGTCCATGGCTCCTTCGCCGGTGGCCCCCGCCCCGACGATGGTGTGCAGCTCGTCGATGAACGTGACCACCTGGCCGGCCGAGTCGGTGATCTCCTTGAGCACCGCCTTGAGCCGCTCCTCGAACTCGCCGCGGTACTTCGCCCCGGCGATCATCGAGCCCAGGTCGAGCGCGATCACCCGCTTGTTTTTCAACGATTCGGGGACGTCACCGGCGATGATCCGCTGGGCCAGGCCCTCCACGATGGCGGTCTTGCCGACGCCGGGCTCGCCGATCAGCACCGGGTTGTTCTTGGTCCTTCTGGACAGCACCTGGACGACGCGGCGGATCTCCGAGTCGCGCCCGATCACCGGGTCCAGCTCGCCTTTGCGGGCCCGCTCGGTGAGATCGACGCCGTACTTCTCCAGCGCCTGGTAGGTGCTCTCCGGGTCGGGGCTGGACACCCGGGTGCTGCCGCGCACCTGGGTGAACGCCTCGCGCAGCCCCTCCGGGGTGGCCCCGTGCCTGCGCAGCAGGTCACCGGTGACCCCGACGCCGGCCAGCCCGAACAGCAGGTGCTCGGTGGAGACGTACTCGTCGCCCATCTCGGTGGCCAGCCGCTGCGCGCTGTTGAGGGCCGCGATCGCATCCCGGTTGAGCTGCGGGGGGCTGACCGTCGACCCGGCGGCGCTCGGCAGCCGGTTGCCCAGCGCGGTCAGCTCCTTGCGGACCACCTCGACGTCGGCCCCGACCGCCTCCAGCAGCGGCGCGCTGATCCCGTCGGCCTGCGCCAGCAACGCACCCAGCAGGTGCGTCGGTCCGACGTCCGGGTTGCCGGCCAGGGTGGCGGCCTGCACCGCCGCCGACACGGCCTGCTGCGTCTTGGTGGTGGGGTTGAACGAGTCCATCCGCGACATCCTACGGACGAGGGCCGGGTGCCGCCTTGAGCTGTTCCCGACGAGGCAGGCCTGCGAGTTGCCTCGTGATGCGGGTGATCTCGGCGCCGGCCTCATGAACGCGAGCCTGCGTAGTGGCGACCACTGTTTCGGGTGCTTTGGCGATGAAAGCGTCATCCGAAAGCCGGGCCTGGGCCTGTTGCTTTGTTTTCTCAGCCGCAGCGAGATCCTTGGCCAGCCGCCTGCGTTCAGCGGCGAAGTCAACCGCGCCGAAGAGATCCAGCTCGACCCGGACTCCCGCCACTTCCACCGCGGTCACGACGGAAGGAGAGGACGACGGGGGGTCAAGGCGGTTGAGAGTGCGAATGTGTTCCTCGTGGCCAACCAGGAGCGGATCGGTGAAGACGATCCGGGCGGGCACCCGCTGCCCGGGCTTGAGGCCCTGTTCGATGCGGAACCGGCGAACCTCAGTGATCACCCGCTGCAATGCCGTGATGGTGTGCTCGGCGTCCGGTGCAGACAAACTCGGCTCAGCATGGGGCCACGGCGCGATGGTGATCGACTGCTTGTTGGTCAGTGCCAGCCACAGCTCCTCGGTGACAAAGGGAACAACGGGGTGCAACAGCCGGAGGGTGACGTCCAGGACATGACCGAGAACTGCCCTGGTGTTCGCGGCTTCCGGCCCGACCCGGTTGATGGTGGTCTTGGCCAGTTCGATGTACCAGTCGAACAGCTCATCCCAGGCGAAGTGGTAAAGAGTCTCGCAGACCTTCGCGAAGTGGTACTGCTCGTAGGCGGTGTCCACCTCCGCGACAACTGTGTTCATCCGAGAAAGGATCCAACGGTCCGCTGTGGACAGCGTTCCCAGCTCCGGTATCGGTCCTGTTCGCCGGCCCTCCCGTGAGCTGGGCAGAGGTTTGGCGTCGTTCATCAGAGCGAACCGGGCTGCGTTCCATATCTTGTTGCAGAAGTTCCGTGAGCTCTGGACCCCTTCCTCGCCGACCGGGACGTCCGCCCCCGGGTTGGCGCCACGCGCCAGGGTGAATCGCAGGGCGTCGGTGCCGTATACGTCCATCCAGTCGAGCGGATCCACGGTGTTTCCCCGCGACTTCGACATCTTCTTGCCGAACTTGTCCCGAATGAGCCCGGTGAGCACGACGTTCCTGAACGGCACCGCGTTTCCCGGGCCACGGTCGGCCATGGCGTAGAGGGCGAACATCATCATGCGGGCGACCCAGAAAAAGATGATGTCGTAGCCGGTGAGCAGCACATCCGTGGGATAGAAGGTACGCAGGTCATCGGCGGTTTCGTCCGGCCAGCCCAGGGTGGAGAAGGGCCACAAAGCGGAGGAGAACCAGGTGTCGAGGACATCGGGGTCCTGGTGCCAGCCCTCCCCGGTGGGGGCCTGCTGGTCGGGTCCGACACAGACCAGCTGGCCGTCCGGGCCGTACCAGATCGGGATGCGGTGACCCCACCACAGCTGGCGGCTGATGCACCAGTCATGCATGTTGTCCACCCAGTCGAAGTAGCGGACGGACATCTCCGCCGGATGGATCGTCACCCGCCCGTCCCGCACGGCGTCGCCCGCGGCCTTGGCCAGCGGGGCGACCTTGACGAACCACTGCTTGGACAAGCGCGGTTCCACCACGGTGTCACAGCGGCAGCAGTGCCCGACCGCGTGCTGATAAGGCCGTTGCTCGGCAACGATGCGGCCCTGCTCGCGAAGCGCGGCCACAATGGCGGGCCGGGCCTCGAAGCGGTCGAGGCCCTCGAACGGGCCGTGTGCTGTGATGATCGCCCGCTCGTCCATGACCACCAGCGCCGGCAGCCCATGGCGCTGGCCGATCTCGAAGTCGTTCGGGTCGTGAGCCGGGGTGACCTTGACCGCACCAGTGCCGAACTCGGGGTCGACGTGCTCATCGGCGACGACCGGGATGCTCCGGCCTGTCAGGGGAAGCTCGACGGTGGAGCCGATCAGGTGCTGGTGGCGCGGATCATCGGGATGCACGGCGACGGCAGTGTCACCCAGCATCGTCTCGGCTCGCGTGGTCGCCACCACAATGGACTGTGTGCCGTCGCCGTAGCGGATGGAGACCAGTTCGCCATCGTCGTCCTGATGATCCACCTCGATGTCGGACAGCGCGGTTCGGCAACGCGGACACCAGTTGATAATCCGCTCGGCGCGGTAGATGAGGCCGTCGTCGAACAGTCGTTTGAAGATCGTCTGCACGGCCTGAGACAGACCGTCGTCCATGGTGAACCGCTCCCTGGACCAGTCGACACCGTCCCCGAGCCGGCGCATCTGATCGAGGATCTTGCCCCCGTACTCATCCTTCCATTGCCACACGCGCTCGACGAACTCCGCGCGGGTGAAGTCGTGACGGGACCTGCCCTCAGTGCTCGCCAGGCGCTGCTCCACCACAGTCTGGGTGGCGATGCCTGCATGGTCCATACCCGGCAGCCAGAGCGCCTCGTAGCCCTGCATACGGGCCCGGCGGGTCAGGGCATCCATCAGGGTGTGCTGGAAGGCGTGTCCCAGATGCAACTGACCTGTGACGTTCGGAGGGGGGATGGCGATCGCGAACGGAGTCCTGCCGCTCTTGACGTCCGCCTCAAAGTACCCTGCAGCCTCCCAGCGCCGGTAGAGCTTGGCCTCCACCTCGGCAGGCGTGTACTTGCTGGGCAGGTCGGGGCGGGAATCCAGGGGGGCGCTCTCGGTCACAGGGAGATTCTAGTGAGTCTCGCCGCGGTCAGTTCCCGTCCGGATGGGGGCCATCCAGCAGTGGCCAGATCGACGTGCGGCTGGCGGTGCTGGCCGGGGTCCTGGCCCCGCATGGGTGCAGGCGGCAAACCGGGGGTGGTCAGGGCAGGCAGCCCGAATTCGACATAAGCTTGCTCAGAGCGGCTCAATTTAGAGACTGTCGGAGGGTTATTCAGGACGCGCGTACGTTTCGTATCGCTGCAGGTCAGGGCGGCGTTCCTCAAGATCATATTGCCTCCTGAATAACCCTTCAGTGAGCCCCTCTGCCGTAATCCTCCACGCCGCGCCAGTGGAGTACAGGGCGCCTGACGGCGTCGCTGACGCGATGGCGCAAGCGCCACCCTGGACACCATCACCGCGACGAGCAAGGCGGCCAGGACGACGGAGCCGGGGAGGTAGCTGTTCAGTTGGGGGTGAGGCTGGTGGTAGCCAGGGGCGGACCTCGCCAAGACCCTCGCGGTGAACCGCCGCTGATTCTTCCCCAACGAGGCGATCGAGGCTGTCGGCAGATCGAGCTCGCGGTGCGCGAACGCGACCACCCCGGGCACGCACCGCAACCCCGGCACGGACACGGACATCCGCTCGCAACCCCACACCTGCCGCAGTCAGTCACACCAGCCCGCCACCTCCTCACCGGTGTCGCCGGTCAACTCCGGCCACGGGAGAACGTCCGCGCCTGGCCGGAAGGCTGTGCGTGGTGATCCGCGTTTCGGTGTGAAAGCGGACGTCCCCACGGCCGCTTCCGCACCCAGACGTGGATCTTGCCCAGACGCCCGAGCCGGGACGGTCAGCGCAAGCACGGGAGCTGGTCGGCTATGACGTGCTCGACCGCGGGGTCGATCACTCGTGCCGAGCGGCCGGCTCAGGTGAGGTCGTCGAACTCGCCGGCCTTGACGCCCTTGATCCAGGCGTCCATCTCGGCGCGGGTGAACAAGACCGCGCCCGCCTCGGGTTGGTTGCTGTTGCGCACCGCAGTCCGGTCGTCGTCCAGCAGCGCGACCTCGACACAGTCGCCGGTGGCGTTGCTGAAGCTGGACGTGCGCCACGCGGCGGTGGCCAGGTCAGTCATGGGTGCCGCCTTTCCTTCGGTACCCGTCCAGTATGGCAGCGATCAACTCGACGGAACCGTCCGGGTCCAGCGCCGGTTCGCGCAGGTCAGCCAACACGGCGGCCATCGTGGCGACGTCGCCGGGGTCGCTGATCAGGTAGCCGCCGAGCGGCCCGTCGAAGTAGCCCAGCGGCGGGTCGGCGGCCGGGTCGGCGAAGTGCAGCACGGTGAAGTTGGTGGCGATCCCGGCGGCCCGGCCCTGGGCGGCGGGCAGCACCTGGATGGTGACGTGCTCGGAGCCGGCGGCGGTCAGCAGCCGTTCGAGCTGGGCGGCCATCACCTCGGGCCCGCCCACCTCCAGGCGCAGCGCCGCCTCGGTGAGCAC
>JALYVZ010000155.1 GCA_030852965.1 Actinomycetota bacterium | reverse complement strand
GGCCTGCTCGGGCCGCCCGGGTGGGCGCCGGTCGGCCACCAGCCGCCCTGCGGTGCACGCGGCACGGGCCTGGGCCAGGTGTTGGCGTGTTTCGTGATAGGCCGCGACCTCCGCGATCAACGACGCCAAAGCAACCACCAGATTCGCTGACGCGGCGCCGCCGCCGGGCATCCCCGCGAGCATGCCGACCCCGGCCAGCTGCCACGCGGCGCCCCGCAGGTCCGTCGCGGCCCGACCCCACCTCGTCGGCTGTCCCACTCCGGCCTGCCTCGCGGCCCTCTGGTAGACGTCCACCGGACCACCAGGCGGTGAGACCCCCGCATCGCTGAACGGGTTCGACGTCACCACCGTCACCGCCGCCAGCATGTCCTCGACCGCGTGCACGATCCCGCCCGCGTCCCCACCGCCACCGTCGTCCTCGCCGACGGCCAAGGTGGCGGCGGCGCGCTCCATCGCCGACACCGCCTCAGCGACCACCGCGCCCGCCACCACCGAGGCCTCCAGGGACTCTGGGACCTCCCGCTGGGCCGTCGGCGCGGGAGTTGATTCCCACCGCGCCCGCAGCCGGGGCAGCGACAGATCCTGGGCCAACGTTGACCCGGAAAACCACACCGGCAACCCCTCTGCGTTGACATCTCCCGGGCTGGCGACCGAGTAGCCCAGCAGCTCACCCTCATCCGAGAGCCGGGGCGCCACCATCACCCCGAGACTCTGCAGCGCCTGGAAGTAGGCCCGCGGCTCGTGTGCCTGCACCGCGGCGACCCGGGCGGCACGTCGCAGCCACTCCCTCGGCGGCTCCACCAGCCCCCTTGCCGCCGCCTTCTCCATCTCCGCCCGAGTCGACGCGCCCACAGCGGTGCGGTCCGCCGGCGCGGTCGCCATCAGCCCCAACCGCATTTCCGCGGCCTCCATCACCACGCGGGTCTGCTGGTAGTCCCGGAACGGGTAGACCCGGGCCAAGGTGTCCTCCCGGACCAGCACCGCGGCGATGTGCACGTGGTCCGGGGCATGCCGAACCGCCACCCACCGACACCCACCCTCATCTCCGTGCGGGGCGATCCCGGTCGCGTCCATCACATCCGCCACCACCCGCGCCCACTCCGCGTCCGACAACACCCTGTCGCTCGCGTCGTTGCGCAGCGAGCAGTGCCACACCGGCCCCTGCGGCACCTTCTCCCCTCGCGGTTTCACCAGCGCCACACCGCCACCAAACGCCGCCGCCGACAGCTCATCCACCAGCGACCTGACATCGAAGACACCCTCACCCAGAGCCGGCGGCTGATGCTCGAGCGGGTCACCGTCCCAACTCGCCACCACGTGCGGGTCGGTGTGTTCGTTGGCCCGGCCCGGCCCCATCAAATAACGCAGCAGCCCTCCGATCTTCCAACCCCGCGAGATCTTCGCTATCACAGCGCGGCCCCCTCGACCGTCCACAAAACCGCCGGCCCGTCCCCGGCCCGACCGGCCCACATCAGTGGCCGCGTGGCCACACCGGTGGCCAGCTGGCCACGACCCCGCCCGGCCTCGTGGCCACTCATGACCGCGGCCTCGACCCGGCCTGGCCACCGGCGGCCCCCAGGGCTCTCGCGGCCCGGGTGGCCCCCGCCCGGTAGTCGGCCATCACCGCCCCCTCGTGGCCACGGACCTTGGCCACCGACTCCTCCACCGAAGCCACCACGCGCGCCACCAGCCGCTGCACCGTGGCCGTCTCCTCCGCCAGCTCCCCCGTCGAGTTCGCCGCCCGCGCCACGTCGTTGAGGTTGCCCCCGACGTTGCGCAGCACCCGCCGGGTCTCCCGCAGCTCCTTCTGCAACCGCACCAGCTCCGCCACCACCATCTGCGCCCGACCCGCCGCCCCCCCACGACCCGCCGCGGGCCGCACACCGCCACCGGCGGCCGCCGCGACCCCGACCTGACCCAGCCACGCTCCCGCCGTCATGCCCACCCGCTCAGCGCCGTCCGCCACCGCCGCCATCTCCAACTCCGACAACCACACCGTCAACCGGTGCGGACGCCCACCCTCAGCCCGCGAACGGCGACTCGAACCCGGCATCCAAACCCTCCAACAACACCTGACAACCCGTCCATGATCGCAGACCGAGTGGCGGCTGTCTCCTTTTTCTCCGAGAAAACACCTATCTTGCTACTCCTATGCACTACGCCCAGCGCATCCGCGCCGGGCTGCCGCTCTAGTGTGAAACGACATTGTCGAACGCCAGCGAAATGACAGTGGCGGCGCCAGTGAGTTGTCAGGGGTTTGCGCCAGTGGAATGTCAGTGATTGTGAGTGCGTTCTGTGGGCTCGTCGAGCAGCAGTGCGAAGCGGACGTCGTCCGTGAGTTCGAGGTAGCGGGCGCCCGGGTGGCGCTGGACGAGTCCTTGTCGTTGGAGCAGCACGGCTGGGTTGTAGCCGATCACTGCCTGGTACTCGACGCACTGGCCGGGTTGGGTGGCGGTGTAGAGAACTCGGGCGGTTCCGGGGTGCAGCGGCTGGTGGAGGAGCGGGATTCGGTGCAGGGCCTCACGTTGGTCGCTGGTCAGCAAGTCGTCGCGCGGGCGTAGCCCGTGAACCGGGCGCGCCTGGTGGTAGGTGTCGATGTCGATGCGTTGGCCGCGTTCGGCCAGTACGTCCGTGAGGGTGGCCAGCGTTGCCTCCAATCGGGCCAGTGGCCATTCGAGCGCATCAGCGAGGGCGCCCATGCTGACCGGGCCGCAGTGGTCCAGTGAAGTCGTGTCCACGGCGGCGGCGGTGAGCGTGGCCAAGGCCGCTTCCAGAATGTGGTCATCGCTGGTCACCACTGGCGGTGCCGGATCGGGCTGCGAGACGCGGGTGGGCGCGCTGAACAACTCTGCCGGCTGCAGATCAAGCACCCGGCAGAGCCGTTCCAGCACCCCGAGCTCGACGGTGTCGTGGTCGCTGTCCTGCCACAGCCGGGGCGGTCCAGTCACCGGTGCCTGGCCGACACGGATACGAAGTTCGGCGTGACTCAAGCCGGCGGCGATACGCCGCTGCTCCACCAACTCCCAGTTGATGGCCAGCCGCCGGCGCGGGCTGGGCGGCCGCCGGGTGGTGTATGGCGTCACGGCGCTTCGTGGAGGTCGACGATCCGAAGATCGCGCAGCTTCGGTGTCGCCTGGATGACCCCGGAGTAGGCGGCCGCGCGATCAATGCGCCGCTGCAGACAGGCTTTAGTCGTCGGGCCCCCGGACTGTCCGGTGAACAACCACGTCGCTTCGCTGTCGCTGGTGGCGAGCTGGGCGTGGCGCTGCATCACCGTGGCCCGCACCGCGCCAGCCGCGCGGCCCGGAACTCGGTAATGGTGGTGAGCGGCTGTGACCATGACGTCCGCACCTGCGTCGAGCACGTCGCGCAGGCGCAGTGAATGCAGCGTCCGCACCTCAAGTCCGAGTGTTCGGTGCAGAGTGAGCGCCGCTGCCACCGGCGGTGAGCACAGCCCACGGAGCCGGGTGACGGTGCTGTTCTCCAGCCTCAACCCCAGGCCCAGCGCGTAGGGGTGTTTCCGGCTCCACAGATGCAGCTGCAGCAGCAAACCCGCGGTGAACAACCCCGCTTGCAACGCTCGCACCCTGGTCCGGAACTCGTCCTGGCTAGCGGCGCTGATGGTGTGGCGCTGCAGTAATGCAGCGGCTTCGCCGGGGCCGACCGTGATCGGCTTGCCGCCCGACCGGTTCCACCGCTGTGCTTCCTCGCGGGCGGCCAGGAAGGTGGCCCGATATGTCTGGTCGACCCGGGCGAAGTCATCGGGGTCAAGCACCCGGCGGGCGGTAGCGCGGAACAGCGGGAACTCGACGTCGGGCACCGTCGGGAAGCCGCTTCGGACCGGTGCCGGCTCGGGTAACCCGTTCAGCGTGGCCCACCACGGCCGAACCGAAAAGGCGCCGGGGTAGCCGTGGGGTTCCAGCGCGGCACGGTGCTCTGCGTGGAGTCCGGGCTGGTGGACCACCAACCACAGTGTCGTGGCGGTCGCGGCGGTCAGCTCGGCGAGGGAGTGCCACAGCGGCGCAGGCAACAGGTGCGCGCGCAGCATGACCAGGTGCTGGACACGTTCACCGGCCAGCCACCACCGGGCCAGCTCCCAGCGCCGCCCGTTCAACCCCTCAGCGGCGGGCCCGCCGGGGCGTTTGCCCAGCGCGACCAGGATGTCCTCGCCCAGCACTGCCGTGCTGGTCGTGGCTGGGCTGGGGTGGCAGACCACCACCCCGGTGCCCAGGTCGTGGCGGGCGTTGAGCGCGGTGACACATTCGTCGGTGTCGCCCGCATCCCACAACACCCGCACCGCCGCGTGCTCGAGCACGCTCACCGGCGGATCGAAGCTGTTCTGTCGGTAACCCGCGGGGCGGCGCAGTGCGTGGGTCATCGACGGCCGGCGTCCCGGGTGGAGCGGGTGCCGCCGTGGAGGGCGAATGCGTTGCGGGCGATCGACTCGTCGACCCGCCGGTGTCCGCCGGCTCGGCACAGCTGTGCGGCGGTGGAGGTGAACGCGGCCCAGTCGCGCAGGTTGCCGTGCGCAAAGTGATCGTCGATAAACAGCAGCAGCTCCGGCTCGATCCCAGCGTAGACCCGGTGAAACCGGGGGATCAGTGTGCAGACCTGCTCACCGCTGAGCGCGCGGAACACCACCCGCCGGTAGATCCGTGAGCGCAGCATCGGCTCGCGGGCCAGGACTTGCCACGCGCCGTCCCCGCCGACCAGCAGCAACGCGAACCGGGTCAATCGGTGGTCGTGCAGGTAGCGCAGGTACTCGATGCACTCGCGGTTGAGCTGTTGGGCCTCGTCCACGATCAAGACGCGCTGGCCAGCACCTCGGCCGGGGCGGGCGGCGAGTTCTTCCAGCAGCGTCGCGGTGAGCACGAACCGGTCCTTGCGTTCCGGCGGAACCCCGGTCAACTCCTGCAAGAGCGTGGCCGCGACCAGCCGCATCGTCGGGCGGCTGGGAAACGACACCCAGCACGGATCCACCCTCGCGCCCTGCCGGGCCAACGCGCGTTCCACCGCGAACGTCTTTCCCAGGCCGGCGGGACCATGAACCGCGCCCATCGCCCCGGTGTCGACCAGATCCGTGACGGCCTGCTCCACCAACCCCAGCTCTTCGGTCGGCACCACCGACGCGCCCTCGATGTCGAGAAAGTGTCTCGTCATCCGTGCCCGCCCGGATCCACAGCCCCACTCGGCGTATCGACATCCAGCTCGACCGCGCTGGCCTGCTCGGGTGGGTTCCAGTAATCGAAGTCGCGGTGCAGGTTGAGCAGATTGGTTTGGGCCAGGCGCTGCAAGTCCCGGTCGCGTTGCTCCAGGTCCCGTTCCCCACGTTCTCGCTGCTCACCTCGGTGGTGCGCGCGGTCGGCGCGCGCGCTGACCACGGTGATGTCCTCCAGCTGCCCGGGATCGGTGATCGGCGTGGTGATCGGGGCGAGCTTGGCGCGGGCACGCCGGCTGGCCCGGCGTTGCCGACGCCCCAACTCGGCGGCATCAGCACGGCGGCGGGCCAACACGGCGTCTCGTTCCTCCCGCGACAGCAGCCCCTGTGGTCGGGCGGTGCACAACCACTGATCGGCGCGAAAAACCTCGATCTGGCGCAGATCATGCGGGGTGTAGCGGATCTGTACCCGCTCACCGACCAACCCGTTCAGTTCGCCGGCGATGAAGATGTGGCCGCCGAAGTGGATGCCGTCGCGGTTGATCGTGCGCTCGACGTCGGCCAGCAACAGCCATCTCAGCTGCTCAATCGGCACCTCCCGCACCGGGGTCGGGTCGTCGATCCAGCGCTGCAACGGGGTCTGCCCGTCCAGCCCCGAATGGGGCCGGGCGGTGTTGTACTGGATCACCCACTCGGCGAACCGGTCGGCGAACAACTCCAGCGACATCGGCGGGGTATCCGGCCCGAACAGGTGTCCATCCGCCCCGCGCGGTCCCTCTGTGTAGAACGGCAACCCACACAGAAATTCTTGATCCACTGTCAAATTCGCCCGCTCGACCTTGCCCTTCTGGTGCGGTTATCCGGCTAATCTGGGTCGCTTCGGTGGCGCTGGACGACGGCGGAGGTCAGCTGCCGCTGCGCTCGTCGGGTCGACGTTGTCGGCGGAGTTGTTCTTCGTGTCGGCGGACGGTGGTGGCGATGACGTCGAGGGCGATGCGTAGGTGGGCGATCTCGGTGGCCAGGCCGGTGAGGGTGTGGGCTTCTCGTCCGCGGGCGCGGTGTTCTTCGACGACGGCTCGGAGGTCGGGGTTGCGGTAGAGGGTGGCGCGGCCGATGCCGGCCCGGGTGGCGACCTCGTCGAAGGCCACCGGCTCTTCGGCGGCGAGCAGGGCGGCGCAGGCGTCCTCGACGCGTTGGCGCCGTTCGTCGTGGGGGGTGCTCATCCGGTCGGGCTCATCCGGTTTGGGCCTCGCGGATGTGGGCGTCGAGGCGTTCGATGAGCCGGCGGTGACGGTCGGCCTCGCTGCCCCAGCCGCGGGCTTCGGCGTCGCGGGCCAGGGTTTCGGCGTCGGCGCGTTGCGCGGCGAGGACGGGCAGGTAGCCGGCGTCGGTGCGGAAGTTCGGGCAGTGTTCGCAGATGTTGGCGTAGGCGCAGGGTCCCTGGACCTGGGCGCGGACGCAGAACCCACCGGCCAGGCGGGCCTTGAGGGCGGGCGCCTCCTTCCAGTCCCCGGCGATGATCGGCAGCAGGGTCCGTCCGGCGGGCGGCTCGGCGGGCAGCGACCCGAGGTGGGCTTTCGCCGCGGTCAGCGCCCGCTCGTATTCGGCTTTGACCGTGGAGTCGAACAGCCGCCCGTAGCGCAGGCTCATGGCGGCTGAGACGTGCCCGAGCAGCGCCATCAGGCTCTGCAGCGAGACACCGGCGTTGACCAGGGCGGTGGCGTAGGTGTGGCGCAGTTGGTGTGGGGTGGTGTGGGGTAGCCCGGCGTCGCGGGCGACCCGGGTGAGCACGTCGCGCAGCTGATAGACGGTGACCCGGCGTCCGTGGTGGGTGAGCAGGAACTCCGTGGGCCGCCCGGTGCGCGGATGGCGCAGCGGGTGGCCCGGGGAGCGGCGCGCGCAGATCCGGTCGATCAGGGCGACGGTCTCCTCGTCCAGTGGCACCATCCGCTCGGTCGCGAGCTTGCCCAGTGGCACCTTCAGCCAGGCGCCTTGGCCGGGGATCTCGTGCACGCAGTCGAGCTCGAGATCAACCAGCTCACCGATGCGCAGACCGGTGGCGCGGGCCAGCAGCAGCGCGTCGGCGCCCAGCCGGTCGTGGCAGCTCTGCAGCGCGGTGATGAGCCGCCGGTCCAGGTCGGGGGTGAGGTAGCGCGGCAGCGGGCGGGGCAGCTTCGGGATGTCGCCGCGGAACACCAGCCGCCGGGTCGGGGCCTCAGCCCAGCCCCACTCGGCGATGTCGTTGAGCAGGCAGTGCACCGTGAGCACCCGGGCGCGCCGCTCGGAGGCCGACAGCGGCGCCCCGGTGCGGGAGTTGACCGCGGCGGCGGTCGCGGTCAGGTAGGTCTCGATATGCCGGCGCCGGTCCAGCTCGGCCAGACCAGGCAGATCGGGGTCGGTGAGGGCGAGATGCGCGGCGAAGGTGTTGAGTCGGCTCGCGGCCCCGGTGACCGTAGAACGGGTGTGGGTGGCGGTCAACCGGTCGAGGTAGGCCACGAACGTCGGGCGCAACACCGGTGTAGCCTCGCGCATCCGTTCGGTGAAGCTCTGCCGCAGCAAGGTCGTCGCGTTCACCGGCGGGGCGTCGAGCACGCCGAGGTGAAACAGCACCTGCCGGGTGGTGTGCACCGCCCGCTGGTAGTGCTTCAGTCCGATCCCGTCGCTGTCCTGGCGCTGCCGGCAGGCGGCCAGCAGCTCGTCGAGATCAGCTTCCGTGAGCTGACCCAGCCCGCGCCCGGTCTGGATCAGCAGCCGGCCCACGACCTGCGAGCCGACCGCGACCCGGGTCCGCTCGGTGAACCCCAACGCGGCCGCCGCGGTCAGGAAACCGGCCACGTCGGTGGCCATCGGGCCGTGTGGCAGCTCGCGCCAGAAGCTGGGCAGCTTGCGACGCACCAGGTAGTCATAGCCTGGGCGCAGATGCCCGCCGAGCAGCACGAACATCAGGAACGACCGCGACACCTCCGGCAGCGCCAGCCGGGTCGCCAGCGGCTCATCGGCCCAGGACTGCGGATCGGGCCAGCGGCGCAGGAAGGCCCGAGCCGACTTGTCCTGGTTGGGTCCGTGCAACCCGAGCCGGGCCATGTGCGCCCGGAACTCGGCCAGCAGGTCGATCTCATCACGGACGGGTGCGCAGGCGGGCGCGGGCGGCATCGAACTCCTCACGTAGCAGGGACGGGGCGAGGTGGATGTAGGCAGCTGAGGAGTCGACGTGGTCGTGGCCCATCAGCGCTTGGATCACCGACAGGTCCACCCCGGCCTCGGCCAGCGCGGTGCCGAACGAGTGCCGCAGCGCGTGTGGATGCCCGGCCGGGACCGCGGCCCGCTCGCGGTGGTAGCGGAACACCGTGCGCAAACCGGCCGCGCTCAACGGCCGCCCTCGGTTAGGGCCCTTCGCCACCACGAACAGCGCCGTGCTGACGGTCTCCGGGCGTTCGGCCAGTAGGTAGGTCTGGATGGCTCCGGCGACATCGACGTCGACCGGGACCCGGCGTTCCTTGTCGCCTTTGCCGATGACCCGCACCCAGCGCCGCGCGATGTCCACATCGGTGGCCAGCAGGCCCAGGACCTCGGCCGAGCGCAACCCCGACAGCAGCATCAGCCCGGCGATCGCGCGGTCCCGCCAGGTCCGGAAGCTGCCCAACAACGCCGCGGACTCCTCCCGGGTCAGCCCGCGCGGCAGCCGCCGCGGCTCCCGCA
>JALYVZ010000472.1 GCA_030852965.1 Actinomycetota bacterium | reverse complement strand
CCTTCGCGCTGGGCTACCCGTGCCGCTGGCGGTCCGCGCGGTGGCCGGCCACCTCCCGGCCGGGGTGGGCGCCGAGCTGCGTACGGTGGCCGAAAGACTGGCACTCGGTGCGGGCGCGCAGTCAGCGTGGGAGGTCCCGGAGTCGTCACCGCTGCACAAGGTTGCCCGGGCGGCCAGGCGCTCAGCGCACAGCGGATCCGGCCTGGCCGAGGTGGCTGCGCGAGCGGCCACCGAGGTCCGCGCTGATGCCCGCGATGCCGCCGCCGCGCGCGGACAGCGGGCCGCCGTCCTGATCACCGGTCCACTGGGCCTGTGCTTCCTGCCGGCGTTCCTGGTGCTCGGCGTCGTCCCGGTGGTCATCGGACTGGCCAGTGGTCTGGCGCAGAACTGGTGAGACGCCCGAATCTCTCCCGCGGCTCGCGGGACAGCGCACGCGCTCGGCGTGCCGGCAGCAACGAACAGGAGCGAGACATGAACACAACCGCGCATCGCCTGGCAGCTTGGATCACAGCGGCCCTGGACGGCGACGACGGGATGAGCACAGCCGAGTACGCGATCGGCACGATTGCGGCGGCGGCATTCGCGGCCGTGCTGTACGCGGTGGTCACCGGTGACTCCGTCGTGACCGCGCTGACCGCGATCGTGCAGCGCGCCCTCTCGGTCACTTTCTAGTGTCCCGGGTGTCCCGTGACCTCGGAGGCAGGCGGGAGTGCCAGCTGGCGCGGTTGCTCGGGGACGACCGTGGCGCGGTCACCGTGGAGGCGGCGTTGGCGCTCTGCTCGCTGGTGGCGGTGATGGCGCTGGTGGTCGCCTCGGTGGCCGCGGCGAGCGCGCACCTGCGTTGCCTTGATGCCGCGCGGGAGGCGGCCCGGTTGGTCGCGCGGGGTGAGTCTGATCGGGCTCGGGAGGTTGCGGCGGTCGTCGCGCCCAGAGGGGCGCGGGTGCAGGTGCGGGTGGCCGGTGATCAGGTCGAGGTCGAGGTGTCGGTCGCCGTGGTCCCCGGAGTTCCCGGGCTGTCGCTGGCCGCCGGCGCGGTCGCGGTTCTGGAGCCGGCGGCGTTGCTGACGTCCGAGCTGAGGAAGCCGCCGTGAGTCCACGGTGCGGGGGAGACGGGAAAGCCGGGGGACGCGGGTCAGCGCAGGGGGATGCCGGGTTCGCCACGATTTGGGCGGCCGGGGCCGTCATGGTGCTGGTGGTGCTGATGGTCTTCGGAATGCACCTGGCGGCCGCGACGAGCGGTCGACATCGTGCCGAGGCGGCGGCGGATCTCGGGGCGCTGGCCGCCGCCACCCACGCCATTGATGGTGACTCGGTGGCGTGTGCGTACGCGGCCCGGATCGCTGACGGCATGGCCGCGCGGCTGGTCAGCTGCCGATTGACTGGTTGGGAGGCGCTCGTGGAGGTCAACGTGACTCCGGCGCTCACGCTGCCCGGCGCGAGTGACGCCCGTGGGCGCGCCCGAGCCGGTCCGGCGGCGCGATGACCGGTGAGGTTCAGGTCTCAGCTTTGGGGGCCGTTGGGGTGGTGAGTCTGCGAGCGGTCGGGGCATCTCGGCGAGCGGGATGTCCGGCATGCGAACCCGTGCACGCGGACCAAGTGGCCCTCGGGTTCACCCATAGGGCCGGTACCGACACGGCGCTCGTCGTGGGCATTGCACCGATCGGCGACTCTTCCTGGCGAGTCCGCGTGCCGGGGGACTTACTGGGACCCGCGCGCCTTACCCGGAGCGCGATGCGACAACGAGGTGACAAGGGAGGTCGGCACCGGTATGTCGTGGTGGGACAGCTACCAGGCAGGCAACCGCGCTGAGCTGATGGCCGGGGCGATCGACCTCGCCGACCGGGGTTGGCCGGTGTTGCCGGGCACCTTCTGGCAGAGCGACCGGTGGACTGGTATCCCGGACGCGCCCCAGCCCGGTCCGGTATCGGCCCTCACACTCGGCACCGCCGGCGCGAGCTGTGACCGGCAAACCGTCACGGGTTGGTGGTCCGAGCTGCCCTACTCGGTGCTCGTGGCTACCGGGTCCGTGGTGGACGTGATCGAGGTGTCCGCTCTGGTGGGACGTCGACTCTGCGAGCAGCTGCGGGTCTACGGGGTGGCCGTTCCCGTCGGAGCCAGCGCGGCCGGCCGTTGGTGGTTCGCGGTGAGTCCGGGCGAGGCGCTGCGTCCGGAACTGGCATCGCGAGCCGATGTGACCCTGCACGGGCGGGGGTCATGGGTGGTCGCCCCGCCGACCGGGTTCCCGGAGGGCGGTGTGCACTGGCGCGTCCCGCCCTCGGCCGCTGGCCGAACCCTGCCCGATACCTACGACGTGCAGGTCGTGCTGCTGGACGTGCTCGGCCAACGTCCGGTGCTGGCCGCCGCGACGGCAGGATCGGGCGCGGTTGGTACCGGGGTGCACCGCTGGCCATAGTGCGGGAAACAGCACAGCCAGGCACGGCACAACTGACTTCGCGCGACCTTCGGTGGGCGCGCCAAGACCGCGGCGGACCGGATGGCTGCTCCGCAGACCTTCCGATCGCGCCGTCTTGATCGCCGCGGGCCGGGTCGACCTCCGACGCACCCGGCC
>JALYVZ010000471.1 GCA_030852965.1 Actinomycetota bacterium | reverse complement strand
GGACGACGCGGTGGCGGCGGTGGCCGACGCGGTGCGCGCCGGCCGCGCCGGGCTGAACCACCCGGGGCGCCCGGTCGGCTCGTTCCTGTTCGTCGGGCCCACCGGAGTCGGCAAGACCGAGCTGGCCCAGGCGCTGGCCGAAGCGCTGTTCGGTGCCCAGGATCGGCTGGTCCGCTTGGACATGAGTGAATACAGCGAGAGACACAGTGTGGCACGCCTCATCGGCGCGCCGCCGGGATACGTTGGGCACGACGAACCCGGTCAGCTCACCGACGCGGTCCGGCGCACCCCGTACTCCGTGCTGCTGCTCGACGAGATCGAGAAGGCGCATCCGGAGGTGCTGAACGTGCTGCTCGGCGTGCTGGACGCCGGACGGCTCACCGACGCGCGGGGGCGCACGGTCAACTTCACCAACACCGTGATCATCATGACCAGCAACCTCGGGGCCTCGGAGTTGCTGGCGGCCGCCGCGTCCGGTCGCTCGGTGGACGAGGTGCGCGAGCCGTTGCTGGCCAGCGTGCGGGGACACTTCCGCCCGGAGTTCCTCAACCGGTTGGACGAGGTGGTGCTCTTCGCCGGCCTGGGGCCTACGGAGCTGCGCGCGGTGACCTTGCTGATGCTGGCGCAGACCACACAGCGGCTGGCAGCCCAGGGCATCGGTTTGGTGCTGGACCCGGCGGCGGTGGACTGGCTGGCCGTTCGCGGGTACCAGCCGGAGTTCGGTGCCCGCCCGCTGCGCCGGGCAATCGGGCGCGAGCTGGAGCGGCGGCTGTCCCGGATGCTGCTGGCGGGTGAGCTGAGCTCGGGTCAGACGGTGCGCGCGACGGTCGATGGCGACAGCCTTGATCTGGTGGTGGACGGAGAGCCGCCCTCCGGCTGAGGGGCGCTTTGCTCTGCACAACGCCCGGAGGGTGGACGCTCGGCAGGCGGCGACCAGCGAAATCAGCCCGGAACTTGCGCTTCCCGGGGCCTCGGGAGTAGTGGCCGAGGAACCACCGGATGTGAGCCAGGCGGGCCAGGCCGAGGCGCTGACCGACGGTTACTGGTCGGTGGTGAGTCTGTTGATCGCGGTGTGGCGGTCCTCGGGGCTGGGCAGGGCGTAGCGCCGGGCGGTTTCCATGGAGTGCCCGAGGATCTCGGCGACGACGACGATGTCGGTGCCTGAGCGGGTCATGGTGGTGCCGGCGGTGTGGCGCAGGACGTGCGGGGCACCGTCGGGCACGTCGGTCGGTGCTGCCCCGCGTCGAGGCCGTGCGGTATCGGAAGCCAATTCGCGGTCCTGCGCATCCGTCAGAGACGAAGTATCGGAAGCCACGCTGGGAGTCTGCATCTGATACTGCGCGGTATCGGAAGTTCGTGCGGGGCTGGAGCTCGAGCGGCTGCACTCCTTCCTCCGATCCCGCGCGCAGAGTTGATCTGGTTCTTCACCCCTCACCGCGATCTGATTTAGCCGTGAAGCGTGGACCGGGAGATGCACCCTATGGGAGGCGTCGTTCATCCGTGCGAAGGCAGCGAGTTCGGGTTGGTCGTGCTGGAGATGGTCACCCTCGCGGTTGATAGCCGGGGTGCACACCCGGGGTGAGGTGGTGGTTCTCGGCGAGCAGGGTCAGCAGCGTGTGCAGTTGCGCACGTTGGGCGTCGTTGAGCGGGGCGAGCATCCCCTCGTCGTGTGCGCGCGCCACCTGCCCGATCTTGCCGAGCAGGGCGTGGCCGGCGGGGGTGAGCTGGAGTTCGTACAGGCGCCGATCCGCCGGGTTGCGGCGGCGCTGGAGCAGTCCTCGCTGTTCCAGCCCGTCGACCAGGCCGACCAGCCGGGTCGCTGCGGTGCCCAGGTGGTGAGCCAGTTCCTGCTGGCTGCGCCCCGGGCCGGCCGCGACGGCCCGCAGCAGGCCGACCTGCGGTGGGGTCAGGTCCAGCTCAGCCGCTCGTTCGCCGAACCTGCGTGCCGCGTGCGCTCCCAGCTGTGCGAGCAGAAACGCGCTACCCGGCGCCGGTCGGCTGTTCCCCCTGTGTAGCGATGACATTCCGCGACAATATCACTTGACTCACGATTGACAGTACGTAATCGTTACAACTTGTAGGTATCTGTGAGACCCACCTCGAGGAGAACTCAGATGACCGATGTCGGCACCCCGGCCCGATCCACACCCGCCACCTCGAACGGGCCGGCGGGCACGGCCGGGCATGGCCGCACGGGTCATGGCGATGCGCCGCGTCGGCGAGGTCGACGAGGTCGACGAGGTCGACGAGGTCGCCGTCGTCGTCGTCTGGCTGTGCTCCGACGACGCCTCGTTCATCACCGGCGCTACGTCATCGGCGCGGTCCTGATCATCTCCGGGGTCGCCCACCTGGGGGTCTACGCCCTCGACGGCGGGCCCTGGGAGGGACCGGTGTCCTGGCGCAAGGCCGTCACCTTCGGCGTGGCGTTCGGGCTGACCGCCATCGCGTTCGTCGCACTGAGCTCGTTCCTGGTCGCCACCGAGACGACCCGCCGGCTGGTCGTCGGGATCTTCCTCGCGGCCTGCGTGCTGGAGGTCGCGCTGGTCACCATGCAGACCTGGCGCAAGGT
>JALYVZ010000470.1 GCA_030852965.1 Actinomycetota bacterium | reverse complement strand
CAACGACCCGGCCGCACCCAACGACCCGGCCGCACCCAGCTGCGCGGCCGAAACCCACGGCGCCAACGGCACGACCGGAACCCATTGCATGACTGGCACTGCCCGAGCAACCGGCACCGAGGTGAACCACGCAGCCGGCCCACCGAACCGCGGGACGACCTGGCTGGACCCGGGCGTTGCGCCCGACGCGGCCGAGGCGGCCTCGCTGGCCGGTGCGTTCGCTGCCGACTACCTGTCCTGGGACCAGGACAACCCTGGTCGGCGTGGCCAGGTGCTGGCCCAGTACCTGCCCTCCGACGTGACCGGCGACGCAACGCTGCTGGGCTGGTCGGGTGTGGGCCGCCAGCGCTCCGAGTTCGCGCTGCCCGGCGCCGTGCAGCCGGACGGAGAGGGCCGGGTCATGGTGGATGTGCGGGTGCGAGTCACCCCGTACCGCCAGGTCGCCCAGACCGGGGGCCGCGGACCTGTCGGCAAGCTGGAGGTGGCCGGTGTTCCGGCAGCCGCCCCGGCGCCCACCGCGCGCGGCTGGAAGAGCCTGGACTCGTACTGGGTGCGGCTGACCGTCCCGGTGACCAGAGACCAGGGCCGCCTCGTGGTGGACACCTGGGACGAGCAGCTCGGGCAGGACGACCCCGCGACCGGCGGGCAGGCCAAGCAGGCCGAGGGCCTCAACAACGACCCGAGCACCGCGGACGACGCGGGCCAGGAGGAGTCATGAACCAGCCACGCGCCCCTCGACTGGCCGGAGTCGCCGGCGGGGTGGGCACGACCACGATCGCTACCGCGCTGCGCGGCTACGACCGGGGCCGCGAGTCCGAGCGCGGCGTGGACGTGCTCGTCTGCCGCGCCACCGGTCAGTCCCTGCAGCAGGCCGCCGCGATGCTCACCTGGCTGGCAGCCAACGGTTGGCCGCGCCCGGTGCTCGGGGTCACCGCCGACCAGCCCGGACCGGTGCGCGGCACCTGCAAGGCCCGCCTGCGGATGATCGAGCCGCACGTGTCGGGACTGGTGGTACTGCCCCACGTGAACCACTGGGGCGAGCTGACCGACCCACTGGCCGAGGCCGTCCGGCTGTCCCAGCACAACACCGAGCAGCTGCCCAAGCCGCTGCGCGGTTACGCCGAAGCGCTCGCCTCGCTGGCCCGGCTGGTACTGCGTTCCGGGCTGCTGAACCAGCCGACCGGCGCCATCCAGACTCCGATGATGAGCGGGAGAGCCGGCACCGGCCCGATCCGGACCACCGGACCGATCCGAACCACCGGACCGATCCACGCCACTGGGCCGATTCACGCCACCGGCCCGATCGAAGCCACCGGACCCGCCAGCACCGAGGACCGCCAGGGAGGCACCCGAAGTGGTGGTCCTCCCGGTCGCAGTTCCCTGGATGTCCCACTTGCGGAGATCGCCGCCTAGGAGGAGCCCGATGAACGCTCACCTGCTCACACTGCTCACCGGTGGCTGCGACCCGAACCCGCCGCCGCCGGCTCCGCCCGGGATCGACGCACTCGCCGACCAACTCATCAGCTGGCTCAAGTGGGCCGTGCTGACCGCCGGCACCGTGGGCATCCTGGTCGAAGCGTTCGCAGGCCTGGTCACCCCATGATCGGTCAGGTGCTTGCCTCAGGTGAGCCCGGCCCGTCGTTCACCGCGATCGTGGAGTCCGCCGCGCGGGCCGCCGCCGCCCTGGTCGGCGATGCGGCCAGCTGGTGGACGGTGCCCAGCACCTCGCTGCTGACGCCCGCCGTACTCGGCGCGCAGTCCGCCTTGCGCCCGCTGCTGCTGCTGGTGCTGACCGCGTCGGCGCTGGTCCAGTCGATCCGGATCATCATCAGTCGCAAGGGCGAGCCGGTGCTGGCGGTGGCCGGCGGCCTGCTGCGGTTCGCGGTGGTCGCCGCCCTCGGGGTCACCGTGTTGCAGGGCGCACTGTGGGCCGGTGACGCGCTGGCCACCACGCTCGTCGGTGACGCGGGCGGCAGCTTCGGGGCCACCATGCGCGACGCGCTCACCGCCCGCCGCGACGGGCTCGCCGAGCCGTTCCTGCTGCTGTTGCTGTCGGTGGTGGTGTTGCTGCTGGCTGCCGCGCAGTGGATGGCGATGGCGCTGCGGCAGGTCGCCCTGCTCGCGGTGGCCGCCACCCTGCCGCTGGCTGCGGCCGGCTCGATCGCCGCGAGCACCCGGAGCTGGCTGTCCCGGTTGCTACCGTGGGGGCTGGCGCTGGTGGTCTACAAGCCGGCCGCCGCGCTGATCAACGCCGTCGGCCAACAGTACCTCGCGCAGGTCTCCTCCGGTGCTGGTTCCGGGGTCGCGGTGGTGCTGACCGGCGTCGTGGTCCTCGCGCTCGGGGTGGCCGCGTTGCCGGTGTCGCTGCGGTTGCTCTCGTTCACCTCTGTCCGGGTCGCCGGCGGCGGCTTCGGGGGCGAGGGAATGGTCGGCGTGACCGGCGCGGTGCGGTTGACCAGCCGGTCCGCCACCTCACCGTCGGTGCAGCTGGCCACGTTCATGGAGAACGCCGGCCCGGGCAGCACCATGCGCGCGATCACCGGCGCGGCACCGGGCGCCGGCGCCCGGACG
>JALYVZ010000469.1 GCA_030852965.1 Actinomycetota bacterium | reverse complement strand
TCGCGGCGCTGGTCGCCGATGCTCGCGCGCGGGACGTTCGGTTGCTCGTGCTGCCCGAGGCGGCACTCGGCGGCTACCTCTCCGACCTGGGCGGCAGTGCGCCACCACCGCCCGCGCTGCGGGCGGACGGGCCGGAGATCAGCCGTCTCGCCCGGCTGGCCGGCGACCTGGTCGTCGCGGTCGGGTTCTGTGAGGACGACGGTGCGCGCCAGTTCAACTCGGCCGTCGCGGTCACCGGCGGCGAGGTGCTCGCCGTGCACCGCAAGGTGCACCAGCCGCTGTCCGAGGACTCCACCTACGCCGCCGGCTCGTCGTTCACCGCGTTCGACTCCCCGGTCGGCCGGCTGGGCATGCTGATCTGCTACGACAAGGCGTTCCCCGAGGCCGCCCGCACCCTGGCGCTGGACGGCGCGGAGATCATCGCCTGTCTCTCGGCGTGGCCGGCGGCCCGGACCAACCCGACGCCGAACCTTGCCGATGACCGTTGGACCCGGCGGTTCGACCTGTTCGACCGGGCCCGCGCGCTGGAGAACCAGGTCTTCCTGGTGTCGGCCAACCAGTCCGGCGAGTTCGGTTCGCTGCGGTTCGTGGCCAGCGCGAAGGTGGTGGATCCGGGCGGGGAGGTGGTGGCCACGACCGGGGTCGCCGAGGGTCTGGCGGTGGCCACGATCGATGTGGCCGCCGGCCTGGCCGAGGCCAGGCGGAGCATGGGCCACCTGCGCGACCGCCGCCCGGCCGCATACAGCCCGGCCGCGTGCAGCCCGCTGGCCCCCGTCCGCTGAGGTGCCCAGGCTGGCGGCGGCGGCGGCCGCGTTCGGTCGCGACATCGACCACGCCCTGGACCGGATCGCGTCCCTGATCGCACGCGCCCACCAGGACGGCGTCGCGCTGCTCGTGCTGCCGGACGCCGCGCTCGGTGGCTACCTCACCGGGTTGGGGCCGGAGCAGGATCCGGACGAGCTGCCACCCGGGCTCGACCCCGATGACCCGGCGCTGAAACGGGTGGCGCAACTGGCCGGCGACATGGCGGTCTGCGTCGGGTACCGGGAGCGCGACGGCGACCGCTGCTACAACACCGCGGTGTGCGTGCACGGCGACGGGGTGCTCGGCCGCCATCGCAAGGTGCATCAGCCGCCGGGGGAGTTGTCGGCCTATGCGGCCGGTGCGGAGTTCGCCGCGTTCGACACCCCGGTCGGCCGGATCGGGATGCTCATCGACTACGACAAGACCTTCCCGGAGTCCTCGCGGGCTCTCGCGGTGGACGGTGCGCGGATCCTCGCCTGCCTGTCGGCCTGGCCGACCAGCGTCACCAACCGGGCACCGCGGCTGGCCCAGGATCGTCAGTCGCGGCTGTTCGACCTCTACGACCGGGTGCGGGCGGCGGAGAACCAGGTGGTGCTCGTGTCGTCCAACCAGACGGGCACCTTCGGCGGCATGCGCTTCCTCGGCCAGGCGAAGATCGTCGGGCCTGGTGGAGACGTGCTGGCCCGGACCTGGGCCAAGGCCGGGATCGCGGCCGCCGACGTCGACGTCGAGGCGCAGATCGCCGCCGCGCGCCGGGTGCTGCACCACCTCCGGGAGAGGCGCCCGGATGTCTACCGTTGAGGTCTCGCTGCTGACATATTCGACTAAGCCCAGGGGCGGCGTGGTGCACACCCTCGAGTTGGCGGAGGCGTTGGCCGAGCTGGGCGTCGCGGTGACCGTGTGGAGCCTCGGGCGCGGCGGTGACACCGGTTTCTTCCGACCGGTCGATCCTCGGGTGACACTGCGGGTGGTGCCGCTGCCGGAGATCGACGGCGAGACCGTCGGGCAACGGGTGCTGCGCTCGATCGATGTGCTCGGCGCCGCGTTGCGGGCCGCCGCACCCGGGGGTGTGGTGCACGCGCAGGACTGCATCAGCGCGAACGCCGCCGGTCGTTGCGTTCGCACCGTGCACCACGTCGACCAGTTCAGCACCCCTGAGCTGGCACGCTGCCATGAGCGCGCGATCCGGGAGCCGTACGCGCACGTGTGCGTCTCCAGGGCCGTCGCCGGGGAACTACGGGAAGGGTGGGGCATCGAGGCCACGGTGATCCCCAATGGGGTGGACTACGCACGGTTCGCCACGCCGGACCCGGCCGCGCGGGAAGGGTGGCGCCGGCGGTTGGGCCGGTACGTGCTCGCGGTCGGCGGGATCGAGCCGCGCAAGGGCTCGCTGGCGCTGCTGGACGCCTTTGCCGAGCTGCGCCGGTCCCGACCAGGGCTGGCGCTCGTCGTCGCCGGCGGGGAGACGGTGTTCGACTACCGCGACTACCGGGCGGAATGGGAGGCCGGCGCTGCCCGGCTCGGCGTGCGGCCGGTGGTGCTCGGCCCGGTGCCGGACGCTGACATGCCGCCGCTGATGGCGGCCGCCGCCGCGTTCGCGTTCCCGTCGGTGAAGGAGGGCTTCGGGCTGGCCGCGATGGAGGCGCTGGCCGCCGGGGTCCCGGTGGTGATGTCCGACCTGCCGGTGCTGCGGGAGACGTTCAGCGACGCCGTCGAGTTCGCCGCCGACCCAGCGGGGCTGGCCGCCGCGTTGGGCCGGGTACTGGCGCGGCC
>JALYVZ010000468.1 GCA_030852965.1 Actinomycetota bacterium | reverse complement strand
GTCCAGCACCGCGCGGTCGGTGAGCGCGGCCGACGACCGTCCGAGGCCACCCGGGTAGCGGGAGGTCACCTCGTTGGCGGCCGGCACCACTCGCAGCGCCGGGCCGGCGTCCAGATCGGTGGCGTCCCAGACCAACGCCCGGTCGCGCAGCGCGGCCAGCGCGGCCGGCAGCCGGAACGCGGTCAGCTCCGGGCCGAGCAATGTCTCCAGGGTGGCCTCCGGGACCGGCTCGGTGTTCGCGCCGGCCACCAGCAGCGCCTCCAGCACGGCGAGGGTCACGGTGTCCAGGTCCTCGCAAGCCCGGTTGACCGAGGCCCGAATGCCGACGCGGGTGGCCAGCACGGCGAGGTCGGCCGGTGGGGGAACGCCGAGATCCGGCCGCAGGCGCAGCAGCGTGGCCAACGACGCGTCGTCACGCGCACGCAGCCAGTCGAGCAGGGAAGTGCCGTGCATCCCCTCCACGGTAGTCTTGCTTCGGTATGGCCGCTCCGCTGACCTGGGGTGCGGCGATGAGCAGACCTTGGAGGACACGGTGGCCAAGCCGGCGCCCGATCGCATCGACCCAACCTGGCCGAAGGAAGAGCACCCGCTCAGCGAGCTGTGCGCCCCGGTACAGGCGTCGTTCTCCCCCTTCGGCGAGGTCGAGTTCCCGCTGGAAGAGGTGCCCTACGAGCACCCGGTCACGGAGATCAACCGCTGACGGTTCCGGTGCGGCCAGCCGGGCTGCTGCTCGCCGCCGGCGCCGGGCGCCGGATGGGCCGGCCGAAGGCGCTGGTCGAGCTGGCCGGCGTGCCGTTGGTGCTTAGGGCGCTGCGGGCACTGGCCGATGGCGGGTGCGCCCCGCTGCTGGTGGTGGTGGGTGCCGCCGCCGAGGCCGTCGCGGCCGTAGTCGGGAATGACGCGTTGGTGGTGACCGCGTCGGACTGGGCCGAGGGAATGGGCGCCTCGTTGCGCGCCGGCCTGGCCGCGCTGGACGATGCGGTGCCGGCGGCGGTGGTGCATCTGGTCGACCTGCCCGGGGTAGGTGCCGCGGCGCTCTCCCGCCTCGCCATCGCCTGCACGGGCCCGGACGTGCTGGCCAGGGCGGCGTATGACGGCGTGCGAGGGCACCCGGTGCTGCTCGGGCGCGCGCACTGGTCAGCGGTGTCGGCCAGCGCGGTGGGCGACACCGGTGCCCGTGGCTACCTCGCCGGCCACGCCGCACTGCAACTCGTGGAGTGCGCCGACGTGGCCGACCCACGCGACGTGGACACGCCGGACGTACTGCGTTCGTTCGGCGGGGTGGGCGCGGGATGAGCCTGGTGGTCGAGCTGGGCAGCACCCCGGCCTGACGGGTGGATCTTCGGCTCGCTTACCCGGGGAATTCGTAGCGGATCACGCGGTCGCCGGCGCGAACGATGCGTGTGCTGCAGGTACCCACGCGGGCAACCACTCGCAGCAGGGCGGGAAGAGGGCTACTTCCGGCGCGCGTGCCATGGACAGCTCCTCGATCAGTGACAGCCGGGCGTCCCAGGTCTCGGGTTCGTGTGGATCGTCGATGCCTTCGCCCTCGGTCGGCATGCTCAGTGGGCCGCCGCGCATCCGGCGGCTGTTTCGCATGGCGAGCCGGCTGTAGGCGTTGAAGGCGAGCTCCCCTTCCGCGAAGTGGGCCGTCACCGCCCGCGCCATAGCGATGAACGACGCGGCGCTCAGCAAGGCCATCAGTCCGTCGGTGACGACCACCGCGGGCCGGTCGCGTGGCACGTCGTCGAGCCAGCCAGGCGACCGGATGTCAATCCCGAGCAGGTGCGCTCCGCCGGGCAGGAACCGTTCCCGCAGCCGCGTCACCTGCGGCAGATCCACGTCGTACCAGTCGACGCCGGGTGGCGGAGCGCAGCGTTGCCTCCTTGGGTCGAGTCCGCATCCCAGGTCGAGCACAACCGTGTGGGAGTGCTCGGCGGTGAACCGACGGACGATCGTGTCGAGCGTCTTGGCGCGCACGGCGTGGACCGCGATGACACTCCTGGGGATCTTCGGGCTCGCCAGGCCCTCGCCGAGCTACTGTCCCAACCACCAACAACAACCGGTGTTGCGTCGACTCCCTGAACTCAAGCGCCCGGCAAGCAGCCGTGAGCGCACTCTCACGAGCCGCTCCTCGCGGCCGCGACGGGAGAATGCCGACGGTCACCCGAGGGTGAGCCGCTGGCCTGGCCGGATCTTGTTCGCGTCGGCGACCGTCCCCCGGTTCGCCTGGTATAGGGGCTTCCAGCCACCGGGGACACCCTGCGCGGCAGCGATGCCGGACAGGGTGTCCCCGGCGCGGACCTGGTAGATCCGAGGTCCACCCGGTTGGGAAGCGGCCGGGGCGCCCGTCGACTGGGGAGCGGACGGTTGTGGGGCGGCGGCCGGTTCGGGTATGGAGGTGTGCGGCGCAGCGGCGCGCACAGGTGCGGCCGGGCGAGGTAGGACGTGTGTCGGGGCGCTGGGCGGTGACAGTACCGGCTCGGCCGTGACGGGCTGCAGGGTGGCTGCGTGGGTGTCGACCGGCACCGCAACGGGCTGGGAGGCCGCGGGCTCGGGGACCGCCGGACTCGGGTGG
>JALYVZ010000154.1 GCA_030852965.1 Actinomycetota bacterium | reverse complement strand
GGCATGACGTGCCCCCGCCAGCGACGGCCCCGCCGTCAAAGGTGATCGCGCCCGCATCTGGGTCGTGCAGCCGCAGCAGCACCCGGGCCAGCGGAGACTTGCCCGCGCCGCTGGCTCCCACGATGGCGACGGTCTGGCCGGGCTCGGCGCGGAAACTCACCTTGGCCAGCGCCGCCGTCCGTTGCCGGGGTAGCGGAAGGTGACGTCCTCACAGGCAAGCGCTCCTCGGGCTCGGCCGACGCGCACCGGCCAAGCCACCATCTGGCGGCGGAGCCGCGCGCGGCTGCGGCGGAACCGGGCGGACTCGTGGTCCTGGCGGCCGTAGCCCAGAGCGGCCAGCGCCAGCCGCCAGTCGAGCACGAAGCAGCGCACCGGCGAAGAACAGGATCTGGAACGAGCAGGTCAGCGCCTTGGTTGATTCCGGACAGCATCAGCGACTCGATCGCGCCGACATCGCCGGTGAGCCGGGCCAGCAGGTCGCCGACCTGATGGCGGTCGAAGAATGATGGCGACAACCGATGCAGGTGGGCGAACACCCGGGTGCGCAATACTGGTACGAACCTTTCGGCGACCCATGCGGAAAGGTATTCGTCGACGAACGAGAACAGGCCCTCGGCCAGCGTCACCGCGACGAATGCGGCCGAGATCAAGAGAACCGGGCGAAGTCGCGAGGGGAGAGTTCACCGACCGAGTTCGCGCAGCGACCATCGCCCCGGTTGGCCGACCAGGACGGCGCGGCTCAGCGGTGGCACGTCGATACGCCAGAGCGAACGCGGGCTGGCCTCAATGGCGTATACCACCGCCGCTCTGATCACCGCCGCATCGGCCACCGCCACCACGGCGCGGGCAGTTCCGTGCTGGGCATCCAGCCACCGTCCGATTCGCGCCTGAAGCGCGGCCAGGCTCTCGCCACCGTGCGGCACAGCAGCCGGATCGGCGAGCCACTCGGCCAGCGCGTCTGGCTCGGCGAGGCGCACCTCGTCCAGGGGCCGCCCCCGCCACCGGCCGTAGTCACAGCCGGCCAGCCGATCGTCGACCGCTGTGTCCAAGACCCCCGCTGTGTCCAAGACAAGGTGGGCGGCGGTCTGCCGGCAAGCCTCTGAGGGCGCACACAGTGCCCGGTCGGCCCTCGGCACGACGACGGAGCCGGCGTCGCCCAGCCCGGCCGGGGTCGGCGGGTCGTCGCCGCCGAAGCTGGCCCGGCGGACCCCCTCGGTCACTGCGTGGCAGAGCAGTGTGACTCGCACCGGCGCAGCCTGCCGCACCGCGCAGCCTCCCGCACCCCGGCAGGTGAGGCCAGCGCGACATCTGAACACCTGCGAAGGTGTTGCATCGTCTCGGTGGGAAACGTAGCGTCAAGTCGTCCCGATTCCACGAGAGGACCCATCATGACCTCGCCCGCGATGTCGCACGCACGTCCGATCCCGGTGTCCCTGGTCGCGCCATGGCTGCTGGGTGCGGTGCTGCTCGGTCTGGGGCTTTACTACCTGGTGGGGGTCGACGAAGGCGCGACCTCGGTTTTCGGCTGAATGCCGCCGCCGGGCGGCCGGTGGAGCCGCCCGGTGCGGATCTGATCAGCCGTGCGGTGCAGGGCAACTTCGGCATCGGGCTGGGGATGGTCGCGTTCGGGGTGGCGTTCGGTGCGTTGTTCGCGGTCGCGTTCAGCCTGGCCTGGGGACGGGTGGGCGATCTCGGGCCGCGTCCGCTGGCGCTGCTGCTGGCGCTCGGCGGGTTCTTGACGTTGTACCTGGCACCGTTCCTGAAGTACCCGGCCAACCCGCCGGCCATCGGCCACGAGGACACCATCGGCCCACGCACCGGGCTCTACCTGGTGATGGTGGTCGGCTCGCTGCTCGCGGCGCTGCTCGCGGTCCGGCTCGGGCGTGGGCTGTCGGGTTGGCTCGGCGGCTGGAACGCCACGTTGCTCGGGCTGCTGGTCTTCGCCGTGCCGGTCGGCGTGCTGATGGCGGTGCTGCCCTCCACCGGCCAGCTCACGCTCAACGTCGAGCAGTACGGCTCGTGGCCCACTGAGACGCCCCTGGCGCTGCGTGACGCGGCCGGCACGATCGTCTTCCCCGGCTTCGATGCCGACCTGCTGTACTCGTTCCGGCTGTACTCGGTGGCCGCCGCCGCCCTGCTGTGGGCGACGCTCGGGCTGTGCTTCGGGTCGCTGGCCGGGCGGGTGCTCAGCCCCGATGGCCGTTCGTCGAATGCGGCGCCGATGTCGCGCTGATCGGGTCGTCCACCTGGCTGACCAGCGCGCGGATCGCGTCGTCGGCCAGCTGATAGTGGATGGTGCGGCCGTCGCGGCGGGTGGTGACCACCCCGTGCGCCCGCAGCAGCCGCAGCGCCTGGGAGACCGTGCTGTCCTTCACCCCGGTCGCTGCGGCCAGGTCGGAGACGCATATCTCTTGCGCGTGGTGGATGCACAGCAGCAACGCCAGCCGAGTCTGGTCGGCGAGCAGGGTGAAGCGGGTCACCCAGGCTGCCACGGCCTCCGGCTCCGGCAGGTGTGCCCGTGCCTCGCACACCCGTTGGCCATCGACGATGTGGTGGGGGTCGTCCGGGTCGAGAAGGTGCACCCCAACATTGTGGCCCCAACTCTTGTGGTGTGAGTCCCGGCAGGGTGTATTTCCCGGTGGTGTGGGTACTCCGTTCAGGACCCGCGCCGGCGTTCCGAGCTGGCCACTGTCCGAGGAGACATGCGATGAGCTTGATCGACAAGGCCAAGAACAAGCTGGACGAGGCCAAGGGAATGGTCAAGGAAGGCACTGGCAAGGTCATCGGCAACGAGCAGATGGAGTACGAGGGCAAGATCGAGCAAGGCAAGGCGAACGCCAAGCAGTCCGGCGAGCACATCAAGGACGCGGCCGCCAGCGTGAAGGACGCCTTCAAGAGCTGACCCGAAGTTGGGCAGCTGATTGCCGCTCGTGAGCACCTGAGTGTCGGGGCCTCCGCCCGGCATGATCGGCGCATGTCGTCAGCGCTGGTACCGGCCGGTGGGCGGGGTCGAGCCGGAGGCCGAGCTGATCGAGCCGCCGATCGTGGTGGGCAAGATGGTGGGCGAGCGCGCGGCCGGGCAGACTTGGAGGGGCAACCGCCGAAGGAGGCTTGAACATGTCGGTCACCACCGACGAGCGCGACCGGTTGAGCGGCGAGCGGGGCCAGATCCGTGACGAGTTCCTGAAGCCGGCCGCCGACCGCCCGGCCAGCTCGGCGCGCGGTGTCCACCACACCGCGCTGATCAGCTCCGATGTGCGCCGGACCTGCGCGTTCTACCAGGACGTGTTGGGTTTCCCGCTGGTCGAGATGTTCGAGAACCGGGACCTTCCGGGCTCGACGCACTTCTTCTTCGACCTCGGCCACGGCAACACCATCGCGTTCTTCGACCTGCCCGGGGTGGATCCAGGCCCGTACGCTGAGGTGCTCGGCGGGCTGCACCACCTGGCCATCTCGATCAGCAAGGCGAACTGGGACGCCGCCCGGGCCAGGCTGGACGCCGCCGGCGTGGCCTACCAGATCGAGAGCGGCAGCTCGATCTACTTCCGGGATCCGGACGGGGCCCGGTTGGAGCTGATCCACGACCCGCTCGGCGAGATGTACGGGCACCGGATCGAGCTCAAGGACTGAGGTCCACCAACTCGACCAGCGGGGAGAGCCCGGCGAAGTCGCGCGCGTTGCGGGTGCGCAGCGGCAGCTCGCGGGTTGCGGCGACCGAGGCGATCAGTAGGTCCATCTGACGGGCCTGCCTGCGGGTTTCGACCCGCGGCGAGCACCAGCGCACAGATCTGACCGTACATTCGGGCGTCCGTGGTCGTGAACGGGACCGGGACAAAGTCAGTTGCCACTTCCTGGAGCCGGGTCACCCGCGCCGCTCGTTCGATCGGATCGGACCCGGTGTGGATGCCCCTGTTGAACTCGGCCAGAGTGATCGTGCTGATCAGCAGCTCCGCGCCGACCGGTACCTGGGTGGCGCCGGGCCGGATGAGCACAGCCGAGGTGTCGAGCAGGTAGCGGGAGGTCATTCGCTGCGGTCGGGCTCGCCGGGACCCCGGAACGGATCTGGATCGACGACTCGGTCGAGATCGGCGAAGACCTTGTCAACGTCGATCTCCGACAGCGTGCGAACCTTCGCAAACCAGTCGCCGACCCTTGGCCGCGAGGCTCCTCACCGCGAGCGTGCGGGACGATGTCGGCGATCGGGGTGCCGTTTGCGGGTGAGCACGAAGCTCTCCCCGTTCTCCACCGCGCGCATGATCGCGGGCGTCTCGTTGCGCAGCTCGCGCTGGGTGATTCTCCGAGGCATGCAGCGCAGCGTAGCGGGTCGTAGCGATCCGTGTCACCGCCAGGAAGGCAGCCACATCTCGGCGTCCCAGCGTCCCTGGGTGATGCTGCTCCCGACCATGACCGGCCACAGCCAGGCAAAGTTGGCCACCGCGGCGCCCAGGTACAGCGACACCACGAGCAGCCCGGTGGCGCGGCGCTCGGCGCCCGACCCCACCCGACCGAGAATCTCGCCCAGTCCCAGGGTCAGCCCGAGCACCAGGAACGGCGCCAGTGGGACAGCGTAGAAGTAGTACATCTGCCGTTGCAGGTTGGTGAACCAGGGCAGGTAGCCGGCGCCGTAGCCGACCAGCACCGCCGCGTACCGCCAGTCGAACCGGGTGAACGTGCGCCACAGCGACCAGCCCAGCACGACCGGGCTGACCCACCACAGCGCCGGAGTGCCGATCAACATGGTGGTTGCCGCGCAGCCCGGCTGGCCGCACCCGGTGGTGTCGCTGTCGTAGTAGTAGAGCATCGGGCGTAGGCCCATCGGCCACGACCAGGGCTTCGACTCCCAGGGGTGCGGGTGGTCAAGTGGGGTCCGCAGGCCCGAGTGAAAATCCAGGACGTGGCCGCTGTAGTACCACAGGGCGCGCAGGCTGTCGGGTAGGAACGACCAGGGGCCGTCCGTGCCGATCGAGCGACCGACCTGGTGGCGGTCGATGCCCATCTCGCTGGCGAACCACGGCGCCCAGCTGGCCAGGTACGCCAGCACCGGGACGACGGCCAGCGCCCACAGCGCCGGGGCCACATCGCGCACCCACACCCCAGCCCACGGCCGGCGCACCCCGGCGCCGCGTCGCAGGCACACGTCCCAGGCCACCGCCAGCACCCCGAACGCGGCCAGCCAGTACACCCCGGACCACTTCACCGCGCAGGCCAGACCGATCAGCACACCGGCACCGAAGCGCCACCACCGCACTCCCCACCGTGGTCCGAAGGTCGACTCGCCCACCCGGTCCTGCGCGACCACGACGGCCATCCGAGCCCGCACGTCGTCCCGGTCCACCAGCAGGCAGCCGAACGCCGCGAGCACGAACAGGGCAAGAAAGACGTCCAGCATCCCCATCCGGGACGCCACGAAGGTGACACCGTCGGCCAACGTCAGCACCCCGGCGACCCCGCCGAGCAGCGTCGATCGGGTCATTCGGCGGGCGACCCGCACCATCAGCAGCACCACGATCGTGCCGACCACCGCCGCGCTGAACCGCCAGCCGAAACCGTCGTAGCCGAACATCCACTCGCCCAGCGCGATCAGCTGCTTGCCCAGCGGCGGGTGCACCACCAGCTCGTAGCCGGGGTTGTCCTCCACGCCACCGTTGCGCAACATCTGCCAGGCCTGCGGCACGTAGTGCTTCTCGTCGAAGATCGGGGTGCCGTTGTCGGTGGGCTCGCCCAGCCGCCAGAACCGCAGCAGGCCGCCGATCAGCGCCAGCCCGACCGCCACCAGCCAGCCCCGCAGGCGGTCGGGCGGCATCGGGCGTTCGCTGACGAAGCCTCGTGTCGTCCGGCGGACGGGCCGAGGGCGCCGTCCGATCGGCAACAGTCCCGCTCGCGCCGGTCGCTCGGTCTCGGGTCGCCCGGTCACTGCCGTCAACTCGGTCACTGCCGTCAACGACGTCGTTCCCGCGACACCCATCACGGCCACCGATCGTAGGCTTGCTCGCGTGTCCTCTGTCGCGGAGCCCGAGCAAACGGGGTTGTTGCTGTTGGCCGCCACCCCGCTCGGCGACCCTGGGGATGCGTCCGCGCGGCTGGTCGAGGCGCTGGGCAGCGCGGACGTGGTGGCCGCCGAGGACACCCGGCGGGTGCGCACCCTTGCCACCGCGCTCGGGGTGCGGATCACCGGGCGGGTGGTGAGCCACTATGACGCGGTGGAGGCCCGGCGGGCGCCGGCCCTGGTGGACGCGGTACGCGGCGGCCAGACCGTCCTGGTGGTCACCGACGCCGGCATGCCGTCGGTGTCCGACCCGGGGTACCGCCTGGTCAGTGCGTGCGTGGCAGCCGGGCTGCCGGTGAGCTGCCTGCCGGGGCCGTCGGCGGTCACCACCGCGCTGGCGGTGTCCGGGCTGCCGTGCGACCGGTTCTGTTTCGAGGGCTTCGCCCCGCGCAAGTCGGGGGAGCGGCGGCGGTTCTTCGCATGCCTGGCGGACGAGCCTCGGACGGCGGTGTTCTTCGACTCGCCCCGCCGGCTGGCCGACACCTTGGCGGACGCGGTGGCCGTGCTGGGCCCGCAGCGGCCGGCGGCGGTGTGCCGTGAGTTGACCAAGACGCATGAGCAGGTGCTCCGGGGAACCCTGGCGACGCTCGCGGAATGGGCGGGCGGTGACGAGGTGCGCGGCGAGATCACCGTCGTCCTTGGCGGGGCCGAGGCAGTGGTCGCCGCGCTGGATGACCTGGTCAAGCAGGTGCAGGACCGAATCCACGGCGGCGAGCGACTAAAAGACGCGGTGCACGCGGTAGCCGCCGGCTCAGGAGTCCCCAAGCGCGCCCTCTACGCGGCGTCACTCCCCTCCCCCGAATCGGGGCGGGTTTGACACCGTGAGCCTGTCAGGAGCGCCCGGATCGTCGGGGTTGTCCACAGGCTGGGGGGTCGTGCACAGGGGGGTGGGTGGGGTTGGCGGGGGCGGTGGGTTGCCGGGGATGGTGGGGGGTGGAGTTTGATCAGGGGTTGGGGCGGCTTGCTCGGGTGGCTCGGGCGCAGGGCGGCGTGTTCAGCGTCCGGCAGGCCAGACTGGCGGGACTCAGCCGCCAGCAGATCGACTACCGCCGGCGTCCGGCGGTGTCCGCTTCCCTCGGCGGACGTTCGTGAGTACGAGGGTGTCCCGGTGACCAGCCGAGCACGAACGATCTTCGACTGTTTACTGACGCTGCCGGGTGACCAGGCCCGTACTCTGCTCGACCGCTCGCTGCAACGGGGCTGGACGTCGCCCGCCGAGCTGCGGGATCGGCTCGCCAGGGCTCGAGGCCGGATCGGGGTGGCCCAAGCTCGCAGGCTGGTCGAGCAGTCGGAGCCGGGGATGTACTCCGATGGGGAGCGGCGACTGGTCAGGGCCCTGCGCCGTCGCCGGGTCGAGGGCTGGGTGGCCAACTTCCGGACGGTCGTCGGGGGACGGCGTGTGGTGCTGGATGTTGCGTTTCCGCTCCATCGCGTCGCGGTCGAGGTGGACGGTTGGGCGTGGCACACCGACCCGGAGCGGTTCCCGACAGAACGCGCTCCACCTGACCGGGTTGGACAGTGCTCCGGTTCACCTGGCATGACGTCGCCGACCACCCGGACCACGTGGTGGACGTGATCGTCTCCGCGCTGGCCACGAGATCGGGGCACTCTTGACACGCTCAGCGTGTCAAGGGTGCCCGGATCGGGCGGCTAGGGTGGGCGGGTGCCCTCCGACGTCTTCTCCCGCTATCAGCGGATGGTCGGCAGTCGGGTGCTGATGGTCTCCGGCAGTGACGAGCACGGCACGCCGATCCTGGTGCAGGCGGAGAACGAGGGGCTGAGCACGCAGCAGACGGCCGACAAGTACCACCGGGTGATCGCCGAGGATCTGCGGGGTCTGCGCGTCACCTACGGCCTGTACACGCGTACCACCACCGGCAACCACGCAGGTGTCGTCCAGCAGATCTTCCGCGCGCTGCACCGAAACGGTCACGTGATCACCAAGTCGGCAACCGGCGCGATCAGCCCGTCGACCGGGCGCACACTGCCGGACCGTTCTACGTCTGGTTCGACGCGGTGATCGGCTACTTCTCGGCGAGCGTCGAGTGGGCGCGGCGCACCGGTGACGCCGACGCCTGGCGTGGCTGGTGGAACGACCCGGACGCGCTGCGGTACTTCATCTCGGCGGCCGGGCCGGAGACCCAGGCGTGGACTTCACCTGGGACGAGTTCGTCCGTCGGATCAACTTCGAGCTGGCCAACGAGTGGGGCAACCTGGTCAACCGGTCGATCTCGATGGCGCACCGCAACGTCGGCGCCGTCCCGACGCCGAGCGCACCCGCCGGGGCCGACGCGGACCTGCTCGCGCTGTCCAGGGCAGCGTTCGACGCCGTCGGGGAGCACCTGCGGCGTTCCCGGTTCCGGGCCGGGGTTGCCGAGGCGATGCGGGTGGCCGGCGCGGCCAACAAGTACCTCTCCGACCAGGAGCCGTGGAAACAGCAGGACGACCCGGCCCGGCGCGACACCATCCTGCACACCGCACTACAGGTGGTGCAGGACACGAACACACTGCTCACCCCGTTCCTGCCGCACTCCGCCCAGCGGGTGCACGAGGCGCTCGGTGGCTCCGGGGTGTGGTCCTCCCAACCAGAGCTGCGTGAGGTCGACGACCTGGATCTCACCGGCCGGCTACCCGGTGCTGATGGGCGACTACGCGAGCGAGCAGGCGCGGTGGGCGTCCACCCCGATCGAGGTCGGCCGGCCGCTGGACAAGCCGTCTCCACTGTTTGGCAAGCTCGACCCGGCGCTCGGCGAGACCGGCCCGGAGTGGGCGCCGATCCAGACATGAGCCAGGATCACGGGCGACGCGAGCGCCCACCCGCGCCGGAGCCGTTGGCCGCGCCCATCGTGGACGCGCACACCCACCTCGACGCGGCGGTCGGCACCACGCCCGAGGATGTGCGCGCCGCGATGGACCGGGCCGAGGCGGTCGGGGTGCGCGCGGCGGTGACC
>JALYVZ010000153.1 GCA_030852965.1 Actinomycetota bacterium | reverse complement strand
GGTCCGCGCGGTGCGCCCGAACACGCTGGCGGTCGTGGGTGCCCCGGTGCTGGCCGGCGTGGGTGTCCGGGCGCTTGCCGGCGACTTCGACCCGGGTGCGGTCACCTGGCTGCTGCGCGAGCCGGGATCGGGCGTACGGGAGACTGCGGCGGCGCTGCGGCGGGCGCTGGAGATCGCCCCGCCGACCATGACCCTGGGCTCGCACGGCGCGGTGGTCGCGGCGGCCGTGGCCGGCCTGGGCATCACCCTGGTGTCCAGGCAAGCGGTGACGAATCACCTGGCCGACGGCGCGCTGATCGAACTGCCGGTGCGGGGCACCCCGATGCACCGGCCGTGGCACGTGGTCAGCGCGCTGGAGCCGTCGCCGAGCACCGAGCTCCTGGTGGCCCACCTGCTCTCCCGAACCCACCTGGCCTGGCACCCCCCGTCCGAGCGCGACGGGCTGGGCACCGCGCTCAGCAACCCGGGCACCGCGCTCAGCAACCCGGGCACCGCGCTCAGCAACCCGGGCACCGCGCTCAGCAACCCGGGCACCGCGCTCAGCGAACCGGGCACCGCGCTCAGCGAACCGGGCACCGCGCTCAGCAACCCGGGCACCGCGCTCAGCAACCCGGGCACCGCGCTCAGCAACCCGGGCACCGCGTGAGAGTGCTCCCACGGCTGTTTCCAGTCGTTCGGACAGCCGTGGTGACACTCTGATCCTGTCCGGGCACTCGGGTTTCCGATTCCACCCCACCGACGTCCGCCGGTGCGCGACCATGATCCGATGTTCGAGGGTCCGTTCCGGGGGAGCGAGGCGTTGGCCGCTGGGTTGCTCACGCGTGGGGTGCTACGCGGCCCTGGTTACCAATGGATCTTCCCTGATGTGTACGCCCCGAGCGAGCTGACTCCCGACCTCGAGCTGCGTTCCCGCGCGGCCTATCTGTGGTCGGCCGGCGGCGGGGTACTCGCGGGTTGTTCGGCCGCCGAGATCTACCACGCTCCGTGTGCCCCGACCGACGCGTGGGCCGAGGTGGTGATCCAGGGCGGGTCCCGTCGGGCGCCGACCGGGATCACCGTGCGCCGCGACGTGCTGGCGTCCGATGAACACTGCCGATACCACGGGGTGGAGCTCACCACCCCGGTGCGTACGGCCTATGACCTCGCCCGCCGAGCCATGCTGGTCGAGGCGGTGGTCGCGGTCGATGCGCTCACCGGCCGCTTCGGGTTCCCGCCCGCGGACCTGCTCAGGTTGGCTGCTCGGTATCCGAGGGCGCGCGGACGACGCCGGCTGCCCGAGGTGGTGGCGTTCTCCGAACCGCTGGCGGCGTCGGCCATGGAGACCAGGTTGCGGATGGTGCTCGTGCTCGCCGGGCTCCCCCGGCCGGTCGTGCAGCACACCGTGCTGGACCATCGGGGTTGGCAGGTTGCGACCGTCGACCTGGCCTATCCCGACGAGCGGATCGCGATCGAGTACGAGGGTGCGGCGCACTTCGAGCAGCGCCGGGTGGTCCGCGATACCCGCCGCTACACTCGACTCGTTGACCTGGGCTGGCGGGTGTACCGCTACCTGGCCGCCGACATCTACCGAACCCCCGATCGCACCGTCGACGAGATCGGGCGAGCCCTGCGGGTACGCCGCGTCGCGTGAGAGTGGCACCAGGGTTGTTCGGGGCCGATCGGCAGCCGTGGTGGCACTCTCACGGATCGACCTGGGTGGAGCCACTCGCGAGCGGGACGGTGGCGGTCACGGTGGTGCCTGAGCCTGGGCGGGAGTCCACCCGGAGTGAGCCGCCGACCAGCTCGGCCCGTTCGGCCATCGACCGCATCCCGTAACCCGAGGTCAGAGAGCCGCCGGTTCCGTCGAAGCCAGTCCCGAAGCCGGTGCCGACCTCGAAGCCGGTGCCGTCGTCGCTGACGGTCAGCCGGGCCAGCTGGTCGGTCACCGCGAACGTCAGCCGGGCGCTTCCCGCGCGCGCGTGCTTGACCACGTTCTGCAGGGCTTCCTGGGCGATCCGGTACAGCGCGACCTCCACGTGCTCGGGCAGCCGCCGCTCGGCCAGCTCCAGCCGGATCTCCAGCTGGGGCACCGAGCGGGCCAGGCTGGACAACCCGCCGACCAGCCCCAGGTCGTCCAGCACCGGCGGCCGCAATCCGCCGATCGCCGCCCTGGCCTCGTCCAGCGTCAGGTCCGCCAGCTCGCGAGCCAGCGCCAACTGCTCGCCCGCGCCGACCGGATCGTCGCGCAGCAGGCTCCCGGCGGCGTCCAGATGGTAGGACAGGCTGACCAGCCGTTGCGAGATACCGTCATGGATGTCGCCAGCCAGTCGACGCCGCTCGGTCTCCTGGGCGGCGATCACCTGCTCGGTGAACCGCTCGTCGGCGGCCTCGCGGGCCATCAGCCGGCGGTGCATACGGGCCTGGTGCAGTGCCCCGGCCACGAGGCTGCCGATGGTCACCAGCAGCCGGATGTCCCGGTCGGTGAACTCGCGGCGAACCTGGGTGTGCACGTTCAGCACGCCGACCAGACCGGCCGGGTCGCTGGCCATCGGCACCGACGCCATCGACGTGAAGTCGGTGCCCCGCAGCGCCGGAATCGGCAGGTAGCGCGGGTCGTCCTCCTTGTGCTCCACGATCACCGCCGGCTCCCGGTGGCTGGCTACCCACCCGGTCACCCCGGAGCCCAGCGGCAGCTGGATCAGCCCGGCCTGGGCGTCGAACGGCGGGGTGGCCCCAGCCAGGGTCAGCGAGCGCTCGGAGTCGTCGAGCACGTGCACGAAGCACACGTCGGCGCCGGTCGCCTCGACGATCAGCCCGGCGATCGCGGCGGCCATCGGCTCCACCCACGGGCCGGCGGACACCGCCTCGATGGTGCGAAGCAGCAGCGCATTCTCCCGCTCCGAGTCGGCCTGCCCGAGCAACGGGCTCAGTGTCGATGGTTCGCTCGGTGTCGATGGTTCGCTCGCGGGCTCGCTCGGTGTCGATGGTTCGCTCGGGGGCTCGCTCGGTGTCGATGGTTCGCTCGCGGGCTCGCTCGGTGTTGACGGATCGCTCGCGGGCTCGCTCACTGGAAGATCCCTTCGCGCAGCGCGGCGGCCACCGCGCCGGAGCGGTCCCCGACCCCAAGCTTGCGGTAGATCGAACGCAGGTGGCTCTTCACGGTCTCGTCGCCGACCACCAGCCTGGTGGCGATGGCCCGGTTGGACATTCCGGTGACCATCAACGACAGCACCTCGCTCTCCCGCTGGGTCAGCCCGTGCCGCGCTCCGGGCCAGAACTCCCCGCTCTGCAGCCTGGCCGCGCTGTCCACCGCGCGGCCGGCCATCGCGGTGTCGATCACGGTGACCCCGGTGTACGCCAGTTCGAGCTGGCGCACCAGCTCCTCCCCGCCGATCTTCTTCAGCAGATAGCCGGCCGCCCCCACCCGCAGCGCCTGGAACAGGTACTGCTCGTCGTCATAGACCGACAGCAGCACCACCCGCCGGCCCGGGTCGCGTTCGCGCAGTGTCCGGCACAGGTCCAGCCCGCTGGCGCCCTGCAGCCGCAGGTCGCACAGCACGATGTCCGGATCCAGACCGGTGACCACCTGTACCGCGTCATCGGCGCCGATCGCCTGCCCCACCACCCGCACCCGGCCCTGGAACGGCGACAGCATGGCTTTCAGACCGGCCACCACCATCTCGTGGTCGTCCACCAGCACCACCCGCAGCGGTGTCATGCACAGACGGTAGAGGTCAAGAGGCCGATCAGGGCGCATTCCGAGGCGTTCTCCCCCGACCGACCCCCATCCGAGGGGAGCAGTCAGGCTCCCGATCGAGGTTACGGTCATCGAGTCCGCTCGCGCCGGGCCGCCGGCGCCGGTTGCTCTGCCCACCTGCGAGGTGAAGCCGTGCCCGAGAAAGTCCTGCGGATCCACCGCGCCGGCCTCCCACGTCCAGCGCGGCGCCCGGTGATGCTGGCCATCGCCGGCGACAGCGCCGCCGGCAAGACCACGATCACGGCGGGGCTGATGCAAGCACTGGGCGCGGACCGCTGCGTCGCGCTGTGCACTGACGACTACCACCGCTACGACCGTACCGAGCGGGCCGCGCTGCCGTTCACCGCGCTGCATCCGGAGTGCAACCACATCGACATCATGGAGCAGCACATGCAGCTGCTCGCCACCGGTCAACCGATCCTCAAACCGGTCTACGACCACTCCACCGGGCTGCTGGCCCGGCCCGAGCTGGTGGCCCCTGGCGACTTCGTGATCGTCGAGGGCCTGCTCCCGCTGCACACCAAGCTGTCGCGGGCGTGTTTCGACGTGACGGTGTTCCTGGACCCGCCGGACGAGCTGCGCCGGAGCTGGAAGGTGCGCCGGGACACCACCAAGCGCGGGTACCGCACCGAGCAGGTCCTCGCCGAGCTGGACCGACGGGCGCCGGAGTCGCAAGAGTTCATCCAGCCGCAACGGCGGCACGCCGACATCGTGGTCCGGTTCAGCCCGATCGTGGTCCGCGACGACCCGCCGGGCACCCCGCTGTCGGCCGAGCTGATGCTGCGTCCCACGATCCGCCATCCGGACCTGACCGAGGTCCTGCAACCCGGGTTGAGCCGCACCATGCACCTCAAACTCGAACGTGACCCCGACGGCCGTCCGGTGGACACCCTGCACGTCCACGGCTACGCGCCGCCCGAGGACAGCATGGCGGTGCGCAAGGCCATCTGGGCGTCGATGGGTGAGCCGGCCGACGCCGAGCCCGAGTGCCTCGGCCGGCTCGGCGACGGGGTTCACAGCGAGCCGCTGGCGATCACCCAGATGTTGTTGCTGCACCACCTGCTGGAGGCCGGACTCTGAGCGTGCGCCGCATCGCGTGCAGGGCACACTTGGCCACCGGTGATCAAGTCCGTGCACCTGTAGGCGAGTGCGACCAGGGTGTCAGTAGATAGAGGTGCGCGTGGCCATGCCAGGTCCGGTCGGGCGGGTCCGTGCGGTCCCCAGCCCGGAGCACGTCGTCGAGATCCACCTCAGCGTGATGCGAGCATGATCAAACCACGCTGACGCGGATCTCGGTGGGCGAACTCCGGCGGGGCGCGGCGAACTCCGGCGGGGCGCGCGGGGGGCGGGGCGAACTCCGGGGGCGTGTGGCGAACTCCGGCGGGGGCTGGGCGAACTCCGGCGGGGGCGCGTCAGCCGAGGGTGCCGCCGACGAGCGCACCCAGGGCGTACGTGATCACAGCGGCGATGGTGCCGATGGTCAGCTGGCGCAGTGCGCGGCGTACCGGCGGACCGCCGGAGAACAGCCCGACGGCAGCCCCGGTGAGCACAAGCGCCAGCCCAACCAGGGCTGCAGCGGTGGCCAGCGCTGGCGTCCCACGCAGTCCCACCAGGAACGGCAGCACCGGCACCGCCGCGCCGGTGGCGAAGAAGCCAAAGCTGGACAGTGCGGCGCCGAGCCCGGTGCCCACCACCTCGTGCCCGTCAGCCGCCGCACCGTCGGCTCGGTCTGCCGCCGCCCCCAACGAGGCCCCGGCGCGCAGCAGCTCGTCGGCTCGTCGGCGAGCCTCCTCGGCCGGTACACCCCGGGCCCGGAACACCAAGGCGACCTCGTTGGCGTCCAGATCGAGCTCGCCGACCAGGGTGTCGGCGTCGCGGGTGTCCGGCACGGAGGCGGCCAGCAGCTCCCGCTGGGAGCGCACCGACACGTATTCTCCGGCGCCCATCGACAGTGCGCCGGCCAGCAGCCCGGCCAGCCCGGTGAGCAGCACCGTCGACGCGCTCGCCCCGGCCCCGGCCACCCCGAGCACCAGGGACAGGTTGCTGACCAGCCCGTCGTTCGCGCCGAACACCGCAGCCCGGAACGTGCCGGACACCCGGGCCCGGCCCCGGGCTGCCAGCCCGCGGAGCACCTCCTCGTGCACTCGCTCGTCAGCGGCCATCGCAGGAGTCGCGTCGGTGTCGAAGCGGTATGGCGAGCGGGTCTCCGCGTGCTGGGCCAGTGCCAGCACGAACACCGAACCGAACCGTCGGGCCAGCGCGGCGAGCAGCCGCATCCGGGGGTTGGCGCCGCGTGGGCGGCCGACGTCGTCACCGAGCAGCGCGGCCCAGTGCGCGGCATGGCGTTCCTCGGCCGCGGCCAGCCCAACCAATATCTCGCGCTCCTCGCCGCTGCGGTGCGCGGCCAGGTTGCGGTAGAGCCTGGCCTCCACCCGTTCGTCGGCCAACCGGCGTCGCCAGCGCCGCATGGCGGCTGCTGACCGCGGGCTCAGCGGGCGCGGCTGCCGCCGGTTTCGACCCCGTCGGGATTCATCGGACGCCTCGGCACTCACACGGCCATTGTCCTCCGCCGAGACTCCGTTCCGCCGGACTCCCGACCATTACCACGTCACCACTGCTCGGATCCGCTACTCGGGCGTTTCGCTGTTCGCAAGACCGAGCTGATCGCAAAGACCGGGTAGCCCGGCGCGATGCGCAGGAGCTCACCCTCGCCGGCCGCCCGCAGGTTGCGCACCACTGAGTGCGCAGGTTGCGCACCCAGTGGGTATTCCCGCGCGGAGCTACCAGGTACTGAACGCCCTGGTCGTCGAGCAGGTTGACTGGCGTACTGCGCGACTCGCCGCTGTTGCGCCCACGCACCCGTAGCACCCGCGAGCCCCAGACGCTGAGGCCGAGCCGGGTGGCCGCCGTGACGAGCGCGTTGAGGACGGGGGTGGCGCGGTCCGGCCGGATGTATCGGGCGGTGCTGGTCATGGCGGCCTCCGATGTTCTAGACTCTGACCATGATCGAGAGCGATGCTCTCTATTGTGAGCAGTGAACGCGCTCGTGGTCCAGAAGCAAGAGCGGTGCTCTCGAATGTGGTCAGCGCTCTTGTTGGTGGCAGGCTTCGATCGTGAACGCCGGCCGCACCGCACGAGAACGGGCCCGCGCCGAGCTGACCGCGGGTATCAAGGACGCGGCACGCCGGCAGCTGGCCACCGTCGGCGCCGACGGTCTGTCGCTCCGCGCGGTCGCCAGGGAACTGGGCATGGTCTCCTCGGCGCTGTACCGCTACTTCCCCAACCGGGACGAACTGCTCACAGCGCTCATCGTGGAAGCCTACGAGTCGCTCGCCGCCGCCGCCGAGACCGCCGACGAACCGGCCACCGAGCCACGACGACGGCTGCGCACGGTGTGCGCGGCGATCCGGTGCTGGGCGCGATCGCATCCGCACGGGTACGCGCTGATCTACGGCTCGCCGGTGCCGGGCTACCGGGCGCCCCCGGTCACCGTGGAGTCGGCCGCCCGCATCCCACTGGTGCTGCTCGGCATCGTGCGTGCCGGCTGGATCGCCGACGAGGCCGGCCCCGCCGACCCGACTGCCCCCCCGACCGGTCGATGTCGCCTGTGCTCACAGGGCAGCTGCGAGCGCTGGCTGCGCGGTTTGCCCCTGAGCTGCCTGAACCCGTGCTGGCCAGCGTGCTGATGGCCTGGACCCAGTTGTTCGGGATGGTCAGCTTCGAGTTGTCCGGCCACTTGGTGGGCAGCGTGGATCCCAGCGGCGACTTCTTCGGCTATGCCGTCGAGAGAATGGCCGACCTGATCGGCCTGCCACCCCCGGGCACGGGAGCCGGTGATCCAGCAGAGGCGGTCACGGTCGTTAGCGAAGGGTCACTCCTGCGTCAGTTCACCAGGCTGTGACAAAAGTGCCATACAGCGACTCTACGACTGGCACTTTTGTCACAGCGTTTCTCGGCGACCTCCCGGAGCTGGCGCGCGCGGCGCCCGGTTACTCGGCCAGCTCCTGGTGCACCGCGAAGACGGCGCCGAACGGGTCCGCCACGGTGGCCATCCGGCCGTAGGGGGTGTCCATCGCCGGCATGATCACAGTGCCGCCGCTGGACTGCGCCGTCGCCACTGCGGCATCGACGTCAGCTACCCCGAAGTAGGGCTGCCAGTGGCTGGGGGTGCCCTCCGGAGCGCCCATCATGCCGCCCATTCCGCCGAGCGGGTCACCGCCGTCGAGCTGGAACGTGCCGTAGTCGTCCGGCGCGCCCTCGATCGGAGCATAGCTGTAGCCGAACAGCGCGGTGTAGAACCGCTTGCCGGCGTCGGCGTCGGCGAGCTTGGCGTCTTCCCAGACCAGGCCCCCCGGCTCGTTGTACACCACGATCCCGTTCATCGGGTTGGCCTGCCAGACCCCGAACACGCCACCGGTCGGGTCGGCCGCGATGGCCATCCGCCCGATCTCGGGGATGTCCATCGGCTCGATCACCACTGAGCCGCCGTTCTCGCTGATCAGCTTGGCGGTGGCATCGGCATCGTCGCTGGCCAGGTAGACTGTCCAGGCGGCCGGCTGGCCGTCCATCTGGATCTTGCCGATGCCGGCGGCGGTGTGCTCGCCGGCCATGCAGATGGTGTAGCCGCCGAACTCCTCGCCGGTGTCGTGGAACGTCCAGCCGAGGACCGGGCCGTAGAACTTGGTCGCCTCGGCGACATCGGGTACTGCGACGTCGACCCAACACGGTGTGCCGGCCGGCCACTTCTCGGTACGGGTGGGCATTGCTCCAGCCTCTCTCTCCTCATCGATGGCCCCCTGTTGACGGGTGGCCAGCCAAGCACGGGGCACCGACAGAAACCACTTCGTGCCCGTGAACTGGCGCCGTCCAGAGCATTCCAGCGTGCTGCCGCCGAGCAAGCGGCGGGTAGCACGTTCAGTGATTTCGGGGTGCCATCGGGACATTAATCGCCTACTTGGGTGAAGAATTGCTGTGACAGATGTGGTGCTAGATAACTTAACGCATCAGACGGTAGTCAAGTGGGTGATGAGGGAGTTGTGGTGCGGGGGATTCGAGCCATGGCTTTCATGTTCGCGTGCGCGCTGGTGGGGCTGCTCGGGCTGACCGGCGCCACGCTTGCCGACTCGGCCTCCGGCGAGCCCGCCGTGTTCGAGCCCGCCCTGGCTCAGCCAGCGGTGATCGTGCCCGCTCTCGGCCAACCCGCTCCGCCCGCTCTGGCGCAGCCCGCGACGGCTCAGCCCGCGACGGCTCAGCCCGCGACGGCTCAGCCCGCGAC
>JALYVZ010000152.1 GCA_030852965.1 Actinomycetota bacterium | reverse complement strand
CCGCTGGGCCTGCCCGCCGGACAGCTGCCCCGGACGGCGACGGGCCAGCTCGGCGGCGTCCACCGCCGCCAGCCAGCGACCGGCCTGTTCGTGCGCCTGCGCTTTGCTCACACCGGCGCAACGGGGTCCGAAAGCCACGTTCGCGGCGGCGTTCAGGTGTGGGAACAGCAGCGGCTCCTGGGCGAGCAGGCCGACCCGGCGGCGGTGGGTGGGCACCTGGACGCCCGAAGCGGTGAGCACCCGCCCGTTCAGCTCGATCCGACCCGAGTCCGGACGCAGCAGCCCGGCCAGCACCCCGAGCAGGGTGGACTTGCCCGCCCCGTTGGGCCCGAGCACCGCGACCACCTCGCCGGCGGCCACCTCAAGGGACACGTCCAGGGTGAACGCCGGCCGGCGCAGCACCACCGTGGCGGAGAGGCCCGCTGCGTCCGATGGTGAGCTCGCAAGCTCGCTCACGAAAGCCCTTCAGCCGCCCGGGGTCGGGCCACCGCGATCACCAGCACCGCGATCACCACCAGCAGCAGCGACAGCGCGACCGCGCCGTCGGCGTCCACCTCACGTTCCTGGTAGACCAGCAACGGCAGGGTGCGGGTGGTGCCCTGCAGGCTGCCGGCGAACGCCACCGTGGCGCCAAACTCCCCGAGCGCCCTGGCGAACGCCAACACCAGCCCGGACCCCAGCCCCGGCAGCACCAGCGGCACCGTCACCCGCCGGAACACCGTCGCCGGCGAGGCCCCCAGGGTGGCGGCGACACTCTCGTAGCGCTGCCCGGCGGTGCGCAGCGTGCCCTCCAGGCTGACCACCAGGAACGGCATCGAGACGAACGTCTGCGCCAGCACCACCGCCGCCGTGGTGAACGGCACCGTCACCCCGAACCACAGCGACAGCAGCCGACCCCCGAAACCGGCCCGCCCCAGCGTGTAGAGCAGCGCCAACCCGCCCACCACCGGCGGCAGCACCAGCGGCAGCAGCACGACCGGCCGGGCCAGCCGCACCACCGGCGACCGGGCACGCGCCAGCACCGCCGCCAGCGGACCACCGAGCAGGGCCGCGAGCACGGTCGACACCGCCGCCGTGCGCAGCGAGAGCTCCAGAGCGGCCAGTGCTTCCGGACTGGTCACCAACGACGGCAACCGCGCCAGGTCGGAGCGCAGCACCAGGCCGACCACCGGCAGCGCGATCAGCCCGAACCCGAGCGCCGCCGGCACCCACAGCACCCCGGGCAGCCCCACCCCCACCTGGTGCCGATCGACGCGATCCCCCACTAAGGAGCCCCCACTAAGGAGCGCCGAAGCCCGCCGCCCGCAGGACTCTTTGGCCCTCGGCGCCACGAACCAGCTCGACCCACTTGGCCGCCAGGGCCGGGTCCTTGGCCTGCTTGAGCACCGCGATCGGATAGGTGTTGACGGCCTTGTCGGCCTCCGGGAACTGCACCCCGCTGACCTTCCCGGGGGCCGAGACCACGTCGGTCACGTACACCACCCCGGCGTCGGCGTCCCCTGAGCTGACCTTGCCGAGCACCGAGGTGACGTCCGACTCCTCGCTCACCGGCCTCGGGGTGACTCCGGTGAGCTGCTCCACGGTCTTCTCCGCCGAGCCGCAGGGCACCTGCCGAGCGCAGATCACCACCTTGAGATCGGGGCGGGCCAGGTCTTTGAAGCCACCGATGTGCTTGGGGTTGTCCGGCGCGACCGCGATCTCCAGCTTGTTGGTGACGAACACCGCCGGCGCGCCGGCCACCAACCCTGGCTTGCTCACGGTGTCCATGGTGGAGGTGTTCGCCGCCGCGAAGACGTCGACCGGTGCGCCGTTGACGATCTGCTGGGCCAGCGCGGACGAGCCGCCGTAGTTCAGCACGACGTCGACCCCGGGGTTGGCCGCCTCGAACTGCTCCTGCAGCTTGCCGAAAGCCCCGACCAGCGAGGCCGCCGCGGACACGGTCAGTTTCGTGGTGGCACCCGCTGGGGCGGCAGACGGGGCATCCGACGCGGCACCCGGCGGTGAGGATTGGGACGACTGCCCGCCACCGCCGCCGCAGCCGGCCACCAGCACCGCCGAGGCCACCGCCAACGAAGCGGCCAGCGCCCGGCTCGGCCCGTTGAAGCGCGGCCTTCTCAAGCGCGGCCTTCTCAAGCTCGGCCTTCTCATGGAGCGCCTCCGGGAGTCTCCACCACGACATGGGTCGACTTGACCACTGCCACCGCCAACGACCCGAGCTCCAGCCCAAGATCCTTCACCGCCTCGGTGCTCATCAGCGAGACCACCCGGTGCGGACCACACTGTAGCTCCACCTGCGACATCACCCGGTCGGAGACGATCTCGGTGACCAGCCCGACGAACCGGTTGCGCGCCGAGCGGCCGACGGTGCTCGGGTCCGGGGCGGCGTGCGCCTGCGAGCGGGCGAACTCGGCCAGCCGGGCACCGTCGATGACCTTGCGGTTCGAGGCGTCGATCTGCACTGGGAGGACGCCGGCATCGACCCACCGACGAACAGTGTCATCGCTGACTCCGAGTAGGAGAGCTGCCTCTACGATCCGGAACTGCGGCACGGCTGCAATCATATGGCCGCGTACGCGGAACACGCCACCCGACGGTGCCGTCGGCGCGGCGGCTGCGCCAGGCTGTGCGACATGACCGCCTCCGTGGTGCCCACCGTCGACGAGATCACCCGGGCCTCGGACCTGCTCGACCCGCTCTTCGCGCACTCACCGCTGCTGCGCAGCACCCCGCTTGACGGCGGCGGCGCAACGGTCGCGCTGAAGGTCGAGACGCTCAACCCGATCCGCTCGTTCAAGGGTCGAGGCGCCACGGTGTGGATGCGGGCGGCGGGCGCTGAGACCGCCGGCGTGGTGTGCGCCTCCGTGGGCAACTTCGGCCAGGGCCTGGCCTACGCGGCCAGCAATACCGGGGTCCCCTGCACAGTCTTCGTCGGAGCCTCGGCCAACCCCGCCAAGGTCGTCGCGATCCGGGCGTTGGGGGCCGAGGTCAAGACGGGCGGCCCGGACTACGACACGGCGATCGACACCGCCAGGGCGTTCGCGGAAGAACGCGGGTTGAGTTTCGTGCAGGACGGCCGCGACCGGTGGATCGCGGCCGGCGCGGCGACGATGGCGGTCGAGGTGACCGAGGCGGGCTATCGGCCCGACGTGGTCCTGGTGCCCGTCGGCAACAGCGCGCTGATCCTCGGCATCGCCCGCTGGCTGCGTCACGCCCAGCCGGGGGTGCAGGTCGTCGGCGTATGCGCCGAACAGGCCCCGGCTCCGGCGCTCTCCTGGCGAGCCGGCAGCGTCGTCGGCACCCCAAGCGCGGCGACGGTTGCCGACGGGATTGCCGTGCGCGTGCCGTTCCCCGAAGCGGTCGCGGCGATGTCCGAGCTCGTGGACGACATGGTTCTGGTGAGCGAAGCGGAGCTCCGGGAGGGCACCCGGTGGCTGGCCGACCGCCTCGGCCTGCTGGTCGAGGCCGCCGGCGCCGCCGGAGTCGCGGCACTGCGGTCGGATCCGGGCCGTTGGCGGGGACGGGTGATCTGGACGCCCCTGTGCGGCGGCCACCTGCCACCGGAGGCGTTCTCCTGGTCCACCGCCTGGCAGAGCTAGTCGGCGCGCATTACCGTCGTCGGCGTGGACTTCTCGCCCAGCGACACCGCCGCCGACCACACCGACCGGATGCGGGCGTTCCTGCACGAGTCCGTGTTGCCCGCCGAGTCGGGGTACGAGGCGTGGCGGGCGCAGCGGCGCGGTACCCCGCGCGAGTGGGACACCCCGCCGGTGCTCGAGGAGCTGAAGGCCGACGCCCGTTCCCGCGGGTTGTGGAACCTGTTCCTGCCGGCGATCTCCAAGCTGTCCAACCTGGACTACGCGCAGGTCGCCGAGGTGTCCGGCTGGTCACCGGTGATCGCCCCGGAGGCGATCAACTGCCAGGCCCCGGACACCGGCAACATGGAGACTCTGCACCTGTTCGGCACCCCCGCGCAGCAAGAACAGTGGCTGACGCCGCTGCTCGAGGGCGAGATCCGGTCGGCGTTCGCGATGACCGAGCCGGACGTGGCCTCCTCGGACGCCACCAACGTGCAGACCTCGATCGTGCGGTCCGGGCCCGGTAGCGACGCCGAGTACGTGATCAACGGCCGGAAGTGGTGGATCTCGGGCACCGCCGATCCCCGCTGCGCGATCTTCATCGTGATGGGCAAGACCGACCCGACTGCGCCCACCCACCGCCAGCAGTCGATGGTGCTGGTGCCCCGGGACACCCCAGGGCTGGAGATCGTGCGACACCTCCCGGTGTTCGGCTACCAGGACCAGCACGGCCACTCCGAGATCGTGTTCCACGACGTGCGGGTGCCGGTGTCGAACCTGCTCGGCGAGGAGGGCGGCGGGTTCGCTATCGCGCAGGCCCGGCTGGGTCCGGGGCGGATCCACCACTGCATGCGGCTGATCGGGATGGCCGAGCGGTCCATCGAGGCGATGGTGCGCCGCGCCACCTCGCGGGTGGCGTTCGGCAAGGCGCTGTCCGAGCAGGGTGTGGTCCGTGAGCAGATCGCGACCAGCCGGCTGGAGGTCGAGCAGGCCCGGCTGCTGGTGCTCAAGACCGCGTGGCTGATCGACCGGCATGGCGCTCGCGGGGCCCGGACGGAGATCGCCGGCATCAAGGTGGTGGTCCCGAGGATCGCCTGCGCCGTCATCGACCGCGCCATCCAGATCCACGGCGCCGCGGGCATGTCCGACGACCACCCCCTGGCCTACTTCTACGCCTGGGCCCGTGCCCTCCGCATGGCCGACGGCCCCGACGAGGTCCACCTCCGCACGGTGGCAACAGAAGAGCTCAAACGCTGGGCGTGACTACTCCACCTGCACCACCCGGACGGCCCGCTCCAGGCCGACGAAGCCATCCCGGTCGCGGGTGAGCAATGTCATGTCGTGTCGCGCGGCGGTGGCCGCGATCAGCAGATCGAAGCGCCGGGGCCGGGGGTTTCGACCGGCGTCTCGCACCATGCCGGCCAGCGCTCCGTACAGCTCCGTGGTGGGCACGTCCAGCGGCAGTACCAGGTGATGATCAAGGATCGCTCGTATCCGCCGGCGCCGGGCCAGGGCCTCCACCTGATCGCTGACCGTGCTGCCGTACTGCAGCTCCGCGATGGTGACCATGCTGACGGCCACCTCGTCACCGTACCCGGACATGCCGGCGGTGGGCGGAATGATCCAGACCGAGGTGTCCGGCATGACCCGACGCGGAGTACTCACCGGTCGCCCTCATCCTCCTGGGGCGGCCCGAGTTCGATGTCGTGCAGCAGCTCATCGATCTCGGCGATGTCTCGCCGCCAGGCCACCGAGTCGATCGGTGGCAGCTCGCGCAGATAGGCGTCCACCTCGGCGGCCGACACCAGGACGCGCCGCTTCTCGCGCTGATGCGGCACGAGGTCCGCAACCGGCACGCCATTGACCGTGACGGTGAATGTCTCACCCGCCGCGACTCGGCGCATGATCGATGCATTATCGTTGCGCAGCTCGGACTGTTTGATCACCTCGTTCACGCTATGAATATAGCATCTCATAGCACACTGAGGGTGAACCGCACTCGCGGCAAGTTGACCCCCGATCGCCCGGCAACCGCGGATTCCAGGATTACCGCTGTTCAACGGTGGGATTGAGCACATGTTATGCGGAGCCAGGCCGGATACCCTCATGGCGTGACCGCAACGGACCTCGGCCTTCCCCTACTGCGGGGTACAACGCCGCGGACCGACGACCGTCCGGACGACCCCAAGCTGATCGACCGGTTCGGCCGGGTCGCCACCGATCTGCGGGTCTCGCTGACCGACCGGTGCAACCTGCGCTGCACGTACTGCATGCCGGCCGAGGGGCTGGACTGGACGCCGACCGCCGAGCTGTTGTCCGACGCCGAGATCGTGCGGCTGGTGTCGGTTGCGGTGCAGCGGTTGGGCGTCACCGAGATCCGGTTCACCGGCGGCGAGCCGACGCTGCGGCGCGGACTGGAATCCATCCTGCGCCAGGTGTCGGCCCTCGAACCGCGCCCGGAGATCTCCCTGACCACCAACGGCATCGGGTTGGCCCGCCGCGCCCGCGCGTTCGCCGAGGCCGGGGTGGACCGGTTGAACGTCTCGCTGGACACCCTGATCCCCGAGCGGTTCGAGCGGATCACCCGCCGCGACCGGCTGACCGACGTGCTTGACGGCATGGCCGCCGCCAGGGCCGCTGGGCTCGACCCGGTGAAGGTCAACGCGGTGCTGCTGCGCGGGGTGAACGACGACGAGGCGGTGCCGCTGCTGCGCTACTGCCTGGCCGCCGGCTACGAGCTGCGGTTCATCGAGCAGATGCCGCTGGACGCCCAGCACGCCTGGCAGCGCACCGAGATGATCACCGCCGCCGAGATCCTGGAGCGCCTGCACACAGCGTTCTTGCTGGTGCCGGACCCAGCCGCTCGGGGTGGCGCGCCGGCCGAACGGTGGCTGGTGGACGGCGGCCCCTCGGTGGTCGGCGTGATCGCCTCGGTGACCAGGCCGTTCTGCGGCGACTGCGACCGCACCCGGCTGACCGGCGACGGCCAGCTGCGCACCTGCCTGTTCGCCCGCGGCGAGACCGACCTGCGGGCCATGCTGCGCGGCGGCGCCTCCGACGACGAGATCGCCGACACCTGGCGCACGGCGATGTGGGGCAAGGCAGCCGGGCACGGCATCGACGACCCCGGTTTCCTGCAGCCGGAGCGCCCGATGAGCTCCATCGGAGGCTGAGCTGCTCGTGGTCACCGTGCGGTACTTCGCGGGCGCCCGGTCCGCCGCGGGGCTGCCGTACGAGGCCATCGAGCTGACACCAGGGGCCACCGTGGACGACGTTCTGATGGCGCTGCGGGAACGGCACGGCGAGGCACTGTCGCGGGTGTTGACCGCCTCCAGCCTGCTGCTCGACGAGGTCGCCGTCCGAGACCGCTCGGTGCTGGTGTCCGCCGGCGCGGTGCTCGACGTGCTGCCCCCGTTCGCCGGCGGCTGAGCGCCGGCGGCTGAGCGCCGTGGGACTACACCTCCAGGGTTCGCAGCCCTGCCTCGCGCGCGGCCGCGTGCTGGCGATGGTCGTAGGACAGCATCACGTCCGCGTCCAGTCGCAGAGCCGCGGCCACGTGCAGGGCGTCGAGGCTGCGCAGGTGCTGACCGGGCAACACTCCGGCCTCCCGGTAGAGCGACCGGTCGAGCTCTAGCAGGTCGAACCGGTCCAGCACGTCGGTCACGGCGGTCTGCGGGAAACCGACCCGGACCGCCACCCTGCGCAGCTCCGTCTCAAGGACGAGGCACGACACCGGCGGCTCGGGAAGCCCGTCCAGGTGGTCAGCCAGCCGCGCCGACGCCTCCTCTTCCACGAGCAGCTTCGCAGCGGCCGAAGTCTCGACGTAGACGATCAACGGTCACCGCGGAGATCGTCCAGATCATGCTGAACGGGATGGTCCGACCGTACGCGCCGAAGCCCGGCGAAGCCGCCCCGTGCAGTGGCGCGCCGGATCCGGAGGCCCGCGCCTGGCATGCGAGGAGGGGGAACGAGCATCGCGACGACCTCGCCGTTGTTGGTCACCTCGATCGTCTCGCCGTCGCGGACCGCGCGCAGCACCGCGCTGCTGTCGTTGCGCAGCTCCCGATGCGGGATGGTCCGGACCATGGGATCGCCTCCGTAGCAAGTGTAGCAAGTGGTCGGACGTCACACCGACCGCGTTCCGCGGAACGCTCCGACCGTCAGTTCAGGCCGCCGGGACCAGTTGCCGGAGGTGGTCGACCAGCCGGTCGGCGGTGATGGGGGCGATCGTGACGCATGGTCGACCGCCGGGGATGGGTTGGCGTAGTTGCAGGTAGTCGCCGTGTGCGGCGCGGTGGATGCCGACCACCCACGGGGTGCGATGGTCCACGCCGTCGCGGCGGATCAGGCCGCCGAGCTGACCGGTTGTCTGGATGCCGGTGCACATGCGGGCCAGCGAGTGTGCGTCGGCGCGGTCAACGCCGTGGTCGATCAGGCGGTCAGCCAGGGTCCAGAGGCTGCCGTCGCCTGCCGTGCGGCGGGCGTGGTCGAGTGCGTCGGCGGGGATGTTCACCGGGCGGGCCTGGCCAGGGCGCAGTGGTCCGAGCAGCTCGACCAGGGTGGCTGGTACCCGTGGGGCGGGCATCGCCAGCAGCGCGTACTCCGTGCTGGTCTCGGCTGTGCCGTTCTGCACGGGGTTCTGTACCACGGGGTTCTGTACGACGACCAGACCGTGTTCGCCTCGGAACGCGCCGAGCGCGACCAGCCCGCTGGACAGCCACAGATCCCATTCCCCCGTCGCGGTGGCCAGCAGCCGCAGCGCGGCGGTCAGCGCCGGGCCGGGTCGGTCGGGTCGGTCAAGTCGGTCGGTTCGGTCGGCGTGCGGGTCGGTCAGGCCTCGGCGGCGGAGGTGAGCGAACGTCTGGCCGTAGATGTGTCGCTGTTCGGTGACGGTGCGCCCGGGTGGGTGCTGCAGGTTCAGGGTGGTCGGGGTGTCGCCGAGGTCGAGCGCGGCCCAGCAGGCGTGCAGCTCACCCGCACTCAACCGGGTGGCCCTGGACCAGTCGGTGGTGGTCATCGCTCAGGTTCCTCGGGGTGGCTGACACCGACGACGGGCGGGCTGACGTCGTCGAACTCGACGCGGAACGGTTCGTCCTCGGGGATGTAGTACTGGTTGCGGTGGTCTTTGCCCTGGCCGCCGAGGCCGCCGCCGGGCAGGCCCATCGGCGGTATCCCGCTCGGTCCGGCCGGGGCGCGACCACCGATGCCCGGTCGACCACCGGTGGCTGGGCTCTCACCGGGTTGGACTCCGCCGCGTGGGGCCAGTTCGGGCCGTGAACCGCCGGGGGCGCCGCCCCCGGGGTAACCGTCGGCGTGTCCCCCTGCGCGGGATCCCCCGCTCGCCGGTGGCAACGGCGCCGGCTGTGGGGCGTAGGAGTGGGTCGGGGCCGGCACCCAGCCGCCGCCGGGACCGGGAATCAGGGACCGGTGAGCGGCACCGGGCACTGGGG
>JALYVZ010000151.1:8418-9057 GCA_030852965.1 Actinomycetota bacterium | reverse complement strand
ACCGGCACCCCCCCAGCCGGCGGCAGGCCCCCAGCCGGCGGGCGCGCTGCCCAAGCGCCCGGGCGAGCTGCCCGAGCTGCCTGACGGGTTGTCCGACGTCGAGCAGAAGCTGCTCCGACAGCTCCACGAGGAGTTGGCGGTTCGGGAGGACAACGGCTTGCCGGCGGCCGACCAAGCGCCGCAGCGGGCATTCCGCAACGGACGTCCGCCCCGCCGTCCGACGGCCCCACCCTCCGACCCGACCAACTGACACCCATCCCGGTACCCGCTCCGAGATCCGCACCAGCGTGGTTCGGCATCGAGCCGGGCACGCTGGCGCGGATCTGACGGGGCTGCTGCCGGCGGCCCCGGACGGCCACAGGGCGGGGCACCCGATTTACCAGCGGCTGCGCCCGGTCACCGCCACGGCGTCGGTGCTGCTGGTCGACAACCCGTCCCCGATGACCCTGGACGGCACCAACACCTGGCTGCTGCGCGCGCCTGGCTCGGAGCAGACGGTGGTGATCGACCCCGGGCCGGCCGACGAGAAGCACCTGCGCATGGTCGCCGACTACGGCCCGATCGCCCAGATCCTGCTCACCCACCGCCACTCCGACCACGCCGAGGGCGCGCACCGTCTCGCCGAGCTGACCGGAGCGG
>JALYVZ010000151.1:0-8408 GCA_030852965.1 Actinomycetota bacterium | reverse complement strand
GCACTGGACCCGGCACCGGCGCGGAGGGGCTGGCCGACGGTGACGTGGTGGCCGCCGCCGGCCTGGACCTGCGGGTTCTCGCGACTCCGGGGCACTCGAGCGACTCTCTGTGCTTCCCCGACAGATCGTCGAGCTGGTGTACGCCGACGTCGACCCGGTGCTCTGGCCGGGCGCCGAATGGTCCGTGCGGGCGCAGCTGAGTTACCTGCGCGAGCGCTGAGTCAGCCGGAGTCAGGTTCAGGCTAGCTGGCCCTCGCTCAGGGCAAGCCGTCAGTTCGCCACCGCGCATCACGGGCCGAGCTCAGCGTGCGCGACGAGCCAACCGCTCCGGTTCCAGGATGAGCACGCTCTTGCCCTCCAGCCGCAGCCAGCCGCGCTGGGCGAAGTCGGCCAATGCCTTGTTCACCGTCTCCCGGGAGGCGCCGACCAGCTGGGCGATCTCCTCCTGGGTGAGGTCGTGGGTCACTCGCAGCAGCCCGGACTCCTGCGAGCCGAACTGGCGGGCCAGCTGCAGCAGCGCCTTGGCCACCCGTCCCGGCACGTCGGTGAAGATCAGATCGGCCAGCGAGTTGTTCGTCCGGCGCAGCCTGCGAGCCACCACCCGCAGCAGTTGCTCGGCGATGTCGGGGCGCTTGGCGATCCACTCGCGCAGCGCCGCCCGGTCCATGGTGTAGGCCCGCACGTCGGTGATGGTGGTCGCCGAGGACGTCCGGGGCCCGGGGTCGAAGATGGACAGCTCGCCGAACATGTCCGACGGGCCGAACACCGCGAGCAGGTTCTCCCGGCCGTCCGGCGACTTGCGTCCGATCTTGACCTTGCCGGTGGCGATGATGTAGAGCCGGTCGCCCTGCTCGCCCTCGGCGAAGATGACGTGGCCTCGGGGGAAGTCCACCGGCTCGAGCTCACCGGCGAGCGCCTCGGCGGCAGCCGGCTCGACGCCCTGGAAGATGCCCGCGCGGATCAACAGCTCGTCCACTGCCACTCCTGTCATTCGCGGTCCCCGACAGGCGCTGTCCTCGACCGCCGTGCGCGCCGACCCAGGGGACTCCGCAAGGTGGACCGGTGCGACTATCAGCGGCAGTGTAGTGGGCCGGCCATCAGAGATCACTAGGCTGCCCGGTGAAACGCTGGGACGGGCTAAGAAGCGACCCGGTCGCTACGCTCGGTCCGGCGCTGGTTGCGCCCAGCTGTCCGATCGTTGCGGTTGCGCCCCCGGAACAACTCCAGGGCCCGCCCGATGCCCGACCGGAACAGCACCTTGACCTCGTCGGCCCGGGCGCGCTCGAGGAAGTCGTCCAGCTCGTCCTGCCGGACCGAGGACTCCCGCAGGCGCGCTTCGACGCGCTCCATGCCGAGGGCGAAGAACATCACCAGGAGCGGGACGAGAATCGACAGCCAGGCAGTCATCTTGAGCCGAAGTCTCTCGCACGAATCGGCGCGGCCTCGCATCGGGGTCGGAGTGGCGTGTCGGTTTGGGTGGAAGGACGGCCGGGGTGGATCACCGGCGCAGGCTCGGACGCCGGTGGGGCGGGCCGGGTGACTACGGCCGCAACGGCTGGTGTCCGTACCCTGGACCGGGTGACGACACCGGTGCGGCCGCGCAACCAGAGCAGCAAGCGGTTGGCCGCGCGGGTCGCGGCCGGGGAGAGCGAGCTGGGCCGAACGCGGCGGGTCCGGCGGATGGTGCGGGTACTCGCCGAGGCGTACCCCGACGCGCACTGCGAACTGGACTTCGACACGCCGTTGGAGCTGGCGGTTGCCACCATCCTGTCCGCGCAGTGCACCGACAAGCGGGTCAACGAGGTCACCCCGACTCTGTTCGCTCGGTACCGCACGGCCGCCGACTACGCCGGCGCCGACCGCGCCGAGTTGGAGGAGATGGTCCGGACCACCGGATTTTTCCGGAACAAGGCGGCCTCGTTGATGGGTCTGGGCTCGACCGTGACCGAAAAGTACAGCGGGGTGTTACCTCGGCGGCTCGAGGAGCTGGTCACCCTGCCCGGGATCGGCCGCAAGACCGCGAACGTCATCCTCGGCAACGCCTTCGACGTGCCGGGCATCACCGTCGACACCCACTTCGGACGGCTGGTCCGGCGCTGGGGCTGGACGGCTGAGGAGGATCCGGTGAAGGTGGAGCACGCGGTCGGGGCACTGGTGGCGGGCAAGCAGTGGACCATGCTGTCGCACTGGGTGATCTTCCACGGGAGGCGGGTCTGCCACGCCCGCAAGCCGGCCTGCGGGGTCTGCCCGTTGGCTGGCGACTGCCCGTCGTTCGGTGCCGGCCCCACCGAGCCGGAGCAGGCCGCGACCCTGGTCAAGGGCCCGGAAGCGCCGCACCTGTTGGCGATGGCCGGGCTGGCACCGGAGATCCTTCCGGCGGGCGGCCCGAAGCCAGTTGAGCCATGAGTGCCGGGGGAGGGACGGGAGAAGGCAAGCCGGCCGGGCGGGAGAAGCGCCGCACTGGGCTGACCCGGTTCGAGTTGGTGGTCACGGTGTTCGTGGCAATGCTCGCGGTCGTCGGGATCGCCGCGCTGGTGCCGTTGTCCAGTGGCCCTTCAAGTACCCCCAAGTCCCCGGTTGGTGGTGCCTCAAGGACCACCGGCCTCGACGACGCCGCGTTGACCGAGCCGAGGGCGGCCGCTGCGCTGGCGCCTTGCCCGACAAACGCTTCCCAGCCAGCCCAGCCAGCCCAGCAAGCCCAGGCTGAGTCGGGGCCGCTGGCCGGTATCGAGGTGCCCTGCCTGGGTGCTCCGGGCTCGGTGCGGCCGGCCGCCGCACTGGCCGGTCGAGAGACGCTGCTCAACGTCTGGGCATCCTGGTGTGGCCCGTGCCGGGAGGAGCTGCCCGCGCTGGCCCAGTACGCGGCCCGGCCCGGTTCGGTCCCGGTGCTGGGCATCAACGTGCACGACAACCCGGTCAAGGCCCTGAAGCTGCTCGCCGACCTGAAGGTCCACCTGCCGATGCTCGTCGACTCCGGCGACAGGGTGGCCAACGCGGTGCGCATGGTCGCGCTGCCGGGCAGCTACCTGCTGCACCCGGACGGCAGCCTGACCCAGTTGTTGCCCCAGGTCGCCTACACCGAGCCGGAAGAGGTGGCCGACGCGGTCGCCAAGGCCCGTTTGGCCGGGCCGCACCAGTGAAGCAGGGCGTACCAGTGAAGCAGGGCGCACCAGTGAGCAGCGGCACCAGCGAGCAGGGCGCACCAATGAGCAGCGGCACCAGCGAGCAGCGGCACCAGTGAGCAGCGGCACCAGGCTCGATCCGCACGCCGCGCCCGACTGGCTGAAAACCCTGATCACCGCCGCCGCCGAGGTCGACGTCAGCGAGCTGAGCCGGCACAACCAGCCGCGGCCAGACGTCGTACCCCGCCGGCACGCCGCCGTGCTGGTGCTGTTCGGTGAGACGCCCGCGGCCGGGCCGGATCTGTTGTTCCAGGAACGTGCCGGCGGGCTGGGCACCCACGCCGGCCAGGTGTCCTTCCCCGGCGGCGGCCACGAGGCCCAGGACGGCGACCTGGTGGCCACCGCGCTGCGTGAGGCGGCCGAGGAGACCGGGCTGGACCCGGCCGGGGTGGACCCGCTGGGGCTGCTGCCGGACCTGTTCATCCCGCCGTCGGGTTATCTGGTGCGCCCGGTGTTGGCGTACTGGCGCCAGCCGGTGGAGGTCCGCGTGGTGGACACTCGGGAGAGCGCCGCCGTGGTGCGGGTGCCGGTGGCCGAGTTGGCCGATCCGGCCAACCGGTTCGTGGTGCGGCACCCCTCCGGCTGGCTGGGTCCGGCGTTCGAGGTGGCCGGGATGGTCGTGTGGGGATTCACCGCCGCTGTGACGGATGCGCTGCTCCGCCTCGGCGACTGGGAACGGCCCTGGTCCAGCCCCGCGATCCGGGATCTGGACCGGGCCTGGCAGGCTGCCCGCACGCGCCGACGCGGTTGCGGTATCGGAGGCAGGACATGACCTGGGTGGACGGCTTCGTCCTGCTGCTCGCGGTGCTCGCCGGGATCTCCGGGTGGCGGCATGGCATGGCCGTCGCGCTGCTGTCGTTCGTCGGGGTGCTGGCCGGCGCGATCATCGGGGTGAAGCTGGCGCCGCTGCTGGCCGAGCACGTCGAGTCCCCGGCCGCTCGGGTAGTCGTCAGCATCGCGGTCGTGGTGATGCTGGTGGCGCTCGGCGAGACCACCGGCGTGTTCTTCGGGCGCCGCATTCGCGACCAGATCACCGCCGAGCACAGCCTGCTGATCGACTCAGCGTTCGGCTCGGTACTGCAGGCGCTGACCGTGGTGCTGGCCGCCTGGCTGGTGGCGCTGCCGCTGGCCTCGGCGAGCTTCCCGGCGCTGGCCTCCGGCATCCGCGGTTCCACGGTCCTGGCCGCGGTCGACGGCGTGGTCGGCGACTCGCTGCCGGGGGTCCGCGCGCTGCCCGCTGAACTGCGTTCGCTGCTGGACCAGTCCGGCTTCCCGGACGTGCTCAGCCCGTTCAGCCAGACCCCGATCACCCAGGTCGGCCCGCCGAACCCGGCGCTCGCGGGCGGCGCCGCGGTCCAGGCGGCGCAGAGTCGGGTGCTGAAGATCCGGGGCAAGGCCACCCGGTGCTCACGGGCGCTGGAGGGCAGCGGTTTCGTGATCGGCAACGAGCGGGTGATGACCAACGCGCACGTGGTGGCCGGCACCGCCGAGGTCTCCGTCGAGGTCGGTTCGCGCGGCGCGAAGCGGGCCCGGCCGGCCAAGGTGGTCTACTACGACCCCGAGGTGGACATTGCGGTGCTCGCGGTTCCCGGGCTGGGACTCGAACCGCTGCGGTTCGCGGCCAGCGCCGCCAAGGTCGCCGACGACGCCATCGTGCTCGGCTACCCGTTGGACGGGCCGTTCACCGCGACCTCGGCCAAGATCCGCGACCAGATCGACCTGCGCGGCCCGGACATCTACAACGCCAAGACCGTCGTGCGCGACGTCTACACCGTGCGCGCGGTGGTGCGCTCGGGCAACTCCGGCGGCCCACTGCTGGCCCCGGACGGCACGGTGTACGGGGTGGTCTTCGGGGCGGCGTTGGACGACCGGGAGACCGGTTTCGTGCTCACCGCCCAGCAGGTATCCCCGATGCTGCGCGCCGCCCCGGGCCTGACCGACTCGGTGGGCACCGGCAGCTGCGCGGCCTGAGCGGCCTGAGCGTCCCGGTCGCTCCGGGTGGCGCGCCACTGCGATGTCACCTCGGCGCCACCCCGATGCCGTCTCGGTGCCATCGGGGTGGCAACTGAGTGCGATCGCGCAGTCATCGCAGGGTGACCGTTCGACTCGTCATTTGTGATGATTGGTTTGGGGGGTTCATCGGTGACACTGGGACACGAACCTCATCGACAAGTCGATCTTGCCGACAGTCTCGGAGTGACCATGGCACCGACTCCTACTCCGCCCGAGCAAGCCCTGCTCAAGGTCGCGGAGGTGGCCAAGACCCTGCGGGTGTCCAAGATGACGATCTATCGGCTCATCGAGGCCGGAGAGCTCCCCGCGATCCGTATCGGCAGGTCGTTCCGGGTGCCGGAGTCGGGGTATCGCGCGTACCTCGCCCGCTGCGCCTGATCGCGAGGGGCTGACCGCGAGGACCGGGGCCGACCGTCCGAAGACAGCAGACCCCGGCGGCTCTCCACCTGTCGTCGGCGATGCCGGACAAGAGACTGGTGAGGCTGGAGCTGTTGCGGCGTCCCATTGGCGTGGTCGGGCACCTCAGTCGTTGGCGCGTTCGAGGGTTGTCGACGGCGCGGGAGGACAAGCAAACTAGCTGTGCAGGAAGTCGGCGATCAGGCGGGTGGTGGCGCGCGGGGCTTCTTGGTGCGGGAAGTGGCCGCAGGTGGGGAGCACGTGGTAGCGCCGCGACGACGCCCAGGAGGCCGAGGCCCGCGCGGTGCGTTCCAGCAGGCACGGGTCGAGCTCGCCGTGCACCTGGAGTACCGGTAGCGCAAGTGGCCGGGACAGCTCCGTGACGAACCGTCGCCCGTCGGCCCGCGCCTGCGAGCGCAGCGCCCACCGGTAGTACTCCAGCGCGCTGTGCGCCACCCCGGCCAGCATCATGGCGGCGCGGTTGCGGCACACGACCTCGGCGAACTCCGGTGCCGCCGCCCAACCCGGCCCGGACCAGGCCCGGAGGATCCGCTCCACCCGCGCGGCGCCGTCGTTCCGCAGCGAACGTTCCGGCAGCAACGGCAGCTGGAAGCCGAACGCGTGTGCCCAGGCTCGCCCCTGCCCCCGGGGGTCGGCCAGCACCGCGCGACGCAGCGCCAACGGGTGCGGGGCGCCGAGCACCACCAGCGAGCGCACCAGCCGGGGGTGCAGGGCGGCGAGCGTCCAGCCGATCAACCCGCCCCAGTCGTGACCGACCACCACGGCCTGCCGCTCGCCCAACGCGCGGATCAGCCCGGCGACGTCACCAGACAGCGTCCACAGGTCGTAGCCCCGAGGTGGCTTGTCGGACTCGCCGTACCCGCGCAGGTCGATCGCCACGGCGCGGAAGCCGGCGTCGGCCAACCCGACCAGCTGATGGCGCCATGACCACCAGAACTCGGGGAACCCGTGCAGCAGCACCACCAGCGGGCCCTGCCCGCACTCCACGGTGTGCAGCCGGATGCCGTTGGCGGACACCCCGCCGTGGCGCCAGTGCCCGGGAACCCGGATCTCGGCCGGACCGGCCACGGGGTGCGGGCGCTCTAGCCGCGCTTGCTCAACGCGGCGGCGGTGTCTTTGACGGTGCTGATGGTGCGCTCCGGCGCACGCATCTTCTTCACCTTCAACCAGCCGAGGGATGCGCAAGCCCCGGCGGTGACCAACATGCCGCCGAACACGATCAGGTTCGAGGCCCACGGCAGCAGCCATTGGTTGAGCAGCTCGACCACGAAGAAAAAGAAGAAGAACAGGCTGAACAGCAGGATCGCCAGCGCCACGAGGAAGAAGACGCTGCCCTTGACACCCTTCTTGACCTCGGCCAGCACCTCCAGGCGGGCCAGCTCGACCTCGGAGCGCACGAGCGTGGACAGGTGCGACGTGGCGTCCTTGACCAGGCGGCCGATCGAGCCGTCGGGCACCAGTGCGGGCTCCGGTGACAGCGGGATGGACGGCAGCACGGGCGGGACTCCGGTGTCGGGCCTGGCTCCGTTGCTGGCACCGGCTCCGTTGCTGGCACGGTTCGGGCTGGCCACCTCGGTGTCCTCCTCGCGGTACTGCGCTGTGATTCTGACGTGCCCCAAGAGCCGAGGCCAAACATCAACTGGGCGCCATCGTGCCACGGAGCCTGCCGGTCCGCCGCAGGAGGCTCGCCGCACGGCCCGACGGCTCCCTAATCGGTTTGAGAGGGGCCGCCACGGGGTGTGACGATATCGAGCGGGAGATCCCGGTGCCGATGGGCCAGTATCGGCAGTCGGGACCCGAGCGCCCAGCGGCGCATCGGTGAGCTGGAGGACAGCGCGCGCCGGGACGGGGTGTCCGGGTCGCCGACCGGTGCTGCGCTACGAGGTCTCGAGCGGTTCGAGCAGGCGACGCGGGGCGCGCAGGACACGTGCCACCGGGTCGTCGCGCAGCCGGCCCCGGCCCGGTCGTGGCGCGCTCAGGACGTCGTGCGGTCCGGGTGTGACAGCGCAGCCGGCGCAGTGGCCCGCGTCGTCGAGGGGGGTGCCGCAGGCCGCGTGGGTGAACACCCGACTGTTCGATGAGCCGTGCCGGGCGCCCCAGGAGAGCAGCGCGTGCAGCACCGGCCACAGGTCACGGCCGGCAGCTGTGAGCTCGTAGAGGTGTCGACCCCGGTGTTCCGGGTCGGGTCGGCGTTCGAGGACGCCGTCCTCCACGAGCCCGCTGAGCCGATCGGAGAGGACGGCTTTGGGCACGTCGAGGTGGGCCTGCAAGTCGTTGAAGCGCCGCACGCCGTAGAAAGCGTCGCGGACGATCAGCAACGTCCACCGCTCGCCGATCACCTCCAGCGCGCGGGCGAGCGCGCAGTCCTGGTCCTGGTAGCGGTTCCCGAGCATGTGGCCAGCATAGCCGAGCCAGGTTCGGTCATCGAACTCATGTGCTAGGGTTCGGTCATTGAACCTTGGAGGGGAGCTCGATGACCGCGGTTCGGATCACGACCACGACGGTCCGCGCCGCGCCGCGAGTGGCGGCGTGGGTGCCGATCGCCGCTGTGCTGTTCGGCACGGGGTGGGGGGCGAACCAGTTCACCTCGATGCTGCTGGTCTATCGCCAGACGCTGGGTCTGGGGACCGGGACACTGACGGCGATGTTCGGCAGCTATGCGCTGGGGCTGGTTCCGGGGCTGCTGCTCGCCGGCCCGCGCTCCGATGCGCGCGGACGCCGTCCGGTGGTGATCCCCGCCGCCGCGCTGTCGCTGCTGGCCAGCGTGGCGGTCGTCGCGGGCGCGCACAGCGTGGC
>JALYVZ010000467.1 GCA_030852965.1 Actinomycetota bacterium | reverse complement strand
GTGATGTGGTGTCCGCGTCTCGGGTGGTGCTGTCGGTGACCGTGTTGGGCTCGCTCGAGGGGCGCGACCCGGTGACCAGGGCCGGCGCGCGCCCGGGGGATGTGCTTGCGCTGGTGGGACGGGTCGGCTGGGCGGCTGCCGGGCTGGCGGTGCTGATGGCGGGCGGCCCGAACCACCCGGCGGCGCCGCTCGAAGTGGTGGATGCGCACCGGGTACCCGATCCGCCGTACGCGGCCGGTCCGGCGGCGGCGCTGGCCGGGGCCACCGCGATGATCGACATCTCCGATGGCCTGCTGGCCGACGTCGGGCACCTGGCGTCGGCCTCCGGGGTGGCGGTGGATGTGCACTCCGCCGCTTTGGCAGTGCCGGACGCGCTGGCCGAGACGGCCGCCGCCTTGCACGCCGATCCGGTGCGCTGGCTGCTCACCGGCGGTGAGGACCACGCTCTGGTGGCCACGTTCCCAGCGGGGGCCGCCCTGCCCCCCGGCTGGAGTCCGATCGGTGTGGTGCGCGCAGGCAGCGGGGTGTCCGTGGACGGCCAGGTCTACGACGGCGCGTCCGGCTGGGACCACTTCGGGCGTCTGCCAAGCTGATCGAGCGGCTACTGCTGGCCGGCGCGGGGTTGGCACTGGATGCGGCGGGTCTGGACCCGGCCTGGACCTGCGAGCCCGCTCCCGGGTGCTCAACCGTCGTCATATCTGGGATGCGGTTGTCTCGTCGATGCGAGCGGTTTGAAGCGCGACGCCGCAAGGGTGACCGACACGACGAGGAACCCTCCGGCGGCGGTCCAGAGCATCGGTCGGTAGCCGATTGTGTCGCCGAGCAAGCCACCAGCCGGTGCGCCCAGGACGATCATCGCACGGTTGATCGAGCGCATCGTGGTGTTCATCCGGGCTTGGAGAGCGTCGGGGGTCACCGCCTGGCGGTAGCCCATCTCATTGGCGTTCTCCGCGCCGAGGGACAGCCCGAGCAGCAGTTGCCCCGCCGCGAACAGCGCCCAGCCCGATCAGCTCGCGGTGCTCAGCGCGACCAGCGCCCAGGACACCGCGGTGGCGCGCGGCACGCGATGACGACGCGGCCGGCGCCGAACCGGGCGCCGAGTCGGGTGGCGCTCAGGCTACCGAGCAGGCCTCCGACCCCTCCGACGGCCATGACCACGCCGAGGCCGAATGGGCGCAGCCCCAGGGTGCGCAGAGCGAAGGGCGGCAGGACAGCGCCGGTGGTGGCGGAACAGAGAAACCAGCCGTGGGTACTCAGCGCTGGCGGCCACAACGTGGGGTGGCGGTACACCCAGCTCAGGCCCTCGGCCGCTGCTCTCGGGATGCCGCGCTTGGACCCCGGCTGGGGCCGAGGCTCGACCACCGGGATACGCGATAGGAGCAAGCCAGAGGCGAGGTAGCTGGCTGCGTCGATGAGCACGGCCACGGACGCGCCCAGCAGCGCGACGAGCAGCAGAGCGGGGCCGACGTCGGTGGCGATCAGCAAAGGACGTCGTCTGGAACGGTCGACGAGAACGCCGACGACCAGGCCGAACAGCAGGTAGGGAAGCCAGCGGCGGAACTGACCAGGCCGACACCGGCGGCTGTTTCGTGCAGCGTCACCACGATCAACACCTGGATGGCCAGCGTGGTGACATAACTGCCGAACCCGGACACGGCCGCCGCCGTCCACACCCGCCCGAAGCCGGGGCACTCGCGCAGCAGCTCCGGTGAGCAGTCCGCGTCACCACTGGCCACAGTGAAGTTCTATCAACCGCCGCGCTCTCGTCAGCTGGTCGGGGTGATCCCCCGGATCGAGGCGTCGAGCAGCTGCACGGGGTGCAGCAGCGGAGTCCCCGGCTTCAGGTGCCGGCGGATCTGTAGCAGGCACCCGGCGTTGGCGGTCGCCACCAGATCGGGCGCGGCGGCCTGTACGTTGGCCGCCTTGCGGGTACCGAGCTCGGCCGCCGCGTCCGGGGCGACGAGGTTGTAGATGCCGGCCGAGCCGCAGCACAGCTCGGACTCGGCTACCTCCACCAGCTCCAGCTCGGGGATCGTGCGCAGCACCGCGCGGGGTTGGGCCCGGACCCCCTGGGCGTGCGCCAGGTGGCAGGCGTCGTGGTAGGCCACCCTGGCTCGTATCGGGTGGCGGGGTGCCACCGGCTCCAGCGAGGCGAGCACCTCGTGCACGTCTTTCACCCGCGCGCTGAAGGTCGCCGCTCGTTCCGCCCACTCCAGGTCGTCGGCGAGCAGTTGGCCGTACTCCTTCATCGACGACCCACAGCCCGCCACGTTGGTGACGATTGCGTCCACCGACAGCCGCTCGAACACCGCGATGGTGCGTTTGGCGCGGGCCAGCGCGGACCGCTCCCGCCCGGAATGCAGCTCCAGTGCGCCGCAGCAGCCTTGGCCGCGCGGCACCAGCACCTCGCAGCCTTCGGCAGCCAGGACCCGCGCGGTGGCCAGGTTGACCTGGTGGAAGAACACATCCTGGACACACCCGGAGAGCAGCGCCACCCGCAGCCGAGTAGCTCCGGTCGCCGGTATCCGCGCCGGCAGCCGGGCGAACGCGTCGCGCAGCCGAACCGGTGGCAACAGCGATTCCACTGCGGCGAGCCGCGCGGGCAGCACTGCGGCGA
>JALYVZ010000150.1 GCA_030852965.1 Actinomycetota bacterium | reverse complement strand
GTGTGCGGCGGGGCCGGTGACTCCGCGCTGGGTGCGGCCGCTGCGGCGAACGTCGATGTGTACCTCACCGCCGACCTGCGCCACCACCCGGCCGGTGAGCACCTGCTCGCCGGCACCGTGCCAGGTCGGCCGACGCCGGCGTTGGTCGACGTGGCGCACTGGGCCTCGGAACACCCGTGGTGCGCGCAGGCCGCCTCCGTGATCTCGCGCGCGCTCGGGGGTACGGTCGAAGCTTGCGTTTCGTGGCGGCGTACCGACCCGTGGAGTGTCGGCGTCGCACCCCTGAAGGGACCTGAGCAGTGATCGCCGAACCCGCCGCCCAACAGCGGCTGCTGCAGCTCGCCGAGGTCGACACCGAGCTGAGCCGGATCGACCATCGCCGGCGCACCATGCCGGAGCTCGCCGAGATCACCGAGGCGGAGCGGACAGTCCAGCAGCGCAAGGACACCGTGGTGGAGGTGGACACCGCAGCCGGCGACCTGGACCGCGACATCCGCCGGCTGGAGCGCGACGTGGATGGCGTGCGGGCCCGGGTCGACCGCGACCATGGGCTGCTGGCCGGCGGCGGGGTGTCGGCGAAGCAGGCGGTGGACCTGCAACACGAGCTGGAAACTCTGGCCCGCCGGCAGGGGACTCTGGAGGACGAGCTGCTGGAGATCATGGAGCAGCGCGAGGCCACCGGGGCGAACCTGGACAACGCGAGGGTGGAGCTGGCCGCCGCCGAGCAGGTACTCGCCGACGCGGCGGGCCGCCGGGACGTCGCGCTCACGGACCTGGACGCCGCCGAGGCCGGCCGACGTCGGGACCGCGAGTCGCTCGTCGCCGAGCTTCCCGTCGACCTGCTCGGCCTCTACGACAAGCTGCGTGAGCAGACCGGTACCGGGGCGGCGCTGCTGCGGGCCCGGCACTGCGGTGCCTGCCGGCTGGAGATCGACCGCGCTGAGCTGAGTGCGGCGAAGTCCGCCGCGCCGGGCGCCGTGCTGCGGCACGAGGAGTGTGGAGTGATCATGGTGCGGACAGCGGAGTCGGGCCTGTGAAGGTTGTCGTGGAGGCCGACGGCGGGTCTCGGGGCAACCCCGGGCCGGCCGGTTACGGCGCGGTGGTGCTCGACGCGGCCAGCGGGGACGTGCTCGCCGAGCGGTCCGAGGGGATCGGGGTGGCCACCAACAACGTCGCGGAGTACCAGGGTCTGATCGCCGGGTTGCGGGCCGCGATCGAGCTGGGCGCCACCGTGGTCGAGGTGCGGATGGACTCCAAGCTGGTCGTCGAGCAGATGTCGGGTCGCTGGAAGATCAAGCACCCGGCGATGAAGCCGCTGGCGATGGAGGCCGCCAAGCTGGTCCGCCAACTGGGTTCCGTGCATTTCGGCTGGATCCCCCGGGAGCGCAACAAACGCGCCGATCGGCTGGCAAACCTGGCGATGGACGCCCAGGCCGCGCGGTGAGCGTGCCCACCCAGCCGGCTTCCGACGCGCCGGATCCCGATATGCCGGGTTCCGATACGCCGGCCGGGAACTCGCCGGCCTCGGCGAACTGGACGGGACAGCTGGGCCGCCCGACCCGGCTGCTGCTGCTGCGGCACGGTCAGACCGAGATGTCCGCCCAACGCCACTACTCCGGGCGAGCCGATCCCGAGCTGACCGACCTCGGCCGCGAGCAGGCCACCGCGGTCGCGGCCGGGATCAAGACTGTGGAGGAGGCCGCCGAGGTGACCGCCGCGTTCAGCTCGCCGTTGCGCCGGGCACGCGAGACCGCGGAGCCGGTAGCGAGGGTTTTGAATGTCCCGGTCGAGCCGCACGACGGCCTGTTGGAGACCGACTTCGGTGACTGGGACGGCTTGACGTTCGCCGAGGCCCGGGACCGCGACCCCGAGCTGCACGGGCGCTGGCTGGGCGACGACACGATCCCCGCCCCCGGTGGGGAGAGCTTCGCCGACGTCGGTGAGCGGGTGGCCGCACTGCGCGACGAGCTGTTGGCGGTGTACGCCGGGCAGACGATTCTGCTGGTCAGCCATGTGACGCCGATCAAGATGCTGCTGCGCCAGGCGCTGGACGCCGGCCCGTCGACGCTGTTCCGGCTGCACCTGGACCTGGCGTCGCTGTCGATCGCGGACTTCTACCCTGACGGCGGCGCCTCGGTGCGCGGGGTGAACCTGCGGTTCGGCTGACTCACGTAGGGCTGGCGAACCGAGCGACGGCCGTCCCGAAGGCGTCCAAATCATCGACAAGTGCGTCGTGCACGCGCTCGTCGTCGATGTCGGCGTGACGAGCACCAGCCGGTTGCGCATGCCCGCCAACCCCCGCAGCCGACCGGCCAGCTCGCCGTCGGTCGCGTTCACCGCGCCCGCCAACAGCCCGACCGCCAGCAGGAACACAAGTTGACCAGGGGAGTGTGTCACGATCACCGACGCTGACTGCCGGTGCGGCGGGTTCGCAGATCAGCCCTCGCTGTCGGAGGGCACCGCCCGCAGCACGCTGTAGTTGGCCAGTGGCGCGCACCGCAGCACCCCGTCAAGACACAGCCCGGCTCGGCTCAGGATGGCTGCGAACTCGGCCTGGGTGCGCTCCCGGCCGCGCACCGAACCCGGTGTCCCGGTGCGGAGCAGCTGGCCGCGCTCGGTGAGCCTGAACCGGCCCTCGCTGTCCAGGGTGAGCAGTTCGAGCCCCACCGCGGCGCGCAGCAGTCGATACAGCGAGGGGGTATGCGCCCCGATCGGAGCCGCCAACCGGTCGGCGGTGGCCGGCCGGTACCCGATCAGGTCCGCGACTCCAAGCCGAGCGAGGGTGTGCAGCCCCTGGGTCGGGAAGAAGCCGAACATCAACGGCATCAGTTGGGCCCGGACGCTGATCCGGTCGGTCTCGGTCTCCCCGGCGGCCGATGTCTCGGTGCTCACGACCAAGCGGCCGGCACGATCGCGGCTGGCTGGTAGGTGCCGAAACACCACCGGTTGCCCTCCGGGTCGCTGACGGCGAAGTCGCGGGAACCGTAGTCCTGGTCGGTCAGCTCCATGACGATCTCGGCGCCGGCGGCTACCGCCCTGGCGTGCAGCCCGTCCGGGTCGTCGGTGGCCAGGTAGAGGGTGCAGATGCCGGTATCGAACGGTCCCGGCGGGTCGGTCCGCGAGCTGATCATGACGAGGCCCGTTCCCCAGCTGAGCTCGGCGTGCGCGATCCGGCCGTCCGGGCCCTCGTGCACCTCGCGCGTGACGAGGCCGAGAGCCTCGGTGAGGAAGGTGATCGCGGCCGCCGCGTTGTTGTAGCGCAGGGTCGGGTAGATGGTCGGGGCGTTCGGGTTGAGTGCCATGCCGCTCACGCTAGGGGTTCGTCCGAGGTGTGGTCTTGGACGAATGTGACCTCACGCCGCTGCTCGGCCGTGGCTGGCCAGCAGTTCGCTGGGGGTGGCCTCGGCCAGCCGGCGGAACTCGCGGACGAGGTGGCTGTGGTCGGCATAGCCGGCCTCGGCGGCGACCGCGCTGATCGTCCCGGCTCCGGGCTCGGTGAGCAGCTCCAGCGCGTGGGAGAACCGCAGCACCTGGGCAGCCGCCTTGGGGGCCAGCCCGATCTGGCGGGCGAACTGGCTCGCGAAGTGTCGCCGGCTCCAGCCGATCTCGGCGGACAGCTGCCCGACCGGTACCGCCCCGTGCGAACGTGCGAGTCGTTGCCACGCCCAGTGCACCGCTGGGTCGGCGGCCGGGCCTGCTGCCAGCCAGCGCCCGAGCGTGCGTTCGAGCAGCTGGAACCGCTGATCCCAGCCGGGCGTCTCGGCCAGCCGGTCACCGAGCTGGCGCCAGCCCGGCCGACCCAGCACCTCCAGCCCGACCACGGTGTCGGTGAGCTCGCACATCGGCACCCCGAACAGCTGGTAGCCGCCCAACGGGCTCAGGTCGACCTGGACGCAGCGGTAGACCCCGGGATGCTCGGTGTCCACCGGGATCTCGTGCAGCCCGGCGACGAATGAGCCGTAGGTGCCCTCGCCGCGCCGCGACCCGATTCGGATCTCCGAGTCCAGGCCGAAGATCAGCGTCACCCCGGTGCCGGGGAGCTCACGGCGGTACACCGGGGCTTCGGCGTGCTCGATGAACCCGGTGACCCGCCGCAACTGCCCGCGCAGCGCCGGGTGCGGTCGGTGCCGCACCATGACCGGCTCGACGTCCTGCACCCGTCCAGTGTCGCAGTTATCCGGGCAGCTCGGTGCGGCTTTCGAACCGCCGGCGTTCCCCCGTGATCGGGTCAGTGAACTGCAGCGAGGCGGCCAGCAGTTGAAGCGGCCGGCTGAAGTCGTCCAGCGGCCGCTCGGTGGGTTCGGGGTAGAGGTCGTCGTTCAGGATCGGGATGCCCAGGCTGCTCAGGTGCAGCCGTAGCTGGTGGGTGCGCCCGGTGTGTGGGGTCAACCGGTAGCGGGTCAGCTCGCCGTGCCGCTCGACGAGCTCGATGACGGTTTCGCTGTTCGGCGGGCCAGGGATCTCCTGGGCGCACACCACGCCGCGCTCCTTGACGATCCGGCTGCGCACGGTGTGGGGCAGGTCGAGGTTCGGGTCGTGCCGAGCGATTGCCGCGTACTCTTTGTGTACCGCGCGATCGCGGAAGAGGTTCTGGTATCTGCCCCGGTACGCCGGGTCGATCACGAACATCAGCACCCCGGCGGTGGCCCGGTCCAGCCGGTGCGCGGGGCTGAGCGTGGGCAGGTCAAGCTCGCGACGCAGCCGTACCAGCGCAGTCTGCTGAATGTGCCGACCGCGCGGGATGGTGGCCAGGAAGTGCGGCTTGTCGACCACCAGCAGGCGCTCGTCGCGGTAGAGGATCGGGATCGGGAACGGTACCGGGACCTCGTCGGGCAGATCTCGGTGGAACCAGATCAGCGCGCCGGGCTCGAACGGGGCGTCCTCGGTCAGCGGACCGGTCGTGCCGACGATCGCCCGTTCCCGCAGCATGGCGTCGATGCGCTCCGGCGTGACCCGGGGCAGCCGCTCCACGAGGTGTTCGCGCAGTGTTCGCCACGGTCCGTCGAGCGGTAGCCGTAGCCGGGCCGCGTCCAGCCCGTGTCGCTGCGGAAGCGGGCTCCTGGCGCGGCGTCTCATCTCACCGCCCAGCGTAGGTGGATGCGGTGGTCGTCTGTACGCTGGCCGCGCGGACGAGTTGGCCGGGCGGTCGCGTCGGCTCGTGTTTCGGCACGGGTCGCCGAGGAAAGTCCGGACTCCGCAGGGCAGGGTGGTTGTCAACGGCAACCCGGGGCGACCCGCGGGACAGTGCCACAGAAAACAGACCGCCCCGGGCGCGCAGGCGCTGCGGGGTAAGGGTGAAACGGTGGTGTAAGAGACCACCAGCACCCCGGGTGACCGGGGTGGCTCGGTAAACCCCACCCGGAGCAAGGTCAGACAGCAGGCGTTCGAGGGCGGCCCGCCCGATGCCTGCGGGTAGACCGCACAGAGCCCGTCGGCGACGGCGGGCCGAGATGGATGGCCGCCGAACGGGCCGCCGCAAGGCACCCGGGAACAGGATCCGGCTTACAGGCCAACTCGTCCGTCCCGCTCCTCCGGACCACTACCGGAGCGCGGGATATGCACTCTGAGCTGCGGAGATGCTCTCGTTAGTTCTACGGACTTCTCACGGCTCCCCGACGTCCGACGGCCCAGGGACGGCCCAGGAGGCGATCTTGTGCGTGAGTTGCACGTGCGCGGTGAGCGGATTTTGAGGGCGACCGTGGCCGGTGGTCTGGTGGCGAGCGGAGGGGCCTCGGCCAAGGACGACTTGCGCTGAACGGCCCAGTGTTCACCTCTATTTGGGGTATCGGGGATGGGACGCATCTCGCGTTGGCCCGCCTCGTTGAGCTAAGCGATGAGTGCGGTCGGCTCGCCGCCGTCGCGTCACGACGAGAGGATCTCGAATGAACACGTCCGGCCGTCGATTCGTGCAAGCTAGCGCTGCCGTCCTGGGCCTGACCGCGTTGGGGGCAGTTAGCTCCGGAACCGCTTTCGCGGATACTGTGACGGACTTGGGTGGCGCCACAGATCGCTACGGGAACACCGATCACACAGCGGCGTATGACTCGGCCGGGCTGCCAACCGACGCGGTGCACAGCAGCGAATACGAGAGCTTTGAGATGCCGTCAGTCCCCGAACGCACTGCCCGGCACTCGGCGCGGGGCACCAACTTGAACACGACCAGCTCGGACACCGGTAGCTCGGACACCGGTAGCTCGGACACCGGTAGCTCGGACACCGGTAGCTCGCACGCCGGTAGCTCGGACACCGGTAGCTCGGACACCGGTAGCTCGGACACCGGTAGCTCGCACGCCGGTAGCTCGCACGCCGGTAGCTCGCACGCCGGTAGCTCGCACGCCGGTAGCTCGCACGCCAGGAAGGCGCACGCCAGGAAGGCGCACGCCGGGAAGGCGCACGCCGGGAAGTCGCACGCCGACAAGTCGCACCGCCAAGGCAATGACGGCAACTCAAACAGCGGCTTCGGGGGGCTGCTCTAGACGGGGTATCCCGTAGGGACTTGGTGGGCTGAGGAAGTAGAAGACGACGAAGACCGGTCGCCTTGGACGCGCTTAGGAGCGCTCGGCGGAGTACCGCCACTGGACCGCCGACGGATTTACAGAGAGCTGGCATGTGGCCTCTGAGCGGCGGCGAAGCAACGGGTACCCGGCCCGCGTCCGTGCATAGGCCGCGCCGGCGGTTGTTCTCCTGCCGCACTGGGTCCTGGTGGTGATCTCGTCGCGGCGCGGGTTCATCCCTGCCGGCCCGAGGGGCCAGGTTGCAAGGTACTCATCCCAGCCTTGTGACCTGGCCCCTCGGGCTGGTAGCCCTCGGGCGCGCCGTGAGGAGATCACCACCTCGCCGCTCCCTGCTCTCCGAAGCGGTGCCGGGTGTGGGCGGAGCCCGCGATGTTCTCCGTGAGGCTGCGTTGACTCTGCTCTGGTTCAGGCGTCCTCGGTGTGTGGCCGGCTGAGGCCCGCCGGCCGCGCCGGGCCGGAGGTAGAGGCGCGAGTCGGCGGGCCGGCAAAGCCGGCCAGCGCCGCCGGAGGCGGCGCCTTGATCTCATAGAGGCAGATTCGGCAGCGCAGCAGCTACGGTCTGACGAAGGTGACGGCCGCGATGGTCTTGTCGTCGTGCTGCTTGGCGCGGGGTAGGAGGTAGCCAGTGGGGTCGGTGCCGTACTCCCAGTGGTGGAGGTGATCGAGGAGCGCGGCCAGGTCGTCGGGGTTGTAGTCCGCGATCGTCGGCCAGCTCGGTCCGGTGTGTGTGATGACGTCGGCGGCGCCGTCGGTGGCGAGCACGGTCCAGGTGATCGCATCCGCGCGGATCGTGGTGGTGAGTGCATGGTGGGCTGCGGCGGGGTCGGTCTCGGCGATCCAGTACCCGCAGGCCCGGTTCCGCGCATGCCGCTGGGCACGTTGGAGCGCCACCAGGGCGGCCTGGTGCTCGGTGGTGTAGCCGCGTCCGGCGCGGAGCTGACTCAGGTAGCGATCGCACTCGGGGATTGCGGCGGAGGACAGACGGTCGTCGGTCAGGATGCGGTCAATGCCCTGGGTGCCGTAGTGGATCGGGCTGTCCCCGAGGACGTACAGATGGACCTCGCGGGCGCCGGCGCGCAGCACGCTCACCGTGCTGGACGGCGATCGCCCGGCCGTCAGGTCGAGCTTGTGGACGGTGTGTCGGATAGCGGTGGCGACCGCATCAGCGATCGGGAGTGACGGTTGCTGGGCGAGCTGCTCAGCGATCGCCGCACCGAGGGTCTCGGTGTAGAGGCCGGCGTCCACCTCGACGGGCTCGAATGTGCTGGCCCCGTCCAGCACAATCACGGCGTTGTCGGTGACAAACAACCGATCGTGGTTGTGTTCGCCCCCGGCGAGGATCGCGCTGTGGACTCTCATCGGGTCACCAGAGGTGTGGGCCTGTGAGGATCTCGCTGGCGGTCACGGTGAGGTCGTCGAGCTGGCAGCGGATGCCGACGCTGAACGGTTGGTCGCCGACCTCGCGGTACAGCTCGGCTAGATGGTGGGCGAGGTAGTGGACGACGCCGCGTGAGCCGGGGCTGTGGATGCCGGCGATGTGCACGATGAGCCGGTCCCCTTGGCGCCGCCGGGACAGGTACCCGATGTCGCCCCGGCCGGCGGGCTGGTCGCCCATCGGTGAGCCGAACCGCTCCCCCGTGGTCTTGTTGATGATCCACCAGCGGCCCTCGACCTTGGTCATGCCGAGCTTGGGGTCGGTGTCCAAGAGGCTGGCTCCGATAGGCGCGGACTTAGGGCCGCAGATCACCACGGCGTCGCCGTCGGGGGCTGCTGTCTGGTCGGGCCGGATGGTGAGTGGTTCGGCGGCCAGGGCTAGCGCGGCCAGCATGGTCTCGGTGTCCTGCTGGGTGGCGAGGTCGGCGGCGTCGACGTAGCTGCGCATCCGGTCGTCGGTGCCCTCGCGCAGCGGCACCCCGACCCGGACGGGGCCGATGCCGAAGAACGCGCGCTCGCGGGGTGGCGCTCCGCTGCGGATCTGGGTCACGCGGCCCTTGGTGATCCCGAGCGCGGCGGCGATCTCGGTATAGCTCATGTCCTGGGTGCGGTGCAGTTCTTCGATGGCCTCGCGACGTAGCCGGGCCAGCTCGGTTGCCCGCTGCTGGTAGATCGAGATCAACGCGGTGGCTCGCTGCCCTCGTCGGAGGAGGTCCGGGTCACGCCGGACCGCCTCGAAGTCGTCGGGGCTGCTCATGCGCTGAGTTTAGGGGGACTTGACAGGCGACCGCATCTCCCCTATCTTGTGTTTACCCCCCATAAACGACCGAGGGCGATCAGCGCCCCGAGAGTTTAGGGGACTAAACGAGAGGCATCGTCTAATGGCGATCAGCGGCAGGTTTTGCGTGGCGATGGATGAGGTGTTCCCGCATGGGGCGTATGTGGTGTCGGAGGTGGAGCCGGTGCGGGATTTCGACAAGTCGACGCGTGTGTTGACCGCCAGCCTGCGTGAGGACGGCCTCGTCACGGCGGGATGATCGTGGTGGTTGGGCCGGTGGGGGTGGGGGCTGGTTGTTGCCGTTGGTCGTGTGCGACGCCAGGGTGAGGACGTCCGG
>JALYVZ010000466.1 GCA_030852965.1 Actinomycetota bacterium | reverse complement strand
GGGAAGGGCCAGGGCGAGTAGGGCGTCGACGAGGGTGTCGCGGTCGTGGCGTCGGGCGGCGGCGTCATCGGCGCACATCTCCAGCAGCCGGGCGATGTCGGCGGCGCCGTCGGTGAACAGCCGCACACCGGGCAGGACTTTCGCCAGCGCGGCGGTGATCGCCAGGGGATGGTGATGCCGCCCGCGTAGGTGCGCCTGTTCGTGGGCCAAGACCGCGGCCAGCTGCGCGTCGTCGAGGGCTTCCAGCGCCGCCCGGGTAATCACGATGGTGTGCGGGCGCCCGGCCAGGCAGTACACCGCCGGTTGGGCGCTGTCGAGCACCAGGGCGCCCTCAGGCCCGGGCGGTGTGGTGACGGCCGCTAACCGGGCGGCTTGGGCGTGGGCGTTCGTACTGCGCCGCGAGCCGCGCACCGCCAGCGCCGTCCGCGCGCCGGCCACCGCCAACGCCGCCACACTCAGCGCGGCCAATACCAGCAGGAATGCCTGCAACGCCGACCCGTAGCCACCGACGGCGATCAGCCGCAGACCCGCCAGACAGCCCGTGAGTACCCGCCCGAGATGATCCCAGGAGTCCACCAACTGGGCCACGAACAACCCCGCCGCGCCCACCCAGGCCGCCAACACGCTGGCCATCGCGGCCAGCCACACCGTGACTCCCAGGCGTGGCGCGGCCCCGTCGCGGATCATCGCCGCCAGCAGCGGTGGCCCCAGCACGGTGACCACCATCGAGTAGGCGAGCAGGCACACCGCCAGGTTCATCGGTCGCCCGCCCCGTCACCGCGGCGGGCGATCACCGCGCGCAGCTCGGCCAGCTCGGCCTGGCTCATCTCACCGACAAAATGGGTCAGCACCGCGCCAGTATCGCGCTCGCCGCGGCTGAGCGCCTCACGCATCAACCCCGCGGTGTGTTCGGCGTGGCTCAGCGCTGTGTGATAGCGGTAGGCCTTGCCTTCGCGCTGCCGGGTCAGGTGCCCCTTGCGGTGCAGGTTCTCCATCGTGGAGAGCACTGTGGTGTAAGCGATCTCCCGATCGAGCTGGATCCGCTCCAGCACCTCTCGCACGGTGGCCTGCCCACCCATCTCCCACAGCTGGGCCATCACGACCGTCTCCAGCTCGCCGAACACCCGCACCGACATCACCACCTCGCCTGGCCGCCGCCGATGGCCGGCCGATCACATTCCCTCAACCACAGACTACTACCTCGGTACCGAGACCAGAACAGCGGCCCGTGCGCAGCGAGTCGATCACCCGGAGCACCTCGTCGAAGTTGCGCCCGGCCCGTAGAGATTCGACACGTTGTAGTCGGTGTCGCCGATCATCGGGAAGTTCGGTGCCTGCCCCTGGGTCTCGGCGATGTCGGCGGCCCACTTCTCGTGGTTGTCCACCGGATCCACGGACAGCCCGATCATCTTGATGCCGCGTTCGTCGAACCGCAGTTTCATGTTGGCCAGCATGCCCAGCTCGGTGGTGCAGACCGGGGTGAAGTCTCTCGGGGTGCGAGAACAGCATCGCCCAGGAGTCGCCGATCCACTCGTGGAACCGGATGGTTCCCTGCTGGTCGCCTCGGTGAGCACACCGCCCGGCGCCAGCCGCGCTCGGTACATGGGTGCGTTATGGCGAGAACCTGTCTACTATCTCTGTACGTAGATAGTATGTCAGTCGCGCGGTATCCCGGAGCGGCGACACACTCAGCGACTGTGATGTGGCGGAGAGGAGTCGTTGCGGTGACCAGACGGCGTCCGCGTCCCCAGGGCCTCTTCGACGAGCCGCGGATCATGGCCGGGACAGACGTTCGCCATGCCCTGTCACGCGAGGACGTCGACGACCTCATCCACGGCCGTCTGATCGCCGCCCGATTCGACTGCTGCGTGTGCGGTCACCCGGGGGACGCCCACCTGGCCCCCGCCAACGCCATTCTCTGGATAGACGGACCGATCGCCGGGCGCACGGTCCAGTATTTCGCGTTGGCCCATGCGCACTGCGCGGCCTCGGAGATCCGCTTCGGTGCGCCAGGCACCCGACCTGGGTGGACAACGCGCTGGGCCTGGTGGCGCCGACGGCGGCACTCTCGCCGGTGATGCCGAGAGTGCGGGCTGCCGGAGGTGATCTCCCAGATGTGCAGGTCGTGCACCTGCACCACCGTCGCCACGGCGGCCATCTGCGAACCGACCACGTCGGGGTCCCCACCGCGGGGCGCCGCTTCCAGGAAGATCCGGCCTGACTCGCGCACGACCGTATGCATACATTGCTAGGTCAGACTGGCGATCGAGAGCCCGACGCCCAGCCAGCTCGTCCGTGCGCGGTCACCGGCGATCAGCGTGTCGCCGCGACGCCCGGCGCCCTTCCCGGCTGGCTACGGGATCACCGAATGCTCTTACGGACGCCAAGCCGGTATGAGTTAAACGTTTGTGTGTGGCCCCGTCGCTCCGGGTCGTCCAGATAACCGCTGAAAGATCATCTCGGCGGGGCGGGAATTGGGGTGTAGGTTGGTGCCACGGATCCTCGACAGGCCAAGGTTGAATCGGCAGAGAAGGTTTTACCTCCCGGTCGAGTTTCCCAGCACGAGCACGAAGGTACCCACGCCGAGCGCGCCTGACCAGAAACGACGCCGTGGGCCTGCGTCACCGGAC
>JALYVZ010000465.1 GCA_030852965.1 Actinomycetota bacterium | reverse complement strand
GGTAGTGACCGTGCCCCAGGTTCCGGAGGTGGTGCCCGCTCCGGCGGTCGGGCCCGCCCCGGCGGTCCGGTCCGGTCCGGCGGCCGGGCACGTGACGCCGCCGGCTCCCGCCGTCCCGCAGGCTCGACCGACCATGAGGTACGTGGTCGTTCCGGGTGACAGCCTGTCCAGGATTGCCAAGATGAAGAAGGTGCCGGGCGGCTGGCAGGCGCTGCACGAGCGCAACAAGGACAAGGTGACCAACCCAAGCGCGCTGAAAATCGGCCAGGAACTCGACGTCGACAACTGAGCCCCGCCAGCTCGTACAGAGCCCGTGAGCGCCGCACAGGGGTTACCCAGTCTGTGCGGCGCTCGCCGGGTCTGTGCGGCGGGCTCGACAGCGCCGGCTCGACAGCGCCGGGTCACGGGCAGTTGACCCACTCGTGGGTGCCGTCGGTGAACACCTGGCGCTTCCAGATCGGTAGGCGGCGCTTCACCTCGTCCACCAGCTCGGCGCAGGCAGCGAAGGCCTCCCGCCGATGCTCAGCAGCGACCGCGCAGGCCAGCGCGACGTCGCCGATCCGCAGCGGGCCGATCCGGTGGCTCACCGCGATCGCCCGTACTCCGACGGCACCGGCGGCCACCGCACGGGCCACGTCCTGGATGATCCGCTCCGCGCTGGGGTGACCGCTGTACTCCAGCTCACGTACCGTGCGGCCGCCGTCGTGGTCGCGCACCACTCCGGCGAAGGTCACCACCGCACCGGCGGCCTGGTCGGCAACCAGGGTGGCGTGCTCATCAACCGACAGCTCTGTCTCGACTACCTCGGCCCGTACCACCGTCGTACGCACATCGGTCATCGATGGTCACCTCCGCGCAGTTGGTCGACGGCGTGCTCCAGCACCCCGTCCAACACCCGCAGCCCGTCGCGCACTCCCCCGGGGGAGCCCGGCAGGTTGACCACCAGGGTGCGTCCGGCCACCCCGGCCACCCCTCTGGAGAGCACCGCAGTCGGTACCGCTGGCGTCCCGGCGGCCCGGATCGCGTCGGCCAGACCCGGAACCTCGTAGTCCAGTACCGAGCGGGTCACCTCCGGGGTGGCGTCGGTCGGGGAGAGTCCGGTGCCCCCGGTGGTGATCACCACATCAACCCGCTCGGTCACCGCTTCGCGCAGCTGTTCGCCGACCGGTTTCCCGTCGTGCACCACGGCCGCGTCCGGGCAGTCGAACCCGTGCTCGCGCAGCCACGTCACGATCAGTGGACCACCCCGGTCCGGATAGACGCCGTCGGCGGCCCGGTTGGACGCGGTGACCACCCGGGCGGTACGGGGACGCTGCGCACTCATGCCGGACGCACCCAGCTGCCGGTCTTGCCACCGTCCTTGCGCTCCACCCGGACGGCGTCCAGTACCGCGGCCGGGTCGACCGCCTTGATCATGTCGTGCAGCGTCAGCCCAGCCACCGCGACGGCAGTCAGCGCCTCCATCTCCACGCCGGTGCGGTCGGCGGTCTTGACGGTGGCAACGATACGCACGCAGTCCGACCCGGTCTCCAGGTCCACGGTGACGCCGGTGATCGCGATGGGGTGGCACAGCGGCACCAGGTCCGGGGTGCGCTTGGCACCCAGGATCCCGGCGATCCGAGCGGTGGCCAACGCGTCGCCCTTGGGTAGACCATCGCGACGCAGCAACTCGATCACCTCGGCGGTGGTTCGCAGGATCCCGCTGGCGACCGCGACCCTGGCGACCGACTGCTTCTCCGAGACGTCGACCATCCGAGCGGCACCGGCCTGGTCGAGATGCGTCAACTCCACATCCGCACCCTACGGCGGCCCGCGGCGCCCCACTCGCGCAAGGCACAGCGCCCCACTCGCGCAAGGCGCGGTGTGAGTTGCGTCACAAGTCTTAGGTCTCGATTCGTGGCTTCTCCGTATCCTTTTCGTGACTTTCAACGGTCCTGAGCAGGGCTGACAGTGACAGATCCGCGACGTTGTGAGCCAATCGTGTCACTCGGGACCCTTAGGGCCTACTTTCCGTCCAGATCGCAGTCGCCTAATGTGACCGACGGCTCGCCGATCCCAGCGTCACCCCAGGCCTGCCCTGGCGACCGCCGCGCCCCCTGTCCAGCGGTCTCCGGCCCCCGAGCACGAGCGTCGGACAGGACGGGAGCGCCACGCGCAGGCGCGGCAACCGCCAGCTCCCCGGCGGCCTCCCGGACACGCGACCGCTGGAGAACCCGTATGCCTCGTGGCCGTCACTGCAAGCCGTCCAGCACCCGGCGCACCCTGACCCGGACCGCGATCGCCGGTGCGGTGGCCAGCGCACCGCTGGTCACCGCCGGCCAGGCGCAGGCCGCATCGGACAACGTCTGGGACCAGGTGGCGAACTGTGAGAGCGGCGGCAACTGGTCGACCAACACCGGCAACGGCTTCCACGGCGGCCTGCAGTTCACCTCGTCAACCTGGCGCAGCTTCGGCGGCACCCAGTTCGCCCCGACGGCGTACCAGGCCACCCGCGAGGAGCAGATCGCGATCGCCGAGAAGGTACTGGCCGGGCAGGGCTGGGGCGCCTGGCCGGTCTGCTCCCGCAAGGCCGGTGCCCGCGGCGCCGCCGCCAGCCCCAGGGTGATCCCGGTCAGGGCGCAGAGGCCGGC
>JALYVZ010000029.1 GCA_030852965.1 Actinomycetota bacterium | reverse complement strand
CACCGGGCTCGGGGGACGCGCCCGGCACCTGGTGCACCGGACCGGAGGCGATCGCCGCGCCCCGCCGACCCGGCTCGGGCAACTCGTTCGACCTCGGCGTGAGTGGCTCCCTTGAAGGACCGACGCGCTGCCCGAGATCACTCACGCCGCCTCCTTGCTGACATTCGTCGCCGCAAATCGGCGGCCTCATTGTGCCGATCGGCGAGCTCGACCGTGGCGCCAGAATCTCGGCCACGATTTCCCTTCATGGTCTGCCATTCACGCCCCGGTGGGGTGTGTCGTGAGACTCAACGAGCGGCGATGCGGTTAGATCTGGCACTCTCACTCTTTCGGATGAACGCCACAACGCTCGATCGCTGACACTTCCGCTACTTATCGTAACTATTTGCGTAGTCGCGCAGGGAAATGCCAGGTAGGGGGCCACGTGGGCGCCTACTTAACGTGTTTACGAGTAGTCACTGTGCGCATACCGGGGCGGGTCGTGATGGCCTCAGGAGGCACGGCAGGGCTCAGCCGAGGTCGAGAGCCGCCTCAGCCGCGGTTGGCCGCCGCCCGCACCGCGCTTGCCACGGTGGTCGCAACTCTCGGGTCGAACGGGCTGGGCACGATCCGGTGCGGCGACAGGTCGTCGGAGGCCACCGCGAAGATCGCGTCGGCGGCGGCCAGCTTCATCGCCTCAGTGATCCGGGTGGCGCCGGCGTCCAGCGCGCCCCGGAAGATCCCCGGGAAGGCCAGCACGTTGTTGATCTGGTTCGGGAAGTCGCTCCGCCCGGTGGCCACGATCGGCGCATAGTGCCGTGCCACGTCTGGGTGCACCTCCGGGTCGGGGTTGGACAGGGCGAACACCATCGGTTCAGCGGCCATCGTGGCGAGCAGGTGCTCGGGCAGCTTCGCGCAGGACAGCCCGATGAACACGTCCGCTCCGGCCAACGCCGCTTCCTCGCCACCACTGGTCCGCCGGGGGTTGGTGCGCTCGGCCAGATCCTCCTTCACCGGGTTCAGCCCCGCCCGCCCCGGCACCAGGATGCCCCGGGAGTCGAGCACGGTGATGTCGCTGACCCCGGCCGCCAGCAGGATGTTCGCGCAGGCAACCCCGGCTGCCCCGGCGCCGGTGATGACCACCCGTTGGTCGGCCAGCTGCCTGGCCAGCACCGCGCAGGCGCCCCGCATCGCGGCCAGCAGCACGACCGCGGTGCCGTGCTGGTCGTCGTGCATCACCGGGCAGTCCAGCACCTCGATCAGCCGCCGCTCGAGCTCGAAGCAGCGCGGCGCCGAGACGTCCTCCAGGTTCACCGCGCCGAAGCTCGGCCGCAGCCGCACCAGGGTCTCCACGATCTCGTCCACGTCAGTGGTGTCCAGGACCAGCGGGATCGAGTTCAGTCCGCCGAACTGCTTGAACAGCGCGGACTTGCCCTCCATGACCGGCAGGGCGGCACGCGGGCCGATGTCACCGAGCCCGAGCACGGCGGTGCCGTCGCTGACCACCACGACCAGCCGCTGCGCCCAGGTGTACTCGGCGGTCAGGCGGGAGTCGGCGGCGATCGCCCGGCTGACCTCCGCGACCCCGGGGCTGTAGGCGATCGAGAGATCCCGGGAGTCGGCCAGCGGCACCGCCGTCGCGACATTCAGCTTGCCGCCGACATGCGCGGTAAGGATCTCCTCGGTGGTGAGCGTCAGGTCCGTGGTGCCGGGCTGGGAGGTGTCGATGGCCGTGTCGAAATGGAACGCGACACGGTCGGCGTTGATGGTCACGCGCTGTCCCCTGGTTCAAAGTCACGTGTTCACAGTCACCGTCGGTTCAAAAGTCACGGTGCAATCTGCTGCGATACGGGCCTGTTCATGCGCCCGCAGGCCGTGCACCGGTGTTGGCGGGGTATCGCGCTCCCACGGTGCCCGACAAACCTCGCTCGGGCGGCGGGATGTCCGCTGGCTGGAGCTGCCCAGGCGAGATCGGTTGTCAGGTGAGCCCCAGTGTGGCATCCACCACCCCTCGCTGTCCTGCCGTCACACACATGTCACATCGGAAGGCTCTACGGTGACCGGGTGCGAACGCGAGCGCTCTCCATCGCGGGCGCCTGGGTGTTCGAGCCCGACCAGTTCGTTGACGCCCGAGGGCGGTTTGTCGCGCCGTACCAGGAGGCCGCGTTCGTCGAGGCGGTCGGCGCACCAGTGCGGCTGGCGCAGGCCAACCACAGCGTTTCCCGACGCGGGGTGGTGCGCGGGGTGCACTTCACCGACGTGCCACCCGGGCAGGCCAAGTACGTCTACTGCGCGCACGGCGCCCTGCTGGACATCGTGGTGGACGTTCGGGTGGGTTCGCCGACCTATGGGTGCTGGGACGCGGTCATCCTGGACTCGGAGGCCTGCAGCGCGGTGTACCTGTCCGAGGGGCTCGGCCATGCATTCTGCGCACTGGCCGACGACACGGTGGCCAGCTACCTGTGCTCCACACCGTATGCGCCGGGGATCGAGCGCACGGTGTCGGCACTGGACCCCGAACTCGGTCTGCCCTGGCCAACCGACCTGACCCCGATCCTCTCCGCCCGCGACGCCGCCGCCCCCACCCTCGCCCAAGCCGCCGCCGCGAACCTCCTCCCCCGCTACCGCGGCTGAGGCCCACCGTGTGCGACGCATCGCCGAGCTCCAAGACATGATCAACTGAACATGACAGTGGTTACTCGCGAGTAGGAACGCCATGGCGTTAAGTTGGTCATAGACGGCGGGCGCGAAGGCTGGAACGAGCGGTCGCTAAGGCGAGGGGAGGCGGCACGGTCGGGGCCAGATGCGGTAGCGGGCCACTCCGAGTACCGCCGCCGGGCCGAGCTGGCGGGAGTCGGTGCTGCCGAACACGTTGTCCCCGCGCACGTCCCAACCGCCGTCCACTGGCCGCACCGCGCGCTTCACCGACAGCTGCCCGGGACGGGCTGTCCAGCGCGCCAGGACGACCTCGCCGGACCGGACCGACGCACCGAGCCGGACCAGCAACACATCGCCGTCCCCGAGGACCGGCGACATGGACGGTCCGCGCACCAGCACCCGCGCCCAGCCCAGCCACGCCATCACGTCCCCCGCTCGCCCATCCGTGCCGCGCTCAAGACTGCCGCCACACGCCCTCTCCAGTAGTGTCGCCGGGGTACCACGATCACCAAAAGGGAGCTGAGTATGGGACTGCTGTCTCGCATTCTCCGCCCGCGGCTGGAGGCCACCGCGCACTGCGACCTCCCCTGCGGCGTGTACGACCCGGCCCAGGCCCGCATTGAGGCCGAATCGGTGAAGGCCATCCAGGAGAAGTACCAGGGCAACGACGACGCGGACTTCCGGGCTCGCGCGATCGAAATCAAGGAGCAGCGCTCCGACCTGGTCAAACACCACCTGTGGGTGCTGTGGACGGACTACTTCAAGCCGCCACACTTCGAGAAGTACCCCGAGCTGCACGAGCTGTTCAACAAGGCCACCAAGGCCGCCGGCGCGTCGGGCACCAAGGGCTCGAACGACCCGTCGACCGGTCAGGCGCTGTTGGACTACATCGCACAGATCGACAAGATTTTCTGGGAGACCAAACAGGGCTGAGGCCGCGGCGCTGCACAACGACGCCGACCAGCGGGCACGACTTCCGTTGGTCGGCGTCGTCTTGCGTTTCGGGTGACGTCTCACGGCCCCGGACACACACGCCCCGATCCGTGCGATCCTGCGGCGAACCTGGATCGCCACCCCGTGTCCCAGGCTGGCTTCCCTCCGGTGGGGTCGCCTCATGTGGAGGTGTGGTGCACATCTGGCCGGGTTCACCGTTTCCGTTGGGTGCCACGTATGACGGCGGTGGTACGAATTTCGCGGTCTTCTCCGAGGTGGCGCAGCACATCGAACTGTGTCTGATCGACGACTCCAGTAGTGAGACGAGGCTGGCGCTGCCCGAGCGCGACGGGCTGGTATGGCACGGCTATCTACCCCGGATCGGACCGGGGCAGCGTTATGGCTTCCGGGTACACGGACCGTATGACCCGGCGTCGGGGTTGCGATGCAACCCGGCGAAGCTGCTGCTCGACCCCTACGCCAAGGCCATTGATGGCCGCATTGAGTGGGGGCAGGCGATGTTCTCCTACAACTTCGGCGATCCCGACTCCTTCAACGACCTCGACTCCGCGTCGCAGACGATGACGTCAGTGGTCATCAGCCCGTTCTTCGACTGGGCTCAGGACCGCCCTCCCCGCACGCCCTACCACATGACGGTCATCTACGAGGCGCACGTCAAGGGGATGACAATGGCTCACCCCGACATCCCCGGCGATGTGCGCGGCAGCTACGCCGGGATGGCTCATCCGGTGATGATTCAACATCTGCAGAGCCTCGGGGTGACCGCGTTGGAGCTGATGCCGGTACACCAGTTCGTGCACGACTCCACCCTGGCCGACAAAGGCCTGTCCAACTACTGGGGATACAACACCATCGGGTTCTTCGCCCCGCACAATGACTACGCCTGCTTCGGTACCCGCGGTGAACAGGTCCAGGAGTTCAAGACGATGGTGCGTGCACTGCACCGGGCCGGCATCGAGGTCATCCTGGACGTGGTCTACAACCACACGGCTGAAGGCAACCACCTCGGACCGACGTTGTCGTTCCGGGGCATCGACAACCAGGCCTACTACCGGTTGGTCGAGGGCGATGAGAAGCACTACTTCGACACCACCGGCACCGGGAACAGCCTCAACGTACGCCACCACGAGTCGCTACGCCTGATCATGGACTCGCTGCGCTACTGGGTGAGCGAGATGCACGTCGACGGGTTCCGCTTCGATCTGGCGTCCTCCCTGGCCAGGGAGTTCCACGCGGTCGACCGGCTCTCGGCGTTCTTCGACCTGATCAACCAGGACCCGGTGGTCAGCCAGGTCAAGCTGATCGCCGAGCCGTGGGATGTCGGCGAGGGCGGCTACCAGGTCGGCGGTTTCCCACCACTGTGGACCGAATGGAACGGCAAGTACCGCGACACCGTCCGCGACTTCTGGCGCGGAGAGCCGGCCAGCCTCGCCGAGTTCGCCTCCCGGTTCACCGGCTCGTCCGACCTCTACGAGGCAGACAACCGCCGACCCATCGCCTCGATCAACTTCGTGACCGCGCACGACGGGTTCACCCTCAACGACCTGGTGTCCTACCACGACAAGCACAACGACGCCAACGACGAGAACAACCGCGACGGGGAGAGCCACAACCGTTCCTGGAACTGCGGTGTGGAAGGCCCCAGCGACGAGACGAAGATCAACGAGCTGCGCGAGCGTCAGAAACGCAACTTCCTGGCCACCCTGCTGCTGTCCCAAGGTGTGCCGATGATCGCCCACGGCGACGAGCTCAGCCGAACCCAAGCCGGCAACAACAACGTCTACTGCCAGGACAACGAGACCAGCTGGGTCGACTGGGCCGACGCCAGGCACCACTCGGTACTCACCGAGTTCGCCGGCCAACTCGTCGCGCTACGCGCCGCACACCCGGTCTTTCGTCGTCGCCGATTCTTCCAGGGTCGTCCGATCCACGGCTCGAGCATCGACGACATCGCCTGGCTGCGCCCCGACGGGCAGCAGATGACCGACCAGGACTGGAACACCTGTCACTCCAAGACCGTGGGAATCTTCCTCAACGGCCGGGGTATCCCCGAGCGCGACGAACTCGGCAGCCGGATCGTCGACGACTCGTTCCTACTGCTGATCAACGCCGGACATCAGGCGATCACCTTCACCCTGCCCGACCAGTCCTACGGGCACACCTGGGAGATCGTCATCGACACCGCCGACCCATTGCTGGCCAACATCCGCCGCAAACAACGCGACACCACACCGAATGGGCGCCTACGCACGCCCGCGCGAGCCATGACCGTCCTACGGTGCAGGTACTAGCCGGATCTCAGCGACGGCCGCCAGCGCGAACAGCGCTATCGACCGCGCGACCAGCACGACACTCAGAGCCTGATCATCGGCATCGGTCGGAGCGGGGACTCCCCGCAGGCCCTTTCCGAACGCCCGCATCAGCCCATCGCAGCGGGCGAAGAGCTCATAGGCGGTGTAGTGGGCGCGCTTGACAGTGATGGTCATGTGCCAACCCGGGTATTGGGTCGGGCGTCGACACGCCGTATCGGCGCTACCGTGGTGCGTGCTCACCGGTCGGATCTTCCTGCTGCGCCATGGTGAGACCGAGTGGTCCGCCCAGGGTCGACACACCAGCCGCTCCGATGTGCCACTCACCGAGCACGGCCGGACGCTCGCGGTGGCCGCCGGGCGGCTGCTGGCCGCCGTGCGCGGGCCGTCGGGTTCAGACGCGACGACGCCGGCGGTCGTGCGGTGCAGCCCACGGCGCCGCGCGGTGGACACCGCCGCGCTGGCCGGGCTCTACCCGAGCCTCGACGAACGCCTGCGAGAGTGGGACTACGGCGACTACGAGGGCCGTACCACGCTGGAGATCCAGCAGGACGTGCCGGGCTGGACAGTGTGGAGCCATCCCTGCCCCGGCGGGGAGAGCGCCGAGCAGGTCGGCGAGCGGGCCGACGAGGTGCTCGCGGAGTACCGGCCCGCAGTGGCCGACAGCGACGTGGTGGTCGTCGGGCACGGGCACTTCAGCCGGGTGCTGACGGCGCGCTGGCTTGGGCGGCCGGCCCGCACCGGGGTCGGGTTCATGCTCGACGCGGGCGGGCTCACCGTGCTGGGCCACGAGCGCGGCGTACCCCGCCTCGATCACGTCAACCTGGTCGTGCGCTGAGGACGGCGGGGAAACGTTCAGCCCTCCACCGGCTCGCTGTGCACCAGATACTCCAGGCCGGTCAGCCCGAGCACCTGGCGGGCCGCACTGCCGGCCGGCGAGATCAGCCGTAGCTCACGGGCGTCGGCGGCCATCTGCTCGCCGAGCTGATGCAACAGCTGGACGCCGCTGCTGGGCCAGCTGGCTGACGTGCGTGATGTCCACGGTGAGCTGCAGGAGGCCGCCACGGCCGGCGCGGTGCAATGCCCGTTGCAGCTCGCCCACGGTGCTGATGTCGATCGGGCCGGCCACCGTCACACGCGGATGGCCGTTGGTGGCCGGAGACACCAGCTCCACGACGAGCTCATCGCAGCACTCGGGTGGGCCGGCCTGAGCCAGCCCACCCGCCGACACCAGGACCGGAGACCGTCGTAGCACCAGGTCCATCATCACCGAGGTGCCGGCGGCGGACTGCTCGATCTCGACCGTGTCCATGCAGTTGCGGATCAACATGAACCCTCGACCACGCAGCCCGGGCTCGACCGGGGGCGGCCGCCACGAGCCCTCGTCGTCGACCGTCAGGCACACTCGGCCACTCCGGTCGAGCCCCCCAGAGATGCTCATCCGGCCGCCGGCACCGATGTAGGCGTGCTCGACCACGTTGGTGGCCGCTTCCAGCACGGCGAGCTGGAGGTGATCCACGTCCTCTGTTCCCGCACCGAGGTCGTCGAGCCAACGCACCAGCTCCCGGCGCAGCGGTGCCAGCGCCGCAGGCTCGGCGACCAGCTCCAGGTTCAGCTCCAGGTCCACCGGCGGTGTCCACTGGACCGCGAGCAGGGTGACGTCGTCGCGGTAGCCCTCAGCGGTCATCCGTTCCAGGGCCAGACGCACACCCGATCCACCGCGGACGTCGCCATCAGCTGCGGGGTGGCGTGGGTGAGCGAGTCGGCGGCGGCCCGACACAGCTGCGCCATGCCGTCGTCCAACGTGCGGCCGGGGCGTTCGACGAGCCCATCGGTGTAGAGCAGCAGCAGATCACCCGGCGACAGCCGCACGGTCTGCGCGGTCGGCTGTGGACCGGCGGTGCCCCGGACTGCACCGGCAGGAAGTCGGCCTTGCCTGCGGGGGTGACCACCAGCGGCGGCGGGTGGCTGGCACAGGCGTACGTGAGTGAGCCGTCCCGCGGATCCAGGATCGCCAGGCACACGGTGGTGGCCCCGGCGCCGGGCACCCGCTCGACGAACCGGTCCAGCCGGGCCAACACATGCGCCACGTCAAGGCTGTAGCCCACCCGCCACGTCACTGGCGGCCCGCCGATCGGAGCAGCCTGCGCGACCAGTCCACCCAAGGCGTCTGCCGGCACCAGGTCAACCCTGTCGACGCGCCTCGTCCAGTGCCTCCGACCAGCGGCGAGACCGCTCGCCGAGCAATGACACCAGCGCGGTGAGGACCACCACGCCACCCACCAGGCCGGCCAGCACCTGGTGGGACGGGCCGATCAGCGAGAACACCGCAGGCAGCAACAGCGCCTGGATGACGATGCCGGGCGTACGGGCCCAGAAACGTCCGCGCAGCAGACCCAGTGCAACCACCAGCATGGCCGCGGCGAACAGTACGAACAGCCCGGCCTGGCCAAGAACCGCACCGACGCCAGCCGATGCCGTCGGTGCATCCAACACCAGGTAGCCGGTGAGCCCGAGCGTGCACAGACCCTCCACACCGATCAGGAGGGCGGCCAGTCGAACCGGCGTCGGCGGGCCGGGCAACCCTGAGCCGGTGGCCGGACTGTCCGATCCCGCGTCCACGGACATGACCCTAGCCCGGCCCTAGCCCCCGACCCGCCGCCGGCGTCCCACCCAGTGGATCGCGGCACCGGGCTCGGGGCACCGATGACGTTACGCTGCGGTTCGTGCGTTCCCTGCTCGTGGTCAACCCGCAGGCGACCTCGACCACCGCGGCCGGTCGGGATGTGCTGGCGCATGCGCTGGCCAGCGAGCTCAAGCTCGACGTGTTGGAGACCCGATACCGAGGCCATGCGGCCGAGGCCGTCGCCACGGCGGTACGGGCCGGGGTTGAGTTGGTCATCGCGCACGGCGGGGACGGCACCGTGAACGAGGTCGTGAACGGGATGATGGAGGCTGTTCCCACCGGTGCGGCTCCCCCCGGAGGCGGGCCGGAGGCGCCTGCGCTGGCGGTGCTGCCAGGCGGCTCGGCGAACGTGTTCGCCCGGGCGCTGGGCGTGCCACGCGATCCGCTGGAGGCCACCGCCGCCGTGCTGCGCGCGCTGGAGGCCGGTCGCAGCCAGGTGGTCGGGTTGGGCCGGGCCGACGACCGCTGGTTCACCTTCAACGCCGGCATGGGCTGGGACGCCGCTGTGGTGGCCGCCGTCGAACGGGCCCGGGCCAAGGGCCAGGAGGCCACCCCCGGTCGCTACGCCCGCACCGCGCTTCGGCACTACCTGCGCCAGTTCACCCAACCCACCGCGCTGACCGTGGAGCTTCCTGGGCAGGAACCGGTGTCGGATGTGCGCCTCGCGCTGGTCTGCAACACCGACCCATGGACCTATCTGGGCTCGCGCCCGGTGCGCACCAACCCCGGTTGCGGGCAGACAGACGGCCTTGCCCTGTTTGCGTTGCTCCATCTGGGGCTGAGAACGATGCTGCCGGTACTGCGCGAGATGCTGCGCGCCGACGGCAACCCGAACGGCGCAAGTGTCCTTCGCTATGACGAGTTGCCACTCATTCGAGTGAGCAGCCCGGCCCCGGTGGCACTCCAGGTGGACGGCGATTACCTGGGAGAACGCAGCGAGATGGAGTTCGTCGCAGTGCCCTCGGCGCTACGCGTCGTCGTGTGAGAACCACCCTTCGGCGTGCTCGACGCCCACTGGGCCACCCGTGTCGAGTGCCTTTTCGCCATTCACCGACCGGGTGGAACCGTCGATCCCGTTGGGGCTCGCATTACGGCTCGTGATCGTTCAACGTTGTACTCGGAAGCAGGACGACCCGCCGAGGCGCGCTCTCGGCACGGTCGGACCCGGATCGGGCAACCGAGAAGGATCCGGCGGGCTCGGTCAATCGTTCAGCGTAGTCGGTGACGCGGGGTTAGGTACGCGGGGCCAGGACTGCGATGAGCGGGTGGGGAACGTCTCACCTGATCAGTCCATAGGTGTTGAAGACTGTGGTTGCTTGTGAAACAATTCACAAGCAACCACAAGGCCGACCGAGACGACGCGCTCACACAGCGCAAGAGCAAGGAGCATAGCAATCATGGACTGGCGCCACCGCGCGAGCTGCCGTGACGAGGACCCGGAGCTGTTCTTCCCGGTAGGCACCTCCGGACCGGCACTGCTGCAGATCGCCGAGGCCAAGACGGTCTGTCGGCGCTGCCCCGTGAACACCGACTGCCTATCCTGGGCGCTGGACAGCGGACAGGACGCAGGTGTCTGGGGCGGCATGAGCGAAGACGAGCGCCGCGCCCTCAAGCGCCGCAACGCCCGCACCCGGGCACACAGCGGAGCCTGAGAGTCACGAGCAGAGTAACACCGCGCTCCCCCGAATCCTCGAGCCCGCCACTGATTGCATGTGGTTGCATGTGGCGGGCTCGAGGTCTGTCCAGAGCTGAGCCGCCAGCGGCGCAGCCGTCGGCTGGCAAGGCCGCACCAAGCGACGCGTGCTCAGCACGCGAGCGAGGGAGAACGCCAGCCGACGGTTCAGGGGCGGATCAGGGGTACCCGGAGGACGGCGTCGGTACCCTTCGGCTCACGGGGGCGCATGCTCAGCGTGGCGGCCAGCTCCGAGTCGACCAGCGTGCGCACGATCTGCAGGCCCAGCCCCTTGGATCCGTCGAGCGAGAACTCACGTGGGAGCCCACGACCGTCGTCGCTGACCACCACGTCCAGCCAACCCGCCGTTCGGCGCACCGAAACGACCACTTCACCGCGCGTTCCCGGCTGGTACGCGTGTGCCAGCGCGTTGTGCACCAGCTCTGTGAGCACCATGACCAGCGGGGTGGCCAGCGCGGCGGCCACCACCCCGAAGCTGCCGTCCCGGCGCAGCGTGACCACCGACTCGGTGGCTGCCACCTCACCGAGCATCGGGATCACCCGGTCGACCACCTCGTCCAGGTCCAGCCGCTCGTCCACCGACATCGACAGCGTCTCGTGCACCAGCGCGATCGAGGTCACCCGACGCACCGACTCGGCCAGCGCCTCCTTGGCCTCCTGGCTGGCCGTGCGCCTCGACTGCAACCGCAGCAACGCCGCGACGGTCTGCAGGTTGTTCTTCACCCGGTGGTGGATCTCCCGGATTGTGGCGTCCTTGGTCAGTAGCGCCCGGTCCCGCCGCTTGACCTCGGTGACGTCCCGGACCAGCACCAACGCCCCGGCGGGGGCACCCAGCGGACGCAGCGGCATGGCCCGCAGCAGCATCGTGGCGCCGCCGGCCTCCAGCTCCATCCGCAGCGACGGCCGCCCGTCCAGCGCGGAGCGGATCCGGCTGACCACCTCGCTGGCGTCGAACGGATCTCGGACCAGCGGACGGGTGACGCCGCTCAGCACGACCCCGGTGAGATCCGAGCCGTGGCCCATTCGGTGGTAGGCCGACTGCGCGTTGGGGCTGGCGAACACCACCCGTCCCCCGCTGTCCAGCCGGATCAGCCCGTCGCCCACCCGAGGGTTGGTCTGGGTGTCCACCACGGCCTCGGAGGCCGGAAACGTGCCGTCGGCGATCATCTGGCAGAGGTCGGCCGCCCCGCCGAGATAGGTGATCTCCAGCGGGCTGGGCACCCGGGCCACCGTGAGGTTCGTGTCCCGGGAGAGCACCGCGAGCACCACACCACCGCGCAGCACCGGGATGGTGGCTCGGCGCACCGGCATCCCGTGTTCCCACCGTGGGTCGTCCTCACGACAGATCCGCCGGTCGGCGATCGCCCGGCGCAGCTGGCCGTGCTCCGGGTCGTCGAACGTGCTGCCCACAGCGTCCTCGGGGTGCGCGGTGGGCGCGGTGGTCGGACGGGCCTGGGCGATGCAGAGGAAGCGCACGGCGACGGCGGCCCGCTCCGCGCCGGCGTCGAACCCAGTCTCGGCGTCGGGTCCGGCTCCGGCGTCGGGTCCAGCTCCGGCGTCGGGTCCGGGCTCGACGCCTGACAGGGGGATCCACAGCATGAAGTCGGCGAACGACAGGTCAGCCAGCAGCTGCCACTCGGCCACCAGCCGCTGCAGGTGATCGACGGCCACCCAGGACAACCGGGTGTGCCCGGCGACCAGTTCGCTCAGCGTGGACACCTGAAGAACCTTACGGTCGCCGGGCCGAGACTGCCGCCGGATGCGGAACGCCGGCGCGTGACAGACTTGGCGGGCAGATCCGAAACGAAGCGAGGCAACAACATGGCAAGGAAAGCCCGCAAGAAGCGCGCCCGCAAGAAGGCAAGCGCCAACCACGGCAAACGCCCCAACTCCTGAGGCTGACCGAGACGGGCCGGCTGACGCCGCAACCGCTCGCACAGCGTTGGGCATGGCCCGCGCAGCTACCTCTACCCCACGAGCTGTGCCGCCCCCACGGAGAGCTGTGCGAGCGTGCGGCGTTGGCCGGCCGGCGGCGGACCTGCACGCGGCCGCTGACGCCGCCCGCCGTCAGCCGCGACGTTCGACTCGGGTGCGGCGCACCTCGACACTGGTGCCGCTTGGGCCGTGCTCGATGGTCACCTCGGCCTGCTCGAGCACCGCCGAACGGATCTGGTCCCGCAACCGCGCCCGCAGCCCATCCGGGGCATGCTCCCCGCCGCACTTGCGAGCCAGCAGCTGCTTCAGCTTCTCCTCGATGCCATAGGCGGCCAGGCAGGGATTGCACTCCTCCAGATGCCGGCGCAGCAGCTCCCGACGAGCCTGGTCGCACTCATGGTCGAGAAACAACCACACCTCGGCCAGCACGTCCTGGCAGTGCGCCTCGTGGTCGTCGCCGCAACTCACCTGGTCACCTCCTGCCCACGCAGGTACCCGCGCTCACGCGCGGTACCGGTCAGTTGCTCGCGCAGCTGCCGCCGACCACGGTGCAAGCGGGACATCACGGTACCGATCGGGGTACCCATGATGTCAGCGATCTCCTTGTAGGCGAAGCCCTCCACATCAGCCAGGTACACCGCCATCCGGAAATCCTCGGGCAGCTCCTGCAGGGCGTGTTTGACGTCGCTGTCCGGCAGCCGGTCCAGCGCATCCATCTCGGCCGAGCGCAGCCCCGTCGAGTTGTGCTCGCCGGCCTGCGCAAGCTGCCAGTCGGTGATCTCGTCGGTGGGATACTGCGCCGGCTGGCGCTGCCGCTTGCGGTAGCCGTTGATGTAGGTGTTGGTGAGGATCCGGTACAGCCACGCCTTGAGGTTTGTGCCGGCCTTGAACGAACCGAACGCGGCGTAGGCCTTCAGGTAGGTTTCCTGCACCAGGTCTTCGGCGTCGGCCGGATTGCGGGTCATCCGCAGCGCCGCGCCGTAGAGCTGGTCCAACAGAGGCATCGCGTCGCGCTCGAAGCGAGCGGCCCGCTGCTCGGCCGACTCCGGCTCGGTCTCGCCATCGGTCTCGACGGACTTCACCGGCTGCTGCTGCACCAGGCTCCCTCCACGCCGTCGGCGCGGCGTCACGGTCGTGGGTAGGCCTACCATCCGGGCGGTGGGGCCGCTACTGGTTGGCGCCAACCATACGCCCTGGTCGACAGCTGGACCGACCGATTTAGACGTGGGCACGGTCACGGGCTCCAGCATCGGGAACGACCGGCTGAGGCTGGGCGATGACGGTGCCGTCCGCCCGGCCTGCGCGCCTGACATCGCCGCACCCGACATTGCCGCATTTGACATCACTGCATGTGGCACGCCGACTGCAACGCCGCACCGAGCCCGGAGATTCCCACAACGGTCTCGTTCAGTATGCGAATCATCGCCCCATTGATGGAGATGTACCTCTTCACCCCGCCGCTCGCAGCACGCATCATGGCGTGATGGCTGATCCTGCGTTGACCCGTGTCTACTCACTCGCCCGGTCACTGTGGGACGAATGGATCACCCTCGGGCGGTCGCCGAGGGCACTGCCGGACGATGTCCTGGTCCGAGTGTACCGGCTGTGGCTGTTTGCTCTGGTGCTGAAGATGGTGGGCTCGTCGTGGGACGTGTCGTGGCATTTTCGCTGGCTGCGGGACGATCTCGCGCCCCCGCACCTGCTGAACACGGCCGGCACCCTGCTGGCGTGCGCGCTTGTCGCCTTCCACACCTACACCGGCTACGGGGTGGACCGCCGGGCTCTGCGGTTGATGCAGGCCGGCCTCGGGATCTTCATGGTGGCGATCCCCGCCGACCTGATCAACCACCGGATCAACGGCCTGGACCTGACCAGCTGGAGCCCGACCCACATGATGTTGTACACGGGTACCGGGATGATGCTGGCCGGGGTGCTGCGAGGCTGGTGGCGCTACGGCCCGCTCGGGAGCGAGCGCACGTGGGTACTCGGGGTGCTGTGGCTGCTGTTCCTGGAGAACGTGATGTTCGCTGCCGGTCAGCAGGAGTACGGCGTGGTCGCGATGGCCGCCTGGGACGCGGGGCGTCCGGAGGCCGAACCGAGCCTGCTCCAGTTCGCCGCCAACCAGATCGGCCGGCCGGTGGACCGGGAGGCGCTGCTCAGGTTCGCGCTACCGGTGCCGGCGTGGGTTTACCTGGCCTGGATCATCATCGCCGCGATGCTGGTGCTCGTGGTCGCGCACTGGACGATCGGTCGGCGGTGGAGCGCCACCGCGGTCACCACGGGCTACCTTGCCTACCGGTGCGGGGTCTGGGTACTGCTTGCCGAGACCGGTTTCCCGCGCTCCGCGGTGCCGTACCTGCTGCTGGGCGGGGCGCTGATGGTCGACACCGTGATGTCCTCACGGCGGCTTCCGTGGCTGGTCAGGCCGGTTATCGGGGGTGTGCTGGTGGCCTTGGCGGTGTGCGGGTCGGCCTGGCTGCAGGACGTGCTCGCCTGGGCGCCGCCGTTGGACTACCGCTCCGCGGCGGCCGCGGCGGCGGCACTGGCTGCACTGTGGTCAGGGCTGACCCTGCTCGTCCGCACACCCGGCTGTGCGCGTTGGCTCGCCGAACGCTGAGGGTCAGCCGAACCACCTAAACCGACCCTCAGATCACCTAGGGTGACGACCTGTGCGAATATGCGCCTAACGGTGTGGATGGTTGAATAACGGGGCGCTAGGGTTCGTTGGATGAACATCAATGGTTTGATGCAGAACGTGGGTTGGCCGAACTCGGTCTCGCCCGGCATCAGCCCGTTCCGGATCGACGTTCCCGCCAACTGGTCGGCCGTCGAACCACCAGCCGGGCTGATCGCGTTCCTGGCCCCGCCCGACGCGACGAACTTCCGGGTGACCCTGGTCGTGTCCGGCAAGCGGGTGTCGGCGGCCAAGTCGCTGGGCGAGCTCGCCGAGGAGGCACTGCTCGGGGCCACCAACATCATCTCGATCGGGATGGACGGCGCCGAGACCGATGAGCAGCTACCCAGCGCCGCCCGGCGCACCGACCTGCTGCTGGAGGGTCGGATGGTCCGCCAGCTCGCGGTCACGACCGAAGGCCCAGACCGCTCACAGACGGGGGTGCGCTGCGTGTATGCGCTGGTCGGTAGCTGCCTCACCGAGCAGGCCGAGGTCGACGAAACGGTGCTGACCGACATGATCTCTTCGTTCACCGTCACCGCGCCGGCCCCGGTGCACTGAGGCTGAGCGGATCACCAACGCCAGAAGACTCAGGTGATCGGGCGCAGTACGCGCTCCAGCCACTCTGCAATGGCTCGGCCCAACCCGGCCAGATCGCCCTTCAACGAGTGGTCACCCGGCTGCACGAGCACATCACGGTGCGGACCGGGCTCTGGGCAGCCGAACGGGTCGCGCGCACCCTGCACCACCAGCACCGGGACGTCCACCGCGAACAGCTCGGGCGTGCGGTCCTGGTGCTGTTTGGCCGGCGGATGCACCGGGAACGCCAGGCAGAGCACTGCGGCTGCGGCCCCGGCCTCAGCGGTCCGGCAGGCCACCCGAGCGCCCGAGGAGCGTCCGCCGAACACCAGCGGGACATCGCCGAACACCCCGGCGCCGAGCTCCTGGGCCACCGCCAACCAGGCCGCGTCCAGCTGCCGCGCCGGTGCCGGCGCCCGCCGCCCGGCCACTCGATAGGGCTGTTCCACCAACGCCACATGCACCCCCGCTCGCTGGGCCGCCTGGGTCGCCACCACCAGGTCGGGAGCGGTCACCCCGCCGCCGGCGCCATGCCCGAGCAACAACGCGGCGTGACCCTGCGGCACGCAGTGCAGCGCCACCCGGGCCGGCCCGTGCGGGGTCCCGATCTCGTGGGTGCTCACCGGGGGCGCGGAGGGTTCACTGCCGGCTGGTCGAGCTCCAGCACCGGCTCGACCAGCGTTTCGATCAACGGGGCCGGCGCGACCAGCTCCGGGCCCTGGTTGCGGACGTTGTTGACCAGGGTTGAGACCGGGCGCAGCTCCAGCCGGGCCACCAGTTCGGACGACGGCGGTTCGAGCAGGGCGGGCGGTGGCTCGGCGTCGGGGTTGAGCCAGGCGTCCCAGCGCTCGGGTGGCAGCAGCAACGGCATCCTGTGGTGGATCTCGGCCAGGGGACCGACCGCGTCGGTAGTCAGCACCGCGCAGCTGACCAGCGGCTCCACGGCCTGGGGAGGCTTCCAGAACTCCCACAGCCCGGCCATCGCCAGCGGTGAGCCGTCGGTGCCGGTCACGAAGTAGGGCTGCTTCGAGGAGGCGTCAGATCCTGCGCGCTTCCACTCGTACCAACCGGTCGCCGGCAGCAGGCAGCGGCGCGCGGCCAGCGCCTTGCGGAAGGCCGGCTTCTCCGCGGCCGTCTCGGCCCGTGCATTGATCATGCGCGAGCCGACCGACGGGTCCTTCGCCCAGGACGGCACCAGCCCCCAACGCAGCACCCGCACACTGCGCTCGGTGCGGGAGCGGTCCGGGTTGCCCTCGGCGTTCTGGGGATGGCGCCGCACCACGGCCAACACCGGCTTCGTGGGGGCAACATTGAAGTCCACCCCGTTGAAGTCGGCACGGGCCGCCTCGGCTCCGGTGGCGTCCAGCGCGGCGAACTCCGCGGCGATCTCCACCGAGGTCCTCGTGGAGGCATACCGGCCGCACATGCTCAGATCGTGCCACGCGGTGCGCAATGATGGACCGGTGAGCTCGTCAAATCCCACCGGGTCGGTCCGCTGGTCGGCACCGAGACCCGGCCGACCCGTACACGGCCGGGTCGAGATCCCCGGCTCCAAGTCACAGACCAGCCGGGCGCTGCTGCTGGCGGCGTTGTCCGGTGGGTCGGCCTCGGTCACCGGTGCACCGGCGAGCCGGGACGCCACCCTGATGGTGGACGCGCTGCGCGCCCTGGGGGTGTCGGTGCGGGTGGACGGCACGCGGATCACCGTCGACGGCCGCGCCGGGTTGACTGGCGCCGGCACCGTGGACTGCGGGCTGGCGGGCACCGTGATGCGGTTCCTGCCGCCGGTGGCCACCCTTGCCGACGGGTCGGTGGGCTTCGACGGTGACCCCCGGGCCCGCGAGCGCCCGATGGGCCCGGTGCTGGACGCGCTGCGCACGCTCGGCGCGGTGATCGAGGGCGATGCGCTGCCCTTCACGGTGCATGGCGACGGCGGGTTGTCCGGCGGCGAGGTGATCCTGGACGCGTCGGCGTCCTCGCAGTTCGTGTCCGGGCTGCTGCTGTCCGGGGCGCGGTACGACAAGGGCGTGCTGATCCGCCACCGTAGTGTCACAGGCAAGCCGCTGCCCTCGGAGCCGCACATCGCGATGACCGTGGACATGCTGCGCGCCGCCCACGTGCACGTCGACGACGCCGAGCCGAACTCCTGGCGGGTGTGGCCCGGTCCCGTTGCCGCCCGTGACTGGGTGATCGAGCCCGACCTGTCCAACGCCGCGGTGTTCCTGGCCGCCGCCGTGGCCACCGGCGGCCAGGTCACCGTCGTCGGCTGGCCGGCACGGACCAACCAGCCAGGGGTGGCCGTGCTCGGGGTGCTCGCCCAGTTCGGCGCCACCGTCACACCCGGCCCCGAGGGAATGACGGTCAGTGGACCGGCCGAGCTGGACGGAGTGGACGTCGACCTCCACGAGGTCGGCGAGCTCGCTCCGACCGTGGCGGCGCTGGCCGCCCTCGCGACCGGGCCGTCCCGACTACGCGGGATCGCGCACCTCCGCGGACACGAGACCGATCGGCTGGCCGCACTGGCGGCCGAGCTCACCGCGCTCGGCGCCGGCGCAACCGAGACCGCCGATGGGCTGGCCATCTCCCCCGCCGCGCTCCGCGCCGTGCCTGGGCGGCCGTGGCGGGCCTACGCCGACCACCGGATGGCCACCGCCGGCGCACTACTCGGGTTGGTAGTGCCCGACCTCGGGGTGGACGACATCACCTGTACGGCCAAGACCATGCCCGACTTCGCCAGGGACTGGACCGCGCTGGTGACCGCACCGCCGCCCACATGACCTACGGGACCGACTGTGAGCTGCAGAAACCTCCCGGACCGCAGGTGAGCCGCAGGATCCGCACATGAGCGCCCTGGACCGCCGGTGAGCTCGCGGGACTACGACGAGTCCGACGTCCGGATCCGCCCCGGCCGGCGCGGTGCCCGGCCGCGTACCAAACGCCGCCCCGACCACCTCGACGCCGAGCCGGCCATGGTGATCGCGGTGGACCGGGGCCGCTGGACCTGCGTGCCCGATCGGGACCCCGGGGCCAGGGTGACCGCGATGCGCGCCCGCGAGCTGGGCCGCAGCCCGGTGGTGGTCGGTGACCGGGTCGACCTGGTCGGGGATGTCACCGGCCGCACCGACACCCTCGCCAGGATCGTCCGGGTTGCCGAGCGCACCACGCTGTTGCGCCGCACCGCCGACGACGACGACCCGTTCGAACGGGTGGTGGTGGCCAACGCCGACCAGCTTGTGGTGGTCGCCGCGCTGGCCGACCCACCCCCCAGCGTGGGTTTCGTGGACCGCGCGCTGGTGGCCGCATACGCCGGCGGGCTGGCCCCACTGCTGTGCCTGACCAAGTCCGACCTGGTGACCGACCAGCTCGAAGAGGCTGCCGCGCCGTGGGCCGAACTGGGCGTGCTAGTCGTGGTGACACGCCACGACCAGCCGCCCGACGAGCTGCGCGCGGCGCTCACCGGGCGGGTGTCGGCGCTGCTCGGTCACTCCGGGGTCGGCAAGTCCACGCTGGTGAACGCCCTGGTACCGGCCGCTCACCGCGCGGTCGGGGTGGTGTCCGGGGTGGGCAAGGGGCGGCACACCTCGTCGTCGGTGGTGGCGCTGCCGCTGGGCGCACCGGACGACCCGGACGGCTGGGTGGTCGACACCCCGGGGATCCGGTCGTTCGGACTGGCGCACGTGAGCGCCGACGACGTGGTCACCGCGTTCACCGACCTGGCCGCCGCCGCGACCGACTGCCCTCGGGGCTGCGGGCACCTCGGACCCCCGGCCGACCCGGAGTGCGAGCTGGACCAGTTGGTCGCCAGGGGCAAGGTGCCGGCCGGACGACTCGCGGCCCTGCGTCGGATTCTGGTCGCGCTCGCCGCACCCCAGTGGGGACCCAGCCGTTAGGTGGCTGCTCACGGCGAGGAAGCTGGTGCCATGCGTCGGATCGTCCCGATACTCGTCCTGTTGCTGGCCGCGCTGCTGACCGGCTGCGGAGGTGGCACCAACGCCGGCCCCACCGCGCCATCTGTGGGACCCGCCGCGCCCCCGCCTGCCGCGATCGGAGTGGACGCACCGCTGCCCCGGTACACCTCCCTGGCGGAGCTGGGCGCGGCCACCGCCGCAGCGCAGAAGGTCGACAAGACCGCCAAGATCACCCTCAGCGGTGGGCTGAGCGGCCAGGCCCAGAGCGCGATCAACGGCGACGGAGCACTGCGTTACGACGAGGCCGGCCCGGCCATGCAACTGACCCAGCGGATCCAGGCCGGCGGCGGTGCCCCGTTGGAGGTGGGCCTGGTGGTGCTGCCCGATTCGGCGTTCCTGCGCCCGCCGGCGGGCGCAGGGTCGGCGTTGCCGCCCGGCAAGACCTGGGTGCACATCAAGTCCGACTCAGCGGATCCGATGTCGCTGCAGTTCAACCAACTGATCCAGGCCATCCGCGACAACGCCGACCCGACGAAGTCGTTCGCTCAGTTCGGCGACGCCATCACGATCGTCGACGCGGCGGAGGAGCAGCTGGACGGGGTCCGGACGATGCGCTACAAGCTCCGGATGGACCTGGTCAGGGCCGCCGACCGCCAGGCCGATCCGACGCTCAAGCAGAGCCTGCAACAGAGTGTGCAGTCGGGGTTGACCACCCTGGAGTACACGCTGTGGCTGGACTCCGCGAACCGTCTCACCCGGGTGATGGTGGACCAGCAGCTACCCCAGAACCAGGGCACGTACACCCTGGACGCCCATTACCGCGACTGGGGCCAGCCGGTGCAGATCGAGCCGCCGCCGCCCGACCAGGTGGTGGAGCGGTAACCGAGCCTCACAGGTCGAGCAGCTCCAGCAGGAACGGCAGCTCGGACGGGTCGAACCAGGCCAGCTCGTGGTCCTCGGCACTGCCCAGGACGAACTCCGCGTCCGGGTCACCCATGTCGGCGGCGTCCACCACGGCGGCTGCCTGACTGACCGGGTACTCCGCCTCCGGCTCGTCGATGTGCACCGAGGCCACCGCCGACGACGGGATCTCGCCGTGCACCCGGACCACCGCGTCGTCGAGATCGGGCCGTGCCGTGACGTCCTCGACGTCTGCCGCCACCACCACGCGGCGGTGCCACCCTGGCTGGTCGGCGTCTGCCTCGATGGACATCAGGCGCAGGCAGGCACGGGCGGCGTCGCGCATCGCGACATACTCCAGCTCGTCGGTGTCGCCGCTGGTGTACGCCTCCCGCAGGGCCGGGGTCACCGCGAACGCGGTGCCACCTATCGGCCTCAAGCTCGACTCGGCCACCAGCCTGCGCAGCATCGGCAGGGTGGCCGGCACATAGATCCGCACGGTGCGCTCCTCGGGTGATACTGGTGCTCTACTCCAGCGAGCCGACCAGCTCGTCGAGCGACTCGCGAATCATCCCAGCGAGCAACTCCACGTCGCCCATCGCATCCCGGTCGGCGTTGAAACCGTAGAAGACCCCGCCGTCGTACGAGGTCAACCCGATGGCCAGAGCCTGTCCCTTGGCCAGCGGGACCACCGGGAACATCTCCAGCATCCTCGCCCCCGCCGCGTAGAGCGGCATCTGCGGCCCTGGCACGTTCGTCACCACCAGGTTGAACACCCGCTTGGCGAACCCGTTCGCGGCCCGGGCACCCAGCGCATGCAGCGTCGGCGGCGCGAACCCGCCGAGCGCCACCAGGGTCTCCGCACCCACCGAACGGCCGCTGCTGGTGTGCTCGCGCATCTGGTGAGCCAACTGGAGCAACCGCACCACCGCGTTCGACTCCCCCACCGGCAGGTCGACCAGGAAGGACGACACCCGGTTGCCCAACGTGCCGTCCAGCGCGGCGCTGCTGGACCCCGCTCCGTCCGGTTCGGCGCGCACCGACAGCGGGACCATCGCGCGCACCGTGCTCGACGCGGTCACCGGCTCACCACGGGACAGCAGCCAGTTGCGCATCGCTCCGGCCACCACCGCGAGCACCACGTCGTTCACCGCGCAGCCGTGCGCCGCCCGCACCCGCCGGTAGTCGGCCAAGTCGGTGCGGGCCACCGCGAACCGCCGCTGTTGGGACACCACCACGTTCAACGGGCTGCCTGGGGCGCGCCGCATCGCGGTGCGGACCACCCCCGCCACCTGCCCCAGCACGTCCAGCACCCTGCCTGTGGTTGCCGTCGCGTCACCGGCCGCCGCCCGGACGTTGTCCACCACCTCCCCGGGACGGGTCCATGCCTCGGTGACCGCGTCGGTGACCAGCCGCATCCGGCTCGGCTCGGCTCGGGGTATCCAGGGCTGGCTGTAGTCGTCTCGGGGCAGGGGCGAGACGTCCAGGATGACCTGGGCGATGTCGATCGCGCTGATCCCGTCCACCAGTGCCTGGTGGGTCTTGGTCAGCACCGCGATCCGGTTCCGGGCCAACCCCTCGACCAGGTACATCTCCCACAGTGGGCGGGTGTGGTCCAGGGGCCGCGACATCAGCCGGGCGATCAGCTCGTTGAGCGTGCGGTCGGTACCCGGTTTGGGCAGAGCCGAGCGCCGCACGTGGTAGGTCAGGTCGAAGTCCGGATCGTCCACCCACACCGGGCGGGCCAGTGCCGCCGGCACGTGCCGGACCCTCTGCCGATACCGGGGCACCAGGGTGATCCGCTGCTCGATCAGCCGCAGCAGGTCCTCGTAGGTCATCCCGGTCTTGGGCCGCCGGAACAACGCCACCGCCCCGACATGCATGGGGGTGGTCGGCTGCTCGAGATAGAGGAAGGACGCGTCGAGCGCCGAGAGGCGGTCCGGCATGACGCTGATGGTCGCATGGGATGCTGATCGACGTGCCGCCCCGCAGCCCCAAAGACACGTACATCACGGTGTACGGGCGCAAACCTGTGCTGGAGGCGCTGACGGACCCGACGCTGGCCGTCGACAAGATCATCGTGGCGGACACCGCACAGGGCGCTTCGCTACGTGAGATCGAGACCGCCGCGCGGCGCCGCGACGTGCCGATACAGCGCGCGAGTGCCCATCGGGTGAAGGTGTTGGCCGGCAACGGCCGCCACGACCAGGGCGTGCTGGCCGACGTAGTGGCGCCCCGGATGCGCACCGTCGCCGAGTTCATCGCCGCGCTGGGCGCCGACGAGCCCTGTGCGGTGCTGGTGCTCGACGCGGTGACCAACCCGGCGAACGTCGGCATGGTGCTGCGCACCGCGACCGCGGCCGGTTTGGACGGCGTGCTGCTGCCTCGCCGGGGCACGCCGGCCATCGACCCGCTGGTGGTCAAGGC
>JALYVZ010000464.1 GCA_030852965.1 Actinomycetota bacterium | reverse complement strand
GGCCACCCCGGCCAGCTCGGCGTCCGTGCCGGACAGCGGCCAGTGCGCGGTGAGCAGGGTGTACAGCGTCGCGCCGATGCCACGCACGTCGTCGGCCGGAAGCGCGTCGGGATGTGGCAGCGCGAACGCCAGCCGCGCCGCGCCCTCGGTGGTGAACCGAATCCGCTGCGGATGCGCACAGCCCAGCACCAAGCCCTGTCGATGTGCCGCCTCGACGGCCTGGGCCAGCGGATCGAGCATGGTCAGGGCGGTGGTGGTGCGCAGTGGCGGCCCGGCCACCGTGGTCTCCGCCAGGCTCGTCCCCGGCACCCACGCGGTCACGGCCAGCCCGAGCACGTCGTCGGGAAGGCTGCCGTTGTCCCGGCGCATGACATCGAGCAGCCTGGCCGCGCCGGGATCGCTGAAACCACCCCAGCGCAGCGTCCGGTCGATCATCTGCTGGGCCCGGGTGGTCTCGCCGGGCTCGCCGGCGCGCAGCAGCAACGTCAGTCCGACGTCGCGCTGCAGCACGGTGTCGCGGGCCTGCCAGAACGCCGCGTGCACCGTCATGTCCGCGCCGACCTGGGACAACAGGGTGTAGCGGCCGGCAATGACGTCGCCGGCACTGCCGAACATCGCGGCGGAGCGGTTCTCGGGCTGCGCACTCACCGCCGTCGTACCTCCCGCCCCGGACTGCTGTCCCCCACCCCAGACTACGGCAGTCCGACCCACTTCGGGCGGATTCGAACACAGCCGAAACCCGCCCGTCATCGACTGCGCAGCCGGGCCATGAGGGGGGCGAGCTCGGACAGCCGCAGCGCCAGCAGCACCGCCACCGTGACCAGCACCTCGACCAGGCCACCGACGCCCAGCTCCAGCCATGCGGTGCCCACCGGTGAGCCCTGGGACGGCAGCAGGTGCAACACACCGAGGCCGGCGAGCCCGCCGAGCCCGGCGGCCAGCACGGTCTTGGCCGTGGTGACCAGCACCGCGCCCGTGCCCAACGGACCCAGTCGACGGTACAACCACAGCTGCCCGACCACCGCGCCCACCACGAACGACAACGCGTTCGCCACCGCCAGCCCCAGCACCACCTGTTCGGGCGGCAACAGCAGCCCGCAGACCAGCAGCATCGGGATCTTGGCGGCCACGATGAGCAGCTGGATCAGCGTCGGGGTGCGGGCGTCCTTCATCGCGTAGAACACCCGCAGCTGCAGCATCACCAGCGCGAACGGCAGCAGCCCGAACGCCGACCACATCATCGTGGCACCCAGCCGGGCCGCCTCGTCGGCGTTGCTGCGGCCCAGGCTGAACAGCGCCACCCCGATCGAGCCGCCGAACACCGTGATCATCGCGGTCACCGGGACCAGGGTCACCGCCGAGTACCGGGCCCCCAGCGAGAGGTCGGACACCAACTCGGCGAGCCGGCCGTCGGCGGCCGATCGGCTCATCCGGGGCAGCAGCACGGTCAGCAGCGACACCCCGAGCACCCCGTAGGGGACCTGCAGCAGCAGCCACGCGTTGGTGTAGGTGGCCACGCTGCCGGGGTCGGCGGCGAACGCCACCCGGGTGGTGACGAGGTAGCCGGCCTGCCCGACCATCACGTACCCGGTGACCCACAGGGCCAGCCAGCCCGCGTCGGACAGCCGAGAGTCCCATCCCCAGCGGGGCCGCCACCGCACCCCCACCCGGCGCAGCGCGGGCAGCAGCACCAGCGCCTGCACCGCGATGCCCAACGTGGCGCCCAGGCCCAGGAGCAGCAGCTTCGGGTTGGTGAGATCGGCGGTGACCTCTCCGGGCAGCAGCAGGTATACCAAGAGCACCGCTAGCATGACCAGGTTGTTCAGCACCGGCGCCCAGGCGAACGGCCCGAACACCCCCTTGGTGTTCAGGATCGCGCCGAACAGCGCGCCCAACCCGTAGAACACGATCTCCGGCAGCAGCAGTAACGCGAACGTGGTGGCCAGCGCCGGGTTGGCGGTGTTTGTTCCGGTCGTTCCGCCCGAACCCATGTAGAGCGTGGTCAGCAGCGGAGCGACCAGCATCGCGACCACGGTGGCCGCGGTGAGGACCACGGTGGCCACCGTGAGCAGCTTACGGGTGTACTCCTGGCCGCCGTCGTCGTCCTCGGTCTGGGCGCGCACCAGCAGCGGCACCATCACGCTGGACAGCACGCCGCCGAGCAGCAGCTCGTAGATGATGTTGGGCAGGGTGTTGGCAAGGGTGTAGGAGTCGTTCACCACGGTCAGCCCGAGGGCGGCGACCAGGGCGATCTGCCTTGCGAACCCGGTGACCCGGCTGACCAGGCTGGCCAGCGCCATCGACCCGCTGGCCCGCAGCAGCGACACCCGGGGTGGCTCGGACCTCGTCCCCGATGCCGTCTGGGACACCGGACCGGGCGTGGAGTCCGGGTCGGTCGCCGGAGCCGGCGTTGGGTCCTGCTCGGTCACCGGCCGCGAGTCCCGGAGGGACGGCGGTTGGGGCCTGGCGGTGGTTGCGGTCGCGACAGGTCCAGCGGCGGCAACGGGCCGAGCGTCTGCTCCGGCGTGGGGACGGGCCGTCGACTCGGCCGCAAGTCCGGCCGGGCCAGACCTGGCGGGGCCGGCGGACCTGGCGGGGCCGGCGGACCTGGCGGGGCCGGCGGACCTGGCGGGGCCGGCAGGTC
>JALYVZ010000149.1 GCA_030852965.1 Actinomycetota bacterium | reverse complement strand
GCCGGCGATGATCTGCAGCGCGGTGTTCACCCGTACCGAGGGCTGCACGGCGGTGCCCAGGGCGCCGAGTAGGGCGCCGATCAGGGTGTGGGACAGCAGTTTGCCGGTGAGGAACGCGCCGACCGGGGTGAGGTCGTCACCCAGGACGCTCCAGGTGGTGCGGGTGGTGGTGCCGGTAGTTGCCCCGGGTGGCGTGGTGTGTCGGGCTGGTGCTGAGGCTGGCATGGTGGCGGGTGTGCTGGTGCGGGCGGCGGCGCGTTGGCGGGTGATCAGCCCGGCGAGGAGGCCACCTTGGACGGCGGCGCAGCTCACGCCCCCGGCGAGCAGGCCGGTGAGCAGCACAGCGGTGAGGTTCACGCGGTTCTCCAGGTTGGACGTCGGCGGGTCGGGGGAGCTGGGGAGACGGCCTCGCGGCCCGCTGGTGCGGGTGTTGCCGGTGAGCCAACTGACTCGGTACCGAGATAGTAGCCCATGCTGGAGATCGGTTGTCCGCCCGGCGTCGGTACCGGGTTGTGCGCTGGGTGGTGGCTGGGTCAGCGGCTGGCGGGCGGGTATTCGAAGGTGGTGGTGACCAGGTGGTTTGGGGTGGTTTCTTCTTCGCGCAGGATGCGGGAGTCCTGGTCGAGCAGCAGCCGGATGGCGATGCCTTGGGGGAAGGCCAGGCGCAGTTCGGTCACCCCGGGGCCGGCGGGTAGGGCGATGGGGTTTCCGCCGCCGGTTTTGTAGGGCTCGGCGCTCAGGTAGTCGGTGCCGCTGAAGCGCAGCGGGATTTCCGGCCCCGGGTCGCCGGTGTAGTTGCTGGTGACGGCTTGGTGCACGGTCATGGTGGGGATGGCGCGCATCACGGCGAGCGTCCTGGGCAGTGTGGCTGTGTCGGGGTGGGGTGGCCACGGGATGTCCAGGACGGCGGTGGCGGCGGGCCAGGGTGGGGCGGAGATGTCCAGGTGCACCTGGTTGGTGCCGTCGCGCCAGTCCACCGGGCTGGTGAAGCAGCCCGGCCCGCACCGGCGCGGGGTGAGAGTGCGCGGGGCCCCCTCGGGTGTGGAGACTCGCGCGGAGATCCGGTAATCGGGCGAGGGCTGGCCGGATGTGCCGCCGCGTCCGGTGGTGTTGGTGGTGCCGAGGTCGTCGCGCCCGGGCACGGTCATGCGCAGCAGGAGTTGTCCGGCGCTGGCGGTGGCGATCACGGTGGTGTAGCCGGCGAGGGTGCCCGCGGGCACGGTCGGCCCGATCGGCGGTGGGGCGGCCGCCAGCGTGTCGGTCGCCGGTCGCGGTGGTGCGGTGGACACCAGCAGCGCGGCGATGCCCAGCACACTGAGCAGGCCGAGGGCTTCGGCGCGGGCCGTGCGCCCGAGCGCGGTCACGGTGGGAGCGGTGATCGAGCGCCGTAACCGGCGGCGGGCGGCCCCGGCGAAACCGAGCACCAGCAGCACCCCGGCCAGTTTGGCGACCAGGACCAGGCCGTAGGGGGTGGCCAGCAGCGCCGCCGGGGTGGGCAGCATGATCACCGCGTCCAGCGTGCCGGTCACGACGACCAGCCCGACCAGGACAAGGGCCAGACGCGAGTAGTCATACACCAGCAGCCGGGTCAGACCCCGCCCGTCGTGGTGGCGCCAGTTGCGGGCCACCCGCAGGACGTGGATCAGCGCGCCGATCCACACACTGCCCGCGACCAGGTGCGCGAGGGTGAGTGCGGTGCCCCAGACCGGGCTCGCCGTATGCGGGTGCGCCCGCCAGCCCTCGGCCGCCACCACCGCCAACAGGGGCACCCCCGCCAGGGCGCGGGTCAGGACCGCTCGGGTCGGTGGTGCGCTACCGACCCCGCGCCCGATCGCCACAGTCCACGATGCTCGGCTGGCCATCGCGGGGGTGCGCGGTTGGGCGCGGGCGTGCCGCCGAGTCAGGGTTGGTGTGAGGACGATCTCGACGACCAGGGCCAGGGCGAACCCGCCCAGCTCGGTGAGCGGCACCCGCCCTGGCCCGGCGCGCCCGAGTTGAGTCGGGTCCAGACCGACCTGCCCGGCGGCAAGCACGAGCGCCGCGAGCATCCCGAGGATGGCCCCGGGAATGACCGCCGGGCGCGGCAGACCGGTCTGCACCGTGGTGTCCGGGACGCGGTCAGCCTCGTGGACCACCCGGCGCGTCAGGCCGTCCCCGACCAGCCCACCGAGTGCCAGCGCTAGGCCCGCGAACAGCACCCACCGCGCCGCGACCACCAACGGCGAGTCCACCGATGCGCTCACCGGTGTGGGCGGCAGCGCGGTGGCGGTGCCGACGGCGAAGCTGATCACACCGGAGACGAGGTCCCCGTCATCGACGGTGACTTCCCAGCGGATGCGGTAGCCGCCTTGGTCCAGCCGGGTGGCCAGCGGGGCGGACAGCCGCCGCCCGGCCAGCGACAGACTGGCCGGGCCGAGCGGGTACGGCTTACCGGCCCGATCGGACATGATCAACGCGGCCACGCCGATAGTGACCGGCTCGTCGAAGTCCAGGGTGACCGCTGCGGGCTGGATGGGCAGGGCATAGCCATCCGGTGGGGTGCTGGCCAGCAGGTAGGCGTGCGCGGACGCCGTTGGGGCCGGCAACACCAGCCAGACCAACCCCAACCACACCACCGTGAGCACCCCCGCGATCACCGCCGCGACGGCCCTCGAGGGCGGTCCGGCCCGCCGATCACCGGCTTGCCCGCCGATCACCGGCTCACCCGAACGGTCGCCGCGCCGGGCCATGTGCCCCCCGGTGCGTTCCTCACCCTCGGCGCGTGTTCAGCATTGCGCTGCTCTCCCGTCACGCGAAGGAGGAGCGGCGGATCGGAGGTGTGCTCATTCGCCCCGCGGGAAGGCGTAGCTGGTGGGTAGTTGCCGGTGGGCGTCGGCGGGACCGTAGACCAGGGCGATCTCGTCGTGGGCGTGCAGGATGGCCGCGGCCGGGTCACCGGCGACCGGGCTACCGTTGACGTAGGCCCGGAGTGTTGTTGCGTCGCTGGTGTGGAGCCCGCCGAGTTGTGTCGCTGACAGCGCGACCTGCCATTCGGTGAAGAACTGGCCCAGGCTGAAATCCGCTTGGACCGGAGACTTGCCGGCGACGAGGATGTCGAGGTGCGCGTGGATGTGCTCGGTGACGCCCTCACTGACCAGCATCGGCAGACCGGCCTGGCGCACCGCGCCGGACACGTCGGCGGGGGTGGGCCAGGGCGGTGGGGTGTCGCGGCCGGTGGCGGTGAGGATTGGATGGGCCGGGATACCGGTCGGGGCGGGCGCGGAACGTCCAGTGTTACTCACTCCGACCGCGACGGCGATCGCGAACAGCCCCACCACAACGCCACCGCTGATCCACCACCCCCGCCCGCTCCCGGAGCGCTGCGCCGCGGCCACCACGGACCGTCCAGTCCGCCCCCGGCGCCCGTCTTTGCTCTTCGTTGCCGCACTCACACGCTGATGTCCTTCCCCTCGTGAGATGACGCCGCCGATGATCAGCCTCGTGCCCCCCGACGCCTGATGCGTCGCCGGGTACGGGCCGCGCGGCGAGGCGTTAGGCGTCGCGGGGAGGGGTGTGCGTGCCGCTGGGTACCTGGCCGCTGTCCAAACGGTCCTGGGCGTGCAGTACACGCAGCTCTTCTCGCAGCTCGCCGAGCTGCCGATCCAACTCGGCGTCTTGCGCCGAGGTGCTGCCTGCGGCACCGCACCCTTGCCCGCGCAGGTGGGGTCGGATACAGAAGAAGTAGGTCGCGGCGATCGCGGCGATCGCGATCGCGGCGGCCAGCCAGGTCGACATCATCGCCCGCCGGTGGGCCTGGCCGCGCGGTCGGCCTTGAGCTGGTCGATCTCGGCCCGCAGCGCGTCAATCTGGCCGCCGCGGTCCTCTCCACCGCCCGCCGGTGTCGGGTTCGCTCCGGAGCCGCTACCGCCGCGTCGCCCGCGCATCATCATCCACATCATCAGACCCATCCCCAGCGGGCAGGCCAGGGCCGCCAGACCATAAAACAGCTGTTGCATCGTGTCTCCTCATGATCGGACCTGGAACAACCGAAAGATCTACTATCTCTGTACCGAAATAGTAGTTGATAGTTGGTCTTATGTCACCCCGTCGCCCGGGAGTACACGCGCCCGCCCTCGTCGAGCGCGCTCCGCTAGAAGCTCGAGCAGTGAACGCCGGGCGCCCCCCGTCGGGTGGCTGGCGCTGACCGAACCGGAACCGAGCCTGGCGTCAGTGTCGGCGGTAGGAGCTCCCGCGCCGTTGAACGCCACGTTCCTCACCCACCTGGCCGGAGAAGGGGTCGAGGTCCGCTCCGCCGGCTCACAGCCCGCCGACCCGATCAACCCCGCCGCTGAACGCCACATTGGGCACCGGCGGCATCCGGGTGTATGTGGCCGAGGCGAGCGGTACCTCAACCGAGTCCTGCCCGACCCCGCCCGCATGACCCGCGCTGACGTCCGCACCGCTCCGGCCGCCGGATGCACCCGATTCCGGGTCGGCCCACTCGACCGCTACGTTTGCGACCATCTCCGTACTAGGGCAGTAGATGATCGAAGGGGGGCCGGCGATGAGTGGATTGCTGGTGGGGGCCACCTGGTCGCATCGAATGTCGCGCCAACCACGGTGGCCCGCCCTAGCTCGGCACCGACCTTTTGGTCGACCAGCTGAACGCCGACCTACCCGCCGGCCTGGCGAAGATCGTGAACTACCCGCCCGCCACAGGAGGCGGTTCGCCCCGGCGGTCCTGCTCGATAGGGTGCTGTTCAGCCACCCGCGGCTGGGGTGGTGGGTGCGCCGCCACCTCGACCGCCGCCGGGTCTGGGGGTGTGCGTGACCGCGCTGTGGACTTGTGAGCCGCCGGTGGTGGCGCTGGTCGGTACCGAGGCCGCCCTCGCCGCCGGAGCGTCGTGAGCGGGTTGACCGAGTTGGTCATCTCGGGGCCGCTGCTGGTTGCGGTGCTGCTCGCGTTGGCCGCTGGGGCGGTGTCGTTCGCCTCGCCGTGTTGCCTGCCGCTGGTCCCGGGCTACCTGGCCTACCTCACCGGCCTCGCCGGCACCGCCCTGGCTGACCCCGCCGCCGTGCCCGACCGCCGCGCGGTTGGTGCCGATCCGGGCGGGGGTAGCGGTCCAGGTTGTGGCCCGGTAGCGACGCGTCGGGCCGGGAGGGCGCGGCTGGTCGTGGCGTCGGTGTTGTTCGTCGCCGGGTTTACCTCGGTGTTCACCGCCGCGATCATGGTGCGTTGGGCCTGTCGGACCTGTTGGCGGTCAACTCCGAGATCCTGCAACGCGTGGGTGGGGTGGTGACGATCGCGATGGGGCTGGCGTTCCTGGGGCCTGATCCCGGCGTTTCAGCGCGAGGTGCGCCTGCACCGTCGCCCCGGTCACGGTCTGTGGGGCGCCCCGGTGCTGGGGGCGGTGTTCGGGCTGGGTTGGACGCCGTGCCTGGGCCCGACGCTGACCGGGGTGCTCGCCCTGGCCGCTGGTACCCAGGTCGGACCGACCACCGTGCGGGGGCTGGTGCTGGTGCTGGCCTACAGCCTCGGGCTCGGGTTGCCGTTCGTGGCGCTCGCGCTCGGCGCGGGCTGGGCCGTGCGCACCACGGCCTGGATGCGCCGCCACACCCGAGGCATCCAAATCGCCGGCGGCGTGATGCTCCTGCTAGTCGGCGTGCTGCTCGTGACCGGTCTGTGGGGCGCGTTCATCGCATGGTTGCGCGCCCCCATCGGGGGCTTCAGCACCCCGATCTAGGACCGCGCGAAGGTATCGGCACCTCGACCGCTCGCGCGGTAGCGGACCGGCCTAACACATACTACTATCTCGGTACGTAGAAAGTAGTATGAGATCGTGGGCGCGGTGCGCCCGACGTTGGAGGTGAACATATGCGCCTGACCCGCTGTTGTTCACCTCGCCCTGCCCCCCGCGCGGCGGTCCCGGATTACCTCGGTCTAGCGGGCCGGACCCAACCGCCCAGCGCGGGCCGGGGATGGCCTGGCGGTCGCACCGAGCGCGGATCGCGACGACGGTGACTCAGGCGGCGATGACCAGAACTCGATCCGCTCGCGGGATCGCGCCCACGGGAGCGTGAAAATGTGTGGTCCACTGCGGGTCAGCCTTGCCGACGAGGTTCGCCGCGAACTCTGCGCTACCGACATCGCCGACATCCTCGCCGGTGATGCGATACCGGCGGTGTTCACCTGCAACGTATGCGGGCGAACCGGCGACGCCCGCCTCGCACCGGCCAACCTGGTACTGCGAACCGGAGCGCGGATCGCCGGGTACCCCGCCCAGCTACTGGCCCTGACCCACGCCGACTGCGCACCGTCGCATCTTCAGCGCGGCCCACCAGCGGCCCACCAGCGCCGCTCTCGAACTCGGCGCCTGGGCGGGATACCCCGACCTCGGCACACCGCACGCTGATGCGCCGTCCCGGACGGACCTTTCCAGTGGATGGCGCAGCTCAATCCGTAGCCCCGTCGCTGGTGCTCGCGGGTCTGCGCGTGGTCGTCTTGGTGAGGGAGCTACGCCCGGTGGTGGCCTCCCGGGGCGATGGCGGTGGGGGAGAACAACCGGGGTCGGCACTGTGCTTGGTCGTGCGGCGGCGACGTCGCGCCGATCATGGGGAGGGAGATATCCGCTATGGCCAAAATGACGCGGCGCACGGCCATCGCCGTCGCGGGTGCGGGTGGCGGGCTGCTGGGCTTGGGATATCTGCTGCGCGGCACCTCCGGGCCGACCGCCGCATGGGAGGGGCAGGTTGGCTCTGGTGGTGCGCCGGGCCGAGGGATGATGGGCTCGGGGATGATGGGCAGCGCAACCCAGCCCGATATGAGTTCCTATATGGAGATGTTCAACCGGCACACCGAGATCAGACGCACGGTTGAGGAAATTCCCGGCGGTGTGCGCACGACCACCGAGTCCGACGCCCCGGACCTGATCGCGCAGCTTCAGGGTCATGTGACCAGCATGTACTCCCACGTCGCCGAGGGGGCCGAGGTCCGCTGTATGAGCCAGAGTTTGCCGACTCTGTTCCGACACGCCGCCGACTACCACCTCGACCCGGCAGGGCCCGCACCACGATCCCCAAATGTTGAGCACGACCACCTGCCCGGGAAAATCGGCCAGGCCGATGGTGCGCCCCGGCTGCAGCAGGCTGTCCCCGGACAACCCGTTCACCGTGCCGCGGCTGCTGGCGGGTCATAGGCGATGACGGTCTGCCCTCCGGGTGCGACAAAATCGAAGCTCCCACCGGTCGCGACGGCGTCTTTGCCTGGCGCGCACCCGGCCAGGACCAGCCCGAGAATCGCGGCGCTTGACCACACCACCGCTCCGCGGCGGCGGGGGGGCCGACCGGCGGAGCGGTGGTGGGTCACCGCGCGCCGCCGGTGTCGGCCCCGTCCGACCGGCGCGTGGGATCGATGGCGGGGTCGTTGTCCCCGCCAGAGCTGGTCACCTGGTTCGTGTGGCGGCGCAGGTAGTGGCGCAGGCGGCGTTCAGACAATCGCCCGTAGCTCAGAAGTTGCCCGTCCAAGAGGATCCCGGGGGCGAACAGCACTCCGTGGCCGGTGGCCAGGGCTTGACCCTGCTCGCTGTCCAGCGAGATGTGTCGTACGGCGAGCGAATAGTCCCGTCCAACCCGCGCCAGTACATCCTCGGCGTGTCCACAGAAGTGGCAGTCGGGTTGGGACAGCACCACGATGTCGATCATCACACCTCGGTTCGAGACATACGGTTTGCGCATGACGTGGCTGTCGGGGCGAGCGGGCTCAGCGGGCCGCTCGGCCCGCGCGCAGGTCGGCGGCGAGCTGGTCGAGCGGGACGTACATGGTGTAGTTGGGTGCCCCGCCGTAGTCGGCGCGCCACTGGATGCGTCCATCCGGTCCGACGAGGACGAAGCTGTGCCCGTCACGGTCAGTGCCCATCATCCCGTACTGGTTGGCCTGGTATCGCTTGGACACAGCCAGGTCGGTGTCGACCAACGCCGCCGCGGTGAGCCCGTCGTCGCGCATCTTCTGCGCGACCAGATCGGGAGGGCCTGAGGTGATGGTGACAAGCTGGTCGACCCCCAGCGAGGTCAGCGTGGCCGGGTTTTTCTGCAGGTCGCGGATCTGGTCCCAACACGGCTGGCACCCCAGGCCCTCGTGGAGATACAGCAGCACAGTCTTGCCGCGGAAGTCGCCCAGCCTTACGAGCGGGGCAGCCCCGACGCCCGCCCCGGTCACGTTGGGTAGCGCGAAGTCCGGGGCCAGTGCCCCGACACCGGGCGAGCCCACCGAGTACCGGTCATTCCCACCGGTACTCGGCGCGCCGGCGTGTGGGGTGGCCGAGCGGTAGATCGCGAACAGGGCCACCACCGCCAGCACCACACCGGCCGCGACGATCCAGGGGGTGCGGGAGCGGCGGGCGCGCGCCGCGGCGACCGACCGCCTACCGGCACGGGCGCGCTTCGTGGATCGGGTCGAGTTCATCGCGTCGTCTCCTTCACATCGGCGACACCCACACCACTTCTCGGCTCGCCGATTCGGACAACCCCGTCCTGGCCCGCGACCTCGGGCGCGGCGGCGCCAGGTGCAGGGGTCGCACCACAGCACTTCGCGGTGGTGGTCGTATCTGCGGCCACGGGCTGGTCCGGGGATCCGGCGTTCGGCGGCGGCGTGTGTCGTGCGCGGTGCACCAGTGCGATCAACCCGACCAGCAGCACGACGACCACGGCCCAGCCGGGAAGCCACGACAGCGCCTCGGCGGCGCGGGTGGCCAGGTGTTGCAGGGTCGCGGCCGCCCGGGTCTGCCACCCGTCGCCTGACATGGCCGGGCCGGTGAACGCGATCACGACGGCCAACACACCCATCCCGATCATCAACAGCCCGGACAGCAGCGTGCCCAGCGGCATTCGCCGACTCCAGCGACCCAACCGCGCCGTCACGGTGCGCGCGGACAGCAGCCGGGTGGCCCGGGCGCGGCGGTGCTCCCACCAGTAACCGGCAAGACCGAGCGGGGCGACCATCCCAGCCACATACGCCAGCCCGATCGTCAGCGCCGCCGGGAACGACGCCGCCGCCCCGGACAGTAGCGCCACCCCGGCCAGCACCGGGGCGCAGCAGGCGCTGGCGATCCCGGAGAACGCCCCCAGCAGGTACGCCTGCCCGAACCCGCCCCCCCCCCCCCCCC
>JALYVZ010000463.1 GCA_030852965.1 Actinomycetota bacterium | reverse complement strand
CTGGACGCCGACGCGACCCTCGTCACCACCCACTCAGAGAAGGAACGGGCGGCGGTCACGTTCAAGAAGGGCTTCGGGTACCACCCGCTCGGGGTGTGGTGCGAGAACACCCAGGAGTCGCTGGCGCTGATGCTGCGCCCCGGAAACGCCGGGTCCAACACCGCCGCCGACCACATCGCGGTGCTGACCGCCGCCATCGCCCAGGTCCCCCCAGCGCACCGGCGCAAGCTGCTGATCCGCGCCGACGGCGCCGGGGCATCGCACGAGCTGCTGGACTGGATCACCACACTGGACGCGAAACGCGGCCGGTCCGTTCAGTATTCGGTCGGGTACGCCGTCACCGACAAGGTCCGCGACGCGATCGCCCGAGTGCCGAAGACGGCATGGAAGCCCGCCATCACCGCTCAGGGTGAGCCGCGGGAGCACGGCGACGTCGTCGAGATCACCGGCATGCTCAACCTGACCTCGTGGCCGGCCGGGATGCGCGTCCTGATCCGCCGCGAACACCCCCACCCCGGGGCCGCGCTCTCCCTGTTCGAGGACGCCGACGGGTGGCGCTACCAAGCCGTCGCCACCAACACGCCCGTCGCACACGGCGGCCAGGTCGCCTTCCTCGAGGCCCGGCACCGCGCCCACGCCCGGGTCGAGACCCGGATCCGGCACGCCAAAGACACCGGCATCGGCCGATTCCCCTCCCGTGAGTACGACATCAACGTCGCCTGGACCCTCGCCGCGTCCATCGCCGCCGACCTCATCGCCTGGCTACGGCTCCTGGCCCTACCCGCCCCGTTGAAGGCCTGCGAGCCGAAAGCGTTGCGCTACCGGTTCCTGACCGTCCCTGCCCGCCTCACCCACAGCGCCCGCCGACGCCACCTGCGCTACCCCCGAACCTGGCCCTGGGCCCAGGAGATCGTCGCCGCGTTCACCGCGATCCGCACCCTGACACCGCTGCGGACCTGAGGCCTCAGCCCCTCACCCATCCACCCACCAACGCGCACCACCCGGAGACCCGCCCCGCAGCGCCACGCGGCGCACCGCCATGCCACCACCCCGAAACCGGAGCCACGCGGCCACAAGCCACGCGTCAGCCAACCTCATGAAAGACCGAGGCTAGTCCCAATACCGTTCAGTTAAGACTACATGGGTGTAGTTTGGGGTCATGCCTCGTGGTGGTTGGCGTAAGCCCGAGTCGGATCGTCGGCTGTCGGATCTGGTGTCGGTTGGAGTGTTGACCCGGGTGTTCCCGCCGGACCTGGTGGATGAGGTGATCGAGTCAGCGGGGCGTACTCAACAGCGACATCGTTCGCTGCCGGCGCGGGTGATGGCGTACTTCGCGATTGGGATGGGTTTGTATTCCGACGGGTCCTATGCGGACGTGCTGGCCCAGCTCACCGATGGACTTTCGTGGGCGTCGGGGTGGGCGCAAGAGTACCCGTTGCCGTCGAAGTCGGCGATTTTCCAGGCCCGTCAGCGGTTGGGGTCGCAGCCGTTGGTGGACCTGTTCGACCGGGTCGCGAAACCGATCGGTGGGACCGACGCTGCGACGGGCACGCCTGGGGTGTGGGTCGCGGGACGGCGTCTGGTCGCGGTCGACGGGACGTGTCTGGAGGTGGCCGACAGCGCCGCCAACGACGACCACTTCGGTCGCCCGGGGGTGAACAAGGGTGAGCAGGCGGCGTTCCCGATGGCCCGGGTGTTGGCGGTCGCGGAATGCGGGACGCATGCGATCTTCGCCGCGGAGGTCGGCACCTACGCGCAGTCCGAGGCCACCCTGGCCGCCAAGCTCCTCCCCCGTGCCCTGGCGCCGGGGATGCTGCTGACCGCGGACCGCGGGTTCTTCTCCTACGCCCTGTGGCGCACGACGGCCACGACGGGTGCGGACCTGCTGTGGCGCATCCGCACCGACACAGCCGGCCCGAAACCCGTCCACGTCGAGGATCTGGCCGACGGGTCCTGGCTAGCGCACCTGCAACAGACTCACTCCGCTGCTGCACGAGCCGCGGAGCCGATGCTGGTCCGCGTGATCGACTACGCCCTCGACGACGGACGCGCCGACCGCAGCGACGACAGCCACGACAGCGGTGATGTCGGCGACAAGGCCGGGGTGACATACCGGCTGTTCACCACCATGCTGGATCCCGTCGCGGCACCCGCGGTCGAGCTCGCCGGCGCCTACGCGCAGCGGTGGGAGATCGAGTCCGCGTTCGACGAGCTCAAGACCCACCAACGCGGCCCGCGGGTAGTGCTGCGCTCAAAGTCCCCCGACCTCGTGCTGCAGGAGATCTGGGGCCATCTGTGTTGCCACTACGCAATCCGGTCGTTGATGGCTGACGCCGCCCAGCATGCAGGGCACGACCCCGACCGGGTCAGCTTCACCACCGCCCTGCGGATCGTGCGCCAAACGGTCGCCCAGCAGGGCGCTTTCCCCCCTCAGCACCCATGACCCCAGCGATCGGCCGTCGATATGGCGCACGTTCCTGGCTCGACTCCTGGCCCGACTCAACCCCAGACGGCGACAGCGCTCAGCGCCCCGCGTGGTGAAACGCAAGTACACCAAGTGGCACGTCAAACGCACCGCTCACGCCTCCTGGCCACAACCCACCCACGGCCCCAACGCCCACATCATCACCCACTAACTAAACGGTATTGGGG
>JALYVZ010000462.1 GCA_030852965.1 Actinomycetota bacterium | reverse complement strand
GTGCTGGGCGGGCCACCGGCACCCGGCGGTGCGGGTGGCGTCGGACTCCCGCTAGCGGGGCACGCGGCGGCCGGATGGATCACCGGGGCTGTCGGCTGGTGCGGCCGCGGCGAAGCGCCTACCGGCGGTGCGGCTCTGCCTGGTGTCCGAAGTCGGGCTGTGCTCGGGGCACACGCAGGGCCAGCCTGCTCGGGGTGGTGGTAGTGACCGAGGGCGCTACCACACCGGTCTGACGTTTCGGCGGTTGTTGCATCCCAGATGGCCGGGTTGTCCACACCAGCCCGAGTTGTCCACAGGCCGGGTTCTTCGGTCACCACGGGACGGTACTGCTGCCTAACATCCAGTCGGTGTTGACCGCACAGCTGACCGGACACAGACAGCCGACGGAGTCGGGCGAGCAGACCGCGCGAGAGAGGTTGGCGGCGCTGCGCGTAGCGACCGTCCGACAGCCGGGGTCACCGGTGACCATCCGACACTCGGAACCAGGGGCGACCAGTAGACCATCGGGGCCGGCGGCGACCAGCCGGCAGCCGGAACCTGAGGCTCCGCTGTCGGAGCCCGCGGCCCGACCGCTATTGGACCCCGCCGCCTGGCCCACGCCGCCGCCCCGGCCCCGGCGGGTGGTACCGGAACCCTCCCCGGTCGAGACCACCGCACCGATGCCGGGGATTGGTCCGCTGGTGAACGGCCGCGGCGCCCGGCTGTTGGCCCGCTGGGTGCCTGAGTCGTGGCACAGAGCCCGCCTCGACCCCGGCCGACGGGGCGCATTAGCCCTGGTCGCGGTGGCGGCCGCAGCGGCGTTGGTGGCGGCGGTCGGGGTGTGGCGAGATCGACCGGTCGCCGAGCCGGCTCCGCCGTTGGCGAGCGCGGTGGCTTCACCCGACCTGACCCGACCTGGCGAACCGAGGGTCAGCACACCGGGCCAGCGGGCAGCTGGGGGTGTGCCCCTGGTGGTCAGCGTGGCCGGCAAGGTCCGGCGTCCGGGCCTGGTCCGGATGTCTGATGGCGCCAGGGTCGCGGACGCGATCGCCGCCGCCGGCGGGCCGCTGCCTCGGGTTGACCTCACCGCCCTCAACCTGGCCCGTCGGGTCGCGGACGGTGAACAGATCGTGGTCGGGTTGGCTCTCCCGCCTGGTGGAGTGCCGGACACACCAGGGGCAGCCGGCCCTGGCCCGGCCGCCGTACCCGGTGGCAAGGTCGACCTCAACCGCGCGGCCCTGGAACAGTTGGACACCCTGCCGGGTGTCGGCCCGGTCACCGCGCAGCGCATCCTGGACTGGCGCACTCAGCACGGCCGGTTCACCACGGTCGAGCAGCTCCGTGAGGTGGAGGGGATCGGCGAACGACGGTTCACCCAGTTGCGTAACTTGGTGACCGTATGAGCGTGGGAGCGCCGGAGACTCCGCCCGTCGTTCCCGATCTGCGCCTGGTTCCCGCGGCCGTGCTCAGCTGGCTGGTGTCGGTCCTCGGGTTGACGGTCGGGTGGGTGGCAGCGTTCGTCCTCGCCGGTGTGGCGCTGGTCGCCGGTCTGGCGGTGCTCCGGTCCCGAGGGTGGCCGAGGGGGCTCGCCGCCGGGGTGCTCGCGGCGGCTGGTTGCACCGCCGCGGTGGGCCTGCTGGTCGGGTTGCAGGTCCTCCAGCTCGAAGGGCATCCGATGCGGGTGGCCGCCGAGCGCGGCAGTGCGGCCACCGTGCGGGTGCGCGCTACCGGCGACCCGGCGCCGGTACTCGGCGGCTCCACCGGGTACGGCGGACGTCCTTCCGGTGCCACCGAGGTGACGCTCCCGGCCGAGCTGCTGACCGCGACCGTGGACGGCGTGCACTGGACGACCGGCGGCCGGGTGCTGCTGCTGGCGCCCCTGGAGGGTTGGGACGGGCTGCTGCCCGGTGGTGAGGTCACCGCGGCCGGGCTGCTTGCACCGGCCATCCGGCCAGACCTGACCGTCGCGGTGCTGCGGGTGCGTGGTCCGCCGGTCGAACTCACACCGGGGCCATGGTGGCAGCGCGGGGCGGACGTGCTGCGGGACGGCCTGCGGCGAGCCGCCTCAGCGACGCTGCCGGAGCGTCCGGCGGCGCTGCTGCCCGGGCTGGCGATCGGCGACACGAGCACGATGACAGCTGTCGTCCGCGACGAGTTCCGCACCACCGGTCTGACGCACCTGACCGCTGTTTCCGGGGCGAATGTCGCAATCGTGTGTGGCGCGGTATTCGGGCTGCTCAGCCTGTTGCGCGCCGGACCGAGGACGCGGGTGATCTGCGCGGCGATCGCGCTGCTCGGGTTCGTGGTCCTGGTGCGGCCGTCGCCGAGCGTGCTGCGGGCGGCTGTGATGGGGGCGGTCGGGCTGCTCGCTGTGCTGGCCGGCCGGCAAAGATCGGCGGTCCCGGCGCTGGCCGCGGCGGTGATCGGGTTGCTGCTCGTGGATCCCGCGCTGGGCACCGATCCCGGTTTTGCGCTGTCGGTACTCGCGACCGGCGCGCTGGTGTTGCTCGCTCCGGGCTGGTCAGCGGGCCTGCGTCGGCTCGGGGTGCCGGCAGGGGTCGCCGAGGCACTGGCCGTCCCAGCGGCCGCGCATGTGGTGACCGCGCCCGTGGTGGCGGGGCTGTCCGGCCAGGTCAGCCTGGTGGCGGTGGTGGCCAACCTGCTGACCGCGCCGG
>JALYVZ010000148.1 GCA_030852965.1 Actinomycetota bacterium | reverse complement strand
CCGCCGGGCGCACCGGCGGGCGGGGCATCCGGATCCGCTTTCACGGCGGCGAGCAGGACGGCGGTGCGTTCGGCCAGATCCGGCAGCCGGTCGGGGTTCAACGCCCGGTCCGAGGCCAGCCGACGCCATCGGCTCGGCTGGGCGACCAGGTGGTCACCGAGCACGGTGGACGATCCGAGCAGCGTGATCAAGCGGCCGCGCAGGCCCTCGTCCACCCGCAGCGCGGCATCCAGCGCCGGCCATTCCGGGCCGGCGGTCTCCGAGAGACGCTCCAGTGCTCGCAGCGCCAGGTTCGGGTCCGGGCTGCGGGCCAACGCCCACATGGCCACCTCGGCCGCCCGAACCGGCCGGTCGTCGGCCCACCACCCCAGGGCGGCCAGGGTCGGTGCGGCCCAGGCCTCGGTCAGCCCGAGCCGGGCCAGCGATCTGCCGTCCCGCCGCTGCGCCACGGCTCAGTGTCCCTCAAACGAGGGCACTAGCGCTGGAATACCGCCATGATGGTCGCCCGTGCCAGGGTGTGGGAGAACAGGTTGAACCCGAGGAACGCGGGGCTCGCGCCGTCCGGCAGCTCCAAGGACGCCACGTCCACGGCGTGCACCGTGAAGTAGTACCGGTGCTCGCCGTGTCCGGGCGGCGGAGCGGCGCCGAGGTAACCCTTCATACCGGCGTCGTTGGCCAGCGTCACCGCGCCGGCCGGCAGTTCAGGGCTGCCGGGGGTGCCGGCGCCGGTGGGTAGCTCGGTTACCTCGGCCGGGATGTCGGCGACCGCCCAGTGCCAGAAGCCGCTGCCGGTCGGCGCGTCCGGGTCGTAGCAGGTGATCGTGTAGCTCTTGGTTGCCTCGGGGCCCCCCGACCAGGCCAGCGCCGGCGAGATGTCCTCACCACCGGGTACCCCGAAGGCGCCGCTGAGGTGCGGGTCGGCCAGCGTCAGTCCGTCGCCAATGTCGGTACTGGTCAGCGTGAACGCCGGGGCCGCGGGCAGAAAGTCGTGCGGGCCGGGCGGACGGGCTGGGGTGCTCATGACGCTCCTGTCAGGCTGGTTCTCCTCGCGCTTGCCGGGGCAAGGTATCGCGGCCCGGCCGGGGCGGCGCCCGCGAGCTCCACACGGCGCATACGCCTGTCGACGGCACGGCTGCGGGTTGAGGCCACCGCTCACATCAGAGGACCGGCAGATACGTGGCCAGCTCGTAGGGGGTGACGTTGCGGCGGTAGGCATCCCACTCGGCCCGCTTGTTGCGCAGGAAGAAGTCGAACACGTGCTCGCCGAGGATCTCCGCGACCAGCTCGGAGTGCTCCATGACCCCGAGCGCCTCGGTGAGGTTTTGCGGCAGGCTCTCGTAGCCCAGGGCGCGACGCTCGATCTCGGTCAACGACCACACGTCGTCCCCGGCCGGCTCGGGCAGCTCGTAACCCTTCTGCACGCCGGTCAGGCCGGCCCCGAGAATGGCCGCGAACGCCAGGTACGGGTTGCAGGCGCTGTCCAGCGAGCGGATCTCCACCCGCCGAGACGAGGACCGGCCTGGAGAGTACATCGGCACCCGGACCAGGGTGGAGCGGTTGGCGTGTCCCCAGCACACCGTGGTCGGAGCCTCCCCGCCCACCACCAGCCTCTTGTAAGAGTTCACCCATTGGTTGGTCACCGCGGTGATCTCCCGGGCGTGTCGGAGCACGCCCGCCACGAACGCCTTGCCGGTTTCGGACAGCTCGTAGGGGTCGGACGGGTCGTGGAAGGCGTTCTGGTCACCCTCGAAAAGGCTGAAGTGGGTGTGCATCGCCGAGCCCGGGTACTGGGTGAACGGCTTGGGCATGAACGAGGCCCGCACCCCCTGGGTGAGCGCAACCTCCTTCACCACGTAGCGGAAGGTCATGATGTTGTCGGCCATGGTGAGTGCGTCGGCGTAACGCAGGTCGATCTCCTGCTGGCCGGGCGCACCCTCGTGGTGGCTGAACTCCACCGAGATCCCCATCGACTCCAGGGTCTCGATGGCGTTGCGCCGGAAGTGTGGTGCGGCGTCGTGGCTGGCCTGGTCAAAGTAGCCACCGGAGTCAGCCGGCTCGGGCTGCGACCCGTCGCTTGGCAGGCTCGTCAACAGGTAGAACTCGATTTCGGGGTGCACGTAGCAGGTGAAACCGGCCTCGGCGGCCCGGCTCAACGCCCGGCGCAGCACGTGACGGGGGTCGGCCCACGACGGTGAGCCGTCCGGCATGTTGATCTCACAGAACATCCGCGCGGAGTAGTGCCGCCCTTCCTCGTTCTCCCAGGGCAACACCTGGAAGGTCGACGGGTCGGGCTTGATGACCATGTCGGATTCGTAGACCCTGGCGAAGCCCTCGATGGCCGAGCCGTCGAACCCGATGCCCTCGGAGAACGCCCCCTCCAGCTCTGCCGGCGCGATTGCCACCGACTTGAGGTAACCCAGCACGTCGGTGAACCACAGCCGCACGAACCGAATGTCGCGCTCTTCCAAGGTGCGCAGAACGAACTCCTGCTGACGATCCATGTCCGGAGCCTAGGAACATCGCGTTACAGTCATGTTTCGTCGCCGCTCAGGACCTACGAAACAACCCATACCGGGCAAGCACGCCAGCCGGCCAACCGGACTTGCACCCCGCTCAACCGCGTGTCACTCGGGGCTCAGTAGCACCGGCGGCGCGGACGGGCCCGTCACTTCTTGCCACCGCCCTTGCCGTCGCCGCCCTTGCCGTCGCCGCCCTTGCCGTCGCCGCCCTTGCCGTCGCCGCTCTTGCCGTCGCCGCCCTTGCCGTCGCCCTCGTCGTCGCCCTTGGTGACGGTCCAGCCGTTGCCCGAGACCTGGAGCGGCGAACCGCCATCGAGGCCACTGAGGTCGATCCGAATTCCCAGACCATCCAGTATGGAGCGGACCAGGTCCTTGACCTGCTCCAGGGTCATCTCCTGCCCGGAACCTCCGTTGCTGAACCCGTCGCCAGCGCGGCGGACCGTGCTCGAGCGGCTCTCCGACGTCGGCTCCGCGACGCTGTTGGTCGAATCTGCGGAACCGGGCAGCAATGGGGTCTGGTCGACCGCCGGGCTGCGCCGGCGCATCGGCGGATTGAAGCTGGGCGGAAGGACCCCGGACGCGCGAGCGCTTGGCCGGATCGCACCGATCACACCGCTCACACCGCTCACACCAGCCGAACTAGTCGCCCCGGACAGACCACCCGAACCGGCCGGACCGCCCACCCCGGACAGACCACCCGAACTGCCCGATCCACTCGCCCCGGCCAGGCCACCCGGACCGGCCGGACCACCCACCCCGGCCGAACCGCCGGGCAGGTAGGAGCGCGCATTCTTGTCGAGTCTGGCGGAGCCGTCCGCGTAGGGGTTACCCGAATACGGGTCGCCGCTGTCCGACCTGCCGGCGCTCGGACTCCCCGCGTCCGAACCAGCGGCATCCGACCTGCTCGAGTACGACCTGCCAGCAGGTGAACTCTTCGTTTCCGAACTCTTCGCTGCTGACCTGCTCGCGTCCGAGCCCTTCGCGTCCGAACCCTTCGCGTCCGAACCCTTCGCGTCCGAACCCTTCGCGTCCGAACCCTTCGCGTCCGAGCCCTCGCCACCACTGCCCGGGCCATCGGAGCCCGAGTCGCCGGAGCCACGCTTGGCGGGAGCCAGGTTCGCGCCCGTTGCCATGGCCGAGTAGGTCGCCGCCGTTGGATCGGCGGGTCGCGGATCGGCGGGTCGCGGATCAACGCCCCAGAACGCGTTCAGCACGGCGAAGATCACCATCGCGGCGGCCAGGACGCAGCCTGTCATGACGGCCTTGTGCGCGAGGTCGGACTGGGGGCCGGCCAGCTGCGGCACATCCTGAGTACGGCGCGGTCCAAGCGTATTCATGGGCTGAGGAAACACTCTTGGTCCGGCCGCCGTGGGCCGTTTGGCCGAAAATGTGTGCGATCGCGAACGATCCGGTGGGACAGCCGGTCCGCGAGCAGATCAGCCAGCGGCCACCTTGCATCGGGCGCCGTCCGGCGGCAGGGCCTTCGGGTCGAGGAAGTACTTGGTGACGTAGTCGTCAACGCATTGGTCACCCTGCAACGCGACCGTGTGCTGGTTGTCCTCGGCGGTCAGCAGCCGGGCACCCAGCGCCTTGGCCAGGTTGACCCCGGCCTGGTACGGAGTCGCCGGGTCGTTGGTCCCGGAGATGACCATCACCGGGGGCAGTCCGGGCACCTGAGGCAGGTGCGGCTCGCTGGTGTGCGGCACCGGCCAGAAGGCGCACGGGTCGCGCGCCGGATCCGGACCGTGACCGTCATCGCGGAACGGCGCCACTTGGCGGGCGCGCTTGTCGGCCTCCAACAAAACCGCCGGATCGGTGACCGGGATGTCGTCCACACAACCGATCGCGGCGAACGCGTCCAGGGTGAACTCGTAGGTGCCGTCGACCTGGCGGCCCTCGTAGAGGTCGGCCAGGAACATCAGAATCCTGGGCCCCTGGCCGCTGGCGAGCTCGCTCAGGCTGCGCTGCAACCCATACCACAGATCCTCACTGTAGAGCGCCTGGATGACTCCGGTCAGAGCGTCGTTGTAGGACAGCAGCCGGCCGCCAGCCAGCGGCACCGCCTTGGTTTCCAGCGGGTCGACCAACTTGCGGAACGCCGCGTTGGCATTCTTCGGATCCTGTCCCAGCGGACAACCAGGCTGCTTGGTGCACGACGCCGCGAACGCATCGAACGCCTTCTGGAAACCCTCAGCCTGGGCCACCGACCGATCGATCAGGTTCTGGTTGGGGTCCAGCGCACCGTCGAGGACCAACGCCCGGACGTTGTTCGGGAACGCCTCGGCGTAGGCGTAGCCAATCCGGGTGCCGTAGGAGTACCCCAGATAGGTCAGCTTCTGATCACCCAGCGCCTGGCGCAGGACGTCCATGTCCTTGACCACATCCCGGGTACCGGCATTGGCCAGCAGATCCTTGCCCGAGCGCTGCTCGCACTTGTTGGCGTAGTCCTTGCTCTTGCCCTCCTGGCGGGCCACCCCGGCCGGGGAGTTGTCCAGCTCCACGTCCAACCGGTCGGCGTCCCGCTCGGCCGGGGTGAAGCACTGGATCGCCGGCTTGCTCGCACCGACCCCGCGCGGGTCGAACCCGATCAGGTCGAACCGCTGGGCCAGCTCCGGAGTCAGTGACTTGGCCACCCCGGTGGCCGCCTCGATACCCGACACGCCAGGGCCACCCGGGTTGATCAGCAGCGAACCGATGCGCTGGCTGGGCTGGGTCGCCTTCTGCCGCAACACCGCGATCTGCGCCGACCTGCCGCCCACCTGCGCATAGTCGATCGGCACCTCGAGGTAGGCACAGTCGAACTTCGGATTGGCGAACGACGCCTTCTCAGCGTCAGACAACGCGAACCCCGCGCAGCCCTGCCACACCAGCTTCTGTGCATAGAACTTCTGTAGATCGCCCGAGGGCACCGGGGCGGCCGGGCTCACCACGGCGGCCCCGACACCCACTGGACCAACGGTACAGGCCGCAGTGGCCGACGCGACGGCCACCAGCGCGACCAAGATCAGGAGATGGCGGCGCAGGCCGCGCGGTGTGGCGTTCATCGCCCGACAGTGTGGCACCGCCAGCCGGAGTAGTGCGCAGCGGACCAGTGGTCAGGCCGGGGCGACCTTGCAGCGAGCGCCATCCGGGGGCAGCACGGACGGGTCGAGGAAATACTTGGTGACGTACTCGTCGACGCACCGGTTGCCTTGCAGGGCAACGGTGTGCTGGTTGTCCTCGGCGGTGAGCAGCCGAGCGTTGATCGCCTTGGCCAGGTTCACCCCCGCCTGGTACGGGGTCGCCGGGTCGTTGGTCCCGGAGATGACCATCACCTGAGGTAGCCCGGTGACATTCGGGAGGTGCGGCTCGCTGGTGTTGGGCACCGGCCAGAACGCACAGGCGTCTCGTACCGGGCTCGGGCCATGCCCGTCGTCACGGAACGGCGCAACCACACGGGCCCGCTTGTCGGCCTCGAGCCAGACCGCCGGGTCAGTGATCGGCTTGTCGTCGACACAGCCGATCGCGGCGAACGCGTCCAGGCCGAACTCGTAGGTGCCGTCGTCCCGGCGGCCCTGGTAGATGTCGGCGAGCAACATCAGGATTCTGCCCCCCTGGCCGCTCGCGAGCTCGGTCAGGCTGCGCTGCAGCGGACTCCACAGCTGCTCGCTGTAGAGCGCCTGGATGACGCCGATCACGGCGTCGTTGTAGGACAGCTTCCGGCCGCCCGCCAGCGGCGCTGCCTTGGTCTCCAGCGGGTCGACCAACTTGCGGAACGCCGCGTTGGCGTTCTTCGGGTCCTGCCCCAGTGGGCAACCGGGCTGCTTGGTGCACGACGCGGCGAACGCATCGAACGCCTTCTGGAATCCCTCGGCCTGCTTCACGATCTCGTCGATCTTGCTTTGGCTGGGATCGAGCGCCCCATCCAGCACCAGCGCGCGCACGTTCTGTGGGAAGGCCTCGGCGTATGTGTAGCCGATCTGCGTGCCGTAGGAGTAGCCCAGATAGGTCAGCTTCTGATCACCCAGCGCCTGGCGCAGGACGTCCATGTCCTTGGCCACATCCCGGGTACCCGCATTGGCCAGCAGATCCTTGCCCGAGCGCTGCTCACACTTGTTGACGTAGTCCTTGATCTTGCCCTCTTGGCGGGCCACCCCGACCGGCGAGTTGTCCAGGTCCACGTCCAACCGGTCGGCGTCCCGCTCGGCGGGGGTGAAGCACTGGATCGCCGGCTTGCTCGCACCGACCCCGCGCGGGTCGAACCCCACCAGGTCGAACCGCTGCTCCAGCGGCGAGCCGACGATCCCCGGACTCACGGTCGTGACCGCCGCCTCGATGCCGGAGCCGCCTGGACCCCCCGGGTTGATGACCAGCGAACCGATCTTCTGACTCTGCTGGGTCGCCTTCTGGCGAAGCACCGCGATCTGCGCGGTCTTCCCCGCCGGCTGTGCGTAGTCGAGCGGCACCTCCAGGTAGGTGCAGTCGAGCTTCGGGCTGGCGAACTTGGCCTGGGTCTCGGGATCCCGCGAGAACTCCGCGCAGCCCTTCCAGGCCAGCTTCTGGGCGTAGAACTTCTGCAGGTCGTCCCTCTGCGCCGCCGGGCTCGCCGACGAAGCCGTCGGTCGAGCGTTCGTGCACGCCACGATGGGCGCCGCGACGGCCACCAGCGCGGCCAGGATCAGGAGATGGCGGCGCAGGCCGCACGCTGTGGCGTTCATCGCGCAACAGTCTGCCCCGCCCGGCCGTGACATCTTCGTGCGGGTCATCCAGCGGCGGCTCGCTGTGAGACTGGTCGCAGCGGCGGTGGCCACGGTCCATGTGGTGGCACCCTTTCTCGGTCAGCACTGATGACGACCCGGGGACCCGCCAGGCGGGCCTCGAGGGAGGACGGTTGACCATGTCGACATCCGAGCAGCTCGCTCCGTACCGCACCGGCCCGACCGAGCAGCCGCAACCCGTCAAACGCGTTCGGATCCCGGCGCTGCGGGCGATGAAGGAGCGCGGCGAGCGTTGGCCGATGCTCACCGCGTACGACACCTACGCCGCAGCGATCTTCGACGAGTCCGGCATCCCGGTCCTGCTCGTGGGCGACTCGGCCGCGAACAACGTCTACGGCTACGAGAACACCCTCCCGATCACCGTCGAGGAGATGTTGCCGCTGGTGCGCGCCGTGGTGCAGTCCACCAGGTGTTCGCTGGTGGTTGCCGATCTGCCCTTCGGCAGCTACCAGATCAGCCCCGCGCAGGCGATGGAAACCGCCACCCGGTTCATGAAGGAGGCCGGCGCGCACGCCGTCAAGCTGGAGGGCGGGCAGCGGTTCGTACCCCAGGTGGAGGCGCTGGTCGGGTCCGGCATCCCGGTGATGGCCCACCTCGGGTTCACCCCGCAGAGCGAGCACACCATCGGCGGCTACCGGGTGCAGGGTCGCGGCGACGCCGGCGAGTCGCTGATCGCCGACGCGCTGGCGCTGCAGGCGGCCGGCGCGTTCGCGGTGGTGCTGGAGATGGTGCCGGCCGACGTGGCCAAACGGGTGACCGCCGAGTTGGCGATCTGCACGGTCGGCATCGGCGCCGGGCCGGACTGTGACGCGCAGGTGCTGGTCTGGCAGGACATGGCCGGGCTGAACACCGGCCGGGTACCTCGGTTCGTCAAGCGGTACGCCGATCTGGGTGGCGTGCTCGCGCAAGCCGCCCGTGCCTTCGGCGACGAGGTACGCGGCGGCGTCTACCCCGACCCCGAGCACTCCTACACCTGAACACTCAGCACTCGGAGCGCTCACCGCTCCACCGACACCGAGCGAACGGCACTTCCGTCCACATAGAGCGGGTGAAAGTGCCGTTCGCTCGCGAGGTGCTCGGCGCTCACAACGCGCGGTAGCGGTTGGCGACCTGGCCAGGATCGCTCGGGCGTCGTCGGAACTTCGAGCCACCGACTCGCCGCACCGTCAGCCCGGGTGGATGGGTGCAGTAGTCGGTGGCGCCGACCAGCCGGCAGCCCGTTGTCCGACAGCCACCCGACCAGCCGGTGATGCGGGCCCGACCGGCGGACGTTGACCACCACGCCGCGCTCGGCGAGCACGGCGAGCACGGCCTCGGCGAGCGCCCGCTCCCCCGCCGTGAGCTCGAGCGGCGGCGCTGGGGGCGGAGCCGGATCACGGTAGGGCGGTGATCCGGATGCCGGCGTGGGTCTGGTAGCGGCGGTTGACCGCAATCAGGTTGGCGGTGAGCGCCTCCACCTGGCCGGCGTTGCGCAGCCGGCCGCCGAAGACCCCGCGCACGCCGGGGATGGCGTCAGCCAACGCCCGGACCTGGTCGGTCGCCTCCCGGTCGTCGCCGAGCACCAGCACATCCAGGTCGATCTCGGCCACCGACAGGTCTGCGAGAGTCACCGCCGAGACGTGATGGAAGGCCGCCGTCACCCGGGAGTCCGGCAGCAGCGCGGCGGCCCGCTGCGCGGCGCTGCCCTCGGCCACCGGGAGCACAAATGGGCCCTGTTTGTCGAACCCCATCGGGTTCACACAGTCGATGACGATCTTGCCGGCGAGCTCGTCGCGCAGCGAGGTGAGCAGGGTGTCGTGGCCCTCCCAGGGCACCGCTACCAGCACCAGGTCGGCGGCGGCCGCGCAACCGGCGTTGTCCGCGCCGGAGACCGCTTCGACGTCCACTCCGGCCTGCTCGGCCAGCTTGGCGG
>JALYVZ010000461.1 GCA_030852965.1 Actinomycetota bacterium | reverse complement strand
ACCGCGGAGGCTGAGCTCGGCGGGTGTCGCTTGCCAGCGGGATGGGACCACCGTGTTGTCACGAGCATGGGACCACCTGGAGGTGTTGGTGAGCATGGTGGGGCTGGGTGTCGGTGTCAATTGATGTGCCCCGGTTCTTTGGGGGTGGGTAGCAGGTCTGTGACCGCGACGGGTTCGTTGCAGTGGGGGCATTCGCCGCCGGGTCCGACTCGGATGCATGGCCGGTGGCAGTCGTGACACCACTGCTCGGCGAGGTAGCGCTGGTCGCACTGCCCGCACTGGTAGATCGTGGTCTCGGTGCGGGTCCGGGCCGCCGGCACCGTCACCGGTGGTGGTTCGGGTTGGTGAGCACGGCGGTAGGCGGTCTGTCGGCAGGCGGGTCGGCAGAAGCGTTGGCGGCGGATCGGGGTGAAGGGGGTCCCGCAGACCGGGCAGGGTGTTGTCGTCACGTTGTCGTCACCCGGCGGGGTTCGTCCGGGGTGGTTCCGAGGTGGGTTCGTTGCCGGTAGGAGGGTCCTTCGATGATCAGGGTGTGGGCTGCGGAGGTGAGCCGGTCGATGGCGGACTGGGCGAGCAGCGTGTCGGACATCATCGCCATCCACTCGGCCGGCTCGCGGTTGGAGGTGACGATGGTGGAGGCGGTGCGGTGCCGTTCGACGATGAGCTCGTAGAAGTCGTTGGTCTCGGTCGCGTCCATCTGCCGCAGGGCGAAGTCGTCGAGGATGAGCAGGTCGACGCGGGCGAGCTTGCGCATCTCGGCGGCCAGGGTGTTGTCCAGTCGGGCGGCGCGTAGCCGGGTGAACAGCTTGTCGGTGCGGGAGGCGAGCACGGACAGGCGGCGGCGGATCCCGATGTGGCCCAGGGCGGTGGCGAGGTGTGTTTTGCCGACGCCGACGGGTCCCAGGATGAGGACGCCGTGCCCGGCTTCGGTGAACCGCAGGCTGGTCAGGTCCGAGAGCAGTGCCCGGTCGTAGGTGAGGTTGGCGGGTTCGTCCCAGGTGTCCAGGCGCATGGTCGGGTCGAGGCCGGCGGTGCGTGCCCGCAGCATCGCTGAGCGGGACTCGCGGCGGGCGACCTCGTCGGAGAGGACGAGCTGCAGGAACGCGGCGTGGCCCATCGTGCGGGTCCTGGCCAGGGTGAGCCGTTCGGGCAGGGTGTCTTTGAGTCCGCCGAGCTTCAGGGCGCGCAGCGTTGCCATCAGGTCGGCGCCGATCGGGTCGGTGGGCCCGGACGCCGCCGCGGTGGTGGTGGGCGTGGTGGTGCTCATGGGCTGGTCTCCCGTTCTGGGTGGGTGGCGGTGGCGCCGCCGTGGATCAGGGTCAGTGGTGCTCGCGGCGGGTTGGCGTACTCGGCTGGGTCGCGGGCGAAGCGCCCGGTCGGTGCACCGGCGGCGGCGGGCAGTATCGGCGCTTGGGCCTCGATGGCTTTGTCGAGCATCGAGGCGATCTTCGACACCGACACGACGTCGAGGTCCAGGGAGCGGGAGCAGGCGGTCTCCACCGGTCCCGGCCCGTGGCGGCGGATGAGTCCGAGCAGCCGGTAGACGGTGCGCATCCGGGTCCAGGGCAGCGGGTCATCGAGGAGGCGTTCGGCGTAGATCCCGATGTTGGGCCCGTGCCCCGCGCACGTTTCGATCAGCCCGGCCAGGTCCCGCATCGCATACCCGGCGCGTTCAACGGGGAGATCCTCACGGTCGGTGGACCGCCCGCCGGGCGGTTGGCGGGGGTGGGTCTTGACCAGCTGCCCACGGTGGAAGACCTTGACGAGCTCGGAGTCGGCGCGGGCCTGCAGGTAGTGCCCGATCCACTGCTCGGGCAGCGAGTAGAGCGCCTTGGCTACCTCGACGTGGAAGTCGCGGTGCACCTTGACCCGGGTGAAGATCGGCACGTCGTAGGCGGGTGGGACCGCCAACAGACACCCCGCCTCCACGTCGGTGAACATCTCCAGCGGCCGGGCCGCGGTGCTGCCGTGGACGCGCATCCCGGCCCGCTGCGTGCACCAGGCGGCGACCCGCACCTGGGCGTCGGCCAGGTCGGTGAACGTCTCCCCGGCCCAGAAGTTGCCGCGCACGTACTGCACCGCCCGCTCCACCCTGGGCTTGTCCTGCGGGGTGCGGACCCGGGCCGGGTCGGTGGCGAACCCGACGTGCTGGGCGTAGTCCAACCAGCCCGTCGACAGCTGCGGGTTGACCGTGTCCGCCCGGGTGACCACCGCCTTGAGGTTGTCGGGGATCAGGACCTTGAACACCCCACCGAAGAAGGACCACGCCGCCTCACACCCGGCGATCATCGCCACCAGGGTCTGGGAGTAGGTCAACCACACGAACATGTGCCGCGACAGCACCGCCGTGAAGATCAGCGCGTGCACCCGCCGCTTCTTGCCCGTGTCGGGGTCCACGATGAACCCCATCTGGGCGAAGTCGATCTGGCACTCCACCCCCGGCTCACCGTCATCGATCCGCATCGTGGTCCCCTTGGCCCCGAACCCGCAGCACACCACCACGAACCGATGCAAGGTGCGGTAAGGCACCACACAACCCTGCCGAGTCAGCAGCTCGCCGATCTTCACCACCGACAACGGCGGCGCACCGCCACCACCGGCCACCCACGCCGTGATCTGCTCCTGGCGGGCCGCCAGCAGATCCCACGACGCGCCGTGCCCGTTCCGGCGA